>DISL01000111.1 GCA_002421845.1 Epsilonproteobacteria bacterium UBA6211 | reverse complement strand
ACTGGCGGTACGCTAACTCTTGCTACCCTAAAAAACGATGCTTTATCGGCAAACGGTATTTCAAATGAAAATTTTGGTCTATATATGGATATAATAGATCAAGCATTAGATGACTTAAACTCATTTCGTTCAGATTACGGTTCAGTTCAACAACAAGTTGAGTCAACCATGAGAAATCTAATGACGCAAAAAACAAGTATGGCAAATGCAGAGTCAGTAATAAGAGATGTAAACTATATGGAAGAATTTGCAAAACTAAAACAGTCAATAATCTCTTATGAAGCCGGAAGTTTTGCACTAACTCAAGCAAATCTTATGAAAGAAGGTGCTTTAAAAATCTTAATATAAGTTTTTTAAAGCTTTACTACTTTAGCCCCAAAACCACCCTCACTAGGATGTGCATCACCAAAACTCTTTACTTTTGGATGAGTTCTTAAAAACTCTTTGACTGCAAAGGAAAGTTTACCCGTACCGATACCGTGATATACAAGCACTTCATCAAATCCTGCTATCAAACAATCACTTATAAATTTATCAAGCTTTTCTATAGCTTCATCACTTCTAAGTCCATGTAAATCTAAGCTCACACTTGCATTTGTAGGCTTTTCAACATTTAGGTTTGTTTTTGGTTTAGCTTTTGGCGTAGGTTTTGGGTTGCCGCTTTTTTTGAGTTCTTTTAAAAATACGTTTACTTTAATACCGTCTATATCTACAAAAGCTTTTTCACCTTTGATGGATATTATCTCCCCTTTTGAGCTTTTATACTTGACCATATCACCCACTTCAAACACTACATCCTCTTTTATTTGCGGAGTTTCTACTTGCTTTACAAACTTTGTAGCAGCATTTAGGTATCTATGTGAATCGCTTACATCTTTTGCTTTTATGGCTGCTCTGGCTTCATTTATGGCTTGTTGATATTCTCTATGAAGCTTTGATTTGAGGTTGTTTAGCTCAAGCTGTTGTTCTTCTTTTTGGTTTTTTAGATGCTCTTTTAGTCTTTGGGTATCAGATAATTCATCATCAAGTTTAGCTATTTTTTGTTTTAGTTCCATCTCCAACGTCGCACTTTTTTGGATAAGTTCATTTAGCTTGTATTTGTCCTCACCGTAAGCTTTTTTCGTGTTTTCTATTATATACTTCGGTATTCCGTATCTTCCTGCAGTTTCAAAAGCATAGCTTCGCCCTATAGTTCCTTGCAAAAACTCATAGGTAGGTCTTTCGTTCGCCTCATCATAAAGTGCTGCATAAAGCTCCACTTCATTATTTCCGCTAAGCATAGCAGCGAGTCGTTTATGGTGCGTTGTAATAACGACTTTTACGTTTTTTTTGATAAGTTCTTCTATAATAGTATGAAATAGCACCGCAGCTTCATCGCTATCCGTTCCTAGCTCTATTTCATCAATGCCGACTATAAAGTTGTCCTTTGGAAACAACGTACTAAACTGTAACATCCTCCCTGCAAAGGTAGAAATATCGTTTTTGACGTTTTGTGGGTCATCAAGGATAGCTTCTAGGTGTTTGAAATTTGGTACTAGACTTTTCTTATTTGCACGATAAGGCACTAGATATTTTGAAAGCAATACACTAGATAAAAGGGACTTTAATACCATTGTTTTACCACCGGCATTTACCCCTGTTAGCATTATCACTTTTCTTGAAAAGTCTATGGTTATAGGCTTTGGATGGTGGAGTGCAGGATGACAAAACTCCATCAATGTATGTGTTTTTGTATTTGTAGGTAAAATAAAATTAAAATCACCGCTTCTTGCAAAACTAATACGTGCTAGATAGTGGTCAAGTTTGTCAAACTCTTTGTTTATAAACTGTAAAAACTTCAACCACTTATTAAATACCGTACAAATTTGCTGTGCTATTTTATATATCAACTCCATTTTGTGATTGTTTAAATCATCTCTTTTTTGTTTGAGTTCACTTATGGTATGTGGTACTACATAAAAAAATCCACCTTGACTTCTATCTACTACCGTACCTTTTAGGAAGTGATTAAACCCTCCACGAAGGAGCAAAGCCTCATCACCGTTTATAAGATGAATTTGATTGTCCACTAGATAAGGTTGGAGTTTTTGAGTATGTATAAGCTTTTGTAGGTATGTTCTTATCTCTTCTTTGTTTTTGTACAAAGAGTGATTTACACTATCAAGCTCTTCGTTTATACCTGATTTTATCTCACCTTTATCATCGAAATATTCACACACTTTTACTATTTCGACAGGTAATTCTATCTTTTCAAACCAAACAAGAATATTGCCTTCAAATCTTTGTCTTTTTAGGTATGAAAAGTAGTTTATGATTTTTACAAACTCATATATTTCATAGATTTTTAGTACACCGAATTTTTGAATATGCATAAGCTGTGAGTCAAGATTGGTCACCTTTGGAGCATCTTTGAAAGTATAATCGCTTAGTTCACTAAGGAGTTTATAGTGGTATGATACGTCACCTTCAAAAATAATATCTTTCTCTCTTGCAAAAAATGTTTGTAGTTTCGATATGTGTTGTTCTAAATCTAATTTATTTATAATTTCTGTAATCTTCAAATCTTTCACCGTTTTTTTGGTACTATTATATCTAAGATATACTAAAAGGATATACAATGCAATTAAATACACATTTGAAACTAAATAATTCCCTAAACGGCGATGTAATCGAACTAAGACCTAATTATGCTAAAATCTATCTTCAAACAACAGAGACTATGAAATGTGACGACGAGGGGCTAGTTCATGGTGGATTTGCTTTTTGTGCAGCAGATTTTTGTGCTATGGCATCGGTCAATCACCCTTTTGTAGTACTAGCAAAAAGTGAAGTGAAGTTTCTAGCTCCCGTTAAAGTAGGAGATGAGCTAATTTTTGAGGGAAATGTCACGGCAAATGACGGTAGGAAACAAACGGTATCCGTAATAGGCAAAATAGCAGATAAAGAAGTGTTCACAGGTGAATTCAAAACCGTAATTTTAGAAAAACATATATTATCTTAAAATAATAAATTTTTAAGAAGCAAAAGGATAAAATATTTCCATAAAGGATTTGAAAATGTTTAGAAAGAGCGTGATTCTTTTATTATTCTTATCTCAATATATTTTTGCTTCAACTACTATTTTAAAAGTAGGTATATACGATAATAAGCCTAAGATATTTTTAGACTCAAATAAAGCACCGTCCGGTTTTTTTGCTGATTTATTAGGCGAAATAGCAAAAAGTGAAAAATGGCAACTTGAATATGTAGAGTGCAAATGGGATGAGTGTCTTCAAAAGTTAGAAAACGGTGAAATAGATATTATGCCTGATGTCGCTTACTCCAAAGAGCGTGAAAGTAAATTCTCTTTCGGCAAAGAGGTAGTACTCTCAAGTTGGTCTGAAATTTATACCACAAAAAAAACAAATATATTTTCAATTATCGACCTAGACAATAAAAAAGTAGCCATTTTGGAAAATAGTATCCAATACTATGAACTTCTAGAATTCACTAAATCTTTTGGTATTAAACCTATTTTTATAGGTGTCAAAAGCTTTGATGATGCTTTCACTCTTTTAAATTCAAATACTGTCGATGCCGCTGCGGTTAATAAATTTTATTTAATCAACAACGACAAGGCTAAAGATATTCAAAAATCAAATATTTTATTCAATCCGGTCATGCTGAAATTTGCATATTCTAAAAATTTTCCTATAGAAATACAAAATACTATAGATGGATACATCAAATCATACAAAAGTGATTACAACTCTATTTATTATACTTGTAAACATAAATGGCTTGAGCCTGATGAAGAGCTTAACATACCTTATTGGCTGAAAGTAAGCGTAATAATAGGTGTTTTATCAATCATCATACTTATGGTGATAATTGCTATTTTTAAATATATGTTAAATAATAAAATAAAAGAGGTAGAGCAAAAGTCTTTACAAAACAAAACCTTACAAGAAGAGCAGTTACAAGAGTATAAAGAGATTCTTTTGGCACTCGTCAAGATGATAGAACAAAGGGATTCATATACTGCCGGACATTCCCAAAGGGTAGCTAAATATTCTAAAATGTTAGCTTGTGAAATGGGGATAGATGAAGAGTATTGTGAACTTTTATATCAAGCGGGTATTTTGCATGATATTGGAAAAGTGGCAATACCTGATGTAATATTACTCAAACCTGAAAGTCTAAACAACAGAGAATATGCTCTTATCAAAGAACACGTGGAAGTTGGTACGGATATACTAGAAGATGTACCTAGATTCAAAAAACTTGCAGAAATCATCAAATACCACCATGAAAAATATGACGGTAGCGGTTATCCTTATGGACTCAAAGGTGAAGAAATACCAAAGCTATCACGTATTATGATTGTTGCCGATGCTTTTGATGCAATGACTACGAGTAGGATTTATAGACATAAAAAAAGCGTTGAATTTGCTTTGAGCGAACTTGAAAAACTAACATATATCCAATTTCATCCCGAAGTAGTAGAGTGTGCGTTGAGGGTATTTAGAAATATACAAATAGAAGATTCAACACCTCAAACCCCAAAAAATAAACTTGAAGAGGAGAGATTCGTATATTTTTATAAAGATAGCGTTACACAGCTATTTAACAATAAATATTTCAAATCAATACTAGCAGAAAACGAAGAAACACACTACTACAGATACCTATATATATTTTCGCTACACAATTTTGCTCAATATAATTATCAAGAGGGTTGGGAAGCAGGTGACAATGTCCTTATAGAGTTTGCACGAACCATAAAAGAGAATTTTGATACCAAAATAATATGCCGTTTACATGCCGATAATTTTGTTATATTATCACATCAAGAATTAGAATTTAACAAAGAGTTTTTATCGGATTTAAAAAACAATTTAGTATCTAATATTACATATACTTTACAATGCTTTGATTTGCAAAAAGAGGATTTGGAATCAATAAATGCGATACTTAGAAACTTTAAATTTAAAACAAATCTTATTTATGAATCATAAAATGGTTGAAAATATTTTTGCCTATTTACCATCTTTGCCTACAGATAATGAAGAATTCAAAACTTTATTGGGATCAAAAAAAATAAAAATAGAACGAATAGTATCATCAGGGCAAAGTTCACCTGAAGATTTTTGGTACGAACAAGAAGAAAACGAATGGGTCATAGTACTAGAGGGTGAAGCAACTCTAAGCTTTGAAAATGAAAATGATGTAATACTCAAAAAAGGTGATTTTATAAATATCCCTTCATATAAAAAACACCGTGTAAAAAGTACCATAAAAAACTCTTATACTATTTGGTTAGCAATATTTTATTAATAATTTTATAAGACGCATTATCATATAATGACTTACAATTTGTAAAAAACGGAATAAAATGGATGTATTGAGTTATTGTCAGCATATTTTGAATGAACATTATTTTTTATTCATTATTATAGGTGTGTTGGTAACTATTATTGTTTTATTTTTTACATTTTACTACATCAAATCTACAAAAAACCTACAAAACTATATTAATCAATTAGAAACTATTTTATCAACTGCAAGTGACGGGATACATATATTTGATGAAAAAGGTAGAATTATCATTTTTAGTGATTCATTTGCATCAATGCTTGGATACACACGTGACGAAATCTATAAAATATCCATATTTGATATAGAAAAAAACCTTACAAAATCTGATATAGAAGAGTTTAGGGAAAGATTAAAAACACAAAAAATACTACTCGAAACAAAACATACAAAAAAAGACGGTAGCGTAATAGATGTCGAAATCAATGAAAAAACTATATTATTAAACAATACTCCTTACATATATGCGGTATCAAGAGATATTACCCAAAGAAAAAAATATGAAGCAAATCTAATAAAAACAAAAGAACATTTTGCATATATGGCTCACCACGACTCTTTGACATCACTGCCTAATCGTCTAAGTCTTATCGAAAAACTAGATGATATGACATCCAGAAATGACTCTTTTGCATTAATTTTTATAGATTTGGACAGTTTTAAAGAGATAAATGACTCTTATGGGCACAGCATAGGTGACCATTTACTTATAAAAATTGCTGAACTAATGCAAACTAGCATATCAAGAAAAATCTTTATATCACGTACGAGTGGCGATGAGTTTGGTATGATATGTCCTATGGTAAATGCAAATAAAGCACTGCTCAATAAAACATTAGATCAAATACTAAAAATGTTTCATTATCCAATACAAGTTGACAATATAGATATATTTGCTACTGCATGTATGGGAATATCGATATATCCACAAACGGCACGAACTACTACACTTTTGCTACAACAAGCAGACATTGCCATGTATCGAGCAAAACAAAAAGGTAAAAATACTTTTAGTTTTTATAACGAAGATTTAATTCAAGAGTTTTTAGAAAAAACAACTATAGCTACAAATCTAAAAAAAGCTATTTTAAATCATGAGCTAGTTTTAAATTATCAACCCCAAATAGATGCATTAACAAATGAAATAATAGGGATGGAAGCACTTATAAGATGGGAAAATGCCGGTGTATTTATACTACCAAACCAATTTATCAACATTGCGGAAGAGAGAGGGCTTATTTTTGAACTTGGTGAATTTATAATAAGACAGGGATGTTCCATAGCTTCGAGGTGGGATAAGGAAGGTATATTGAAAGGGAAAATATCACTCAATATATCATCAAAACAACTTATCCATCCATACTTTATGAAACAATTAGAATACATAATGAATGAAACAGGCTGTACGTCGCATATAATAGAATTTGAAATCGTAGAGAGTTCTATGTTAATTGATATTAATCTTGTAATCGAAAGACTAAACCTTCTTAGAGAAAAAGGTTTTAGTATTGCTATTGATGATTTCGGAACAGGGTTTTCTTCGTTATCTTATATCAAAAATCTACCTGTAGATAAAATCAAAATAGACAGGTCTTTTGCACAAAACATTCAAAGTGAACCAAAAAATCAAGCGATAATCCAAGCCATTAAAGCATTGTGCGACGGTCTTAATATAAAAGTCTTAGTTGAAGGAGTTGAGACCCAAGAAGAACTTGATTATATGTTAGGGTACGGCATACATATAATACAAGGATATTACCATTACAAACCTCTAAGCCAAGATGAAATGGAGTCCTTGCTAAAACAAGCTTTTGTCTCAACACACTAAATAGTATCCTTTAAACTACCATTTTCACTTCACTTATTAGACCGACTTGACCGTTTTCTTTTAAATAAATAGAATTATTTGTAAGAACTGCTTTGGACTCTTCGACATTTTTCTTATAGTTAAATTCTGATGTAATATTTGCCAAATAAATAGCGCCTATCCCAACTTCCGACAAAGATATAAGGTTATTATTACCTATTTCATCCTTTTGCCATATTTTCAAACTATTGAAAATAAAATCATTTTCATCTATCCAGTTATTTTTATCACTATCATATTGTTTCAACTCTTCAAAACCTTTTGAAGTTTTAGGTCCAAAAAGTTCGCTACCGTTATCTATTATTCCATTTTCATTTTTATCAAGTGCCAAAAAACCTGAACCATTTTTCAATAGAGGTATATCATCAAGTTTTCCGTCATTGTCCAAATCAAATAAAAAATTTAGATTACTTATATTATCAAGTCCATTGGTATCTTCACCGTAATTTATCACCAAAGGGTCTATCAATGAAGCATTACCAAACGTCATTGAAGATGAATATTCCATATAAAACTCTTGCGTAAAAGAGAAATTAAGATCTATTGATATATCCATATTAGCCGTTTTTATTACTGCACTTGCTTTGAAATCTATGGTTTGTTTTTCGTAATATGACTCATTTACCGATACTCTAGCTCCCCAGGATAATCCACTTGAAGAAGTTTGTTGTGTACTTAATGCTGTTGAGTAATCAAAAGTTAATGACACCGAATCTTTAAACTTTTCCTTTGGATATAAACTATTTTCTTTTTTATCTCCAAAAATCCTTTTTAAAAGTTCTTCTATGATGAGCTTATTGATTTTATCTTTTGGAGATAAAGATGCCTCATCATCATACACTAACTTATCACTTTGACGTGTATTTATATTGACAAAATCATTATATTTATGTCCGCTAGAAACAGACTCCTGATAGGCAACCTGAATACTTGTTTGCTGTTGGTATTGGACAATATTTTGAGTATAACTTGATAAATTTACACTAGAACTATCTATTCTCATGATACATCCTTTTAAACTAATTTAAAGAATTGTATAACATTTATTTAGCATTTGTCAAGGGATAAAAAAATAAAGAGTTACAAACAAAAAAAGAGTCTATTGGATGGTATTTGGCAAGTGGTACAAAAAGAAAAATTAGATAAATAATCCTAAGATTTTGATTTAAAATCCAAATAAATTTTCTCTAATTTTGCTCTAGCCCAAGGAGTCTTACGAAAAAACTTCAAACAAGAATTTACGCTTGGGTCTTTTTGAAAACAATTTACATTTAATTTAAGGGCTAGTTTTTCCCAACCTAAAGAGCTTTGAAGCTCTTTGATTATCATCTCCAAAGTTATACCGTGAAGTGGGTTATTTTGATTTTGGTTTGACATTAGTTAAGCTCTTGTAGTTTTTTATCAAAATCAAGGGTGAGTTCATCAAGTTTGTACTGTACGGCAGTTAACTCTTCAAACTTAGCTTCAATATCTTTTTCGTATTTTGAAACACTTTTTGATAATTCCATCACTTTTGAATTGTCTATTTTATTTGTAGCCTCTACAAGTGCTGATTTTGTGGTTTCTAACATATCTTCAAGTTTTACTATCTGTGCTTCTATACCTTCTATCTCTTTTCTTATGGGACTTAGGGTTTTACTTTTTTCCAAAACCAAAGCACTTCTTAGTTTTTTTAGTTCTTGTTTGTTTACCTTTGGTTTTTTAGGTTTTGAGACCGGTTCTTCATCTTCCCAGCCTATTTTTTCCAAGAACTCATCATAAGTACCGTCAAAATAAGTAGCCCCTGCACTTGAAAACACTATCAATCTATCGCACGTTGCACGAAGTAGCTCTTCTGAGTGGGTTACTATGATACTAGAACCTTCAAAATTTTGTATAGCTTTAGTAAGTGCCTCAATAGAGTCCATATCAAGGTGGTTTGTAGGCTCATCTAGGAACAAAAGATTTACCTCTTTTGCCAAAATTTTGCCAAGCATCACACGGCTTTTTTCTCCACCTGATAGAAGTGAGATTTTTTTCTTAGCATTGTCACCGCTAAACATCATCAAACCGCAAATATTTCTAACCATAGCTTCACCTAGCTTTTGGTTTACCGAATATATCTCATCTATAATTGTATTTTTAGGATTTAGGTGTGAAATATTGGTCTGTCCAAAGTGTCCAAATACAGTAGAGCCGTTGTATTCTATTTCACCGTTTAAAGGTTTTAATTCACCTGCTATTACGTTCAGTAATGTTGATTTACCTTTACCGTTTTTACCTATTATCCCTAAGGTCTCACCCCTTTGTAGAGTAAAAGATATATCAGAAAAAAGTATATTATCGGGAGTATATCCAAAGCTTACGTTTTTCACGTCAAGAAGAACTTTTGCCGGAGTTTCTTTGTATTTAAAGTCAAATTCCAAAGTACTATCATACCCCAAATCTTCCAAAATATCCATCTTCTCTAACTGTTTTACTTTTGATTGAGCTAGAGCTGCCGTTGATGCTCTTGCTTTGTTTCTTGCGATAAAATCTTCAAGCTCTTTTATCTTTTTCTCTTGAGCTATTTTTTGTTTTTCGTGATGCTCTTCATTTGAAGCTAATTGCTCATAAAACTTGTGTGTATCACCTTTTATAAAAAACATACTTCTTCTAATAATACCCATAGTATGAGTAGTTACGCTATCCATAAAATCTCTATCGTGGGTAATAAGTATAACTTCACCTTCAAAAGCTTTTAAAAACTCTTTTAACCATCTAAGTGAAACGATATCTAGGTAGTTTGTAGGCTCATCTAGTAACAACAAATTCGGTTCGGTTAAAAGCAATTTTGCAAGATTGATTCTTATCTGATACCCACCTGAAAATGACAATGGGTCTTTTTGTAAATCTTCATGGGAAAATCCAAGTCCAAAAAGTATCTTTTCAACTTTGTAAATACTATATTTGTCATCTTCACTTAAAGCCAAAGCAGTCTCATCAATCAAAGTCTTTTCTGTAAAATGTAAATACTGTTTCAATGCCCCTACTCTATACCCTTTTGGTATTATAACCTCTCCGCTATCTGGATGTTCTTCACCCAAAATAAGCTTAAATAGTGTAGATTTACCGCTACCGTTTCGTCCTACTAGCCCTATTTTATTGCCGTAGTTCATTCTTAAGTTAATTTCGCTAAAAAGCTCGTTATCGGCAAAGCTTTTTGATACGTTTACAAGTTCTAACATATTGCTCTTTTGTTTATAGTATTAATTTTTTCGTATTGTAGCAAAAAGTTGCTTTTGGAGTGGATAAGTCGTGAGTTGCTAAAATACAAGATTTATTCGGCATTATACAAAGCCCAAAAAATAGCAGTTTAGATCCTGAGTCAAGCTCAGGATGACTGAAGAAGTGTCACCACAACAATACAGTCACTCCGAACTTGTTTTGTCACTCCGAACTTGATTTGTCACTCCGAACTTGATTTGTCACTCCGAACTTGATTCGGAGTCTATTCACAAATGAAGCCTTAATCACAAACTACTAAAAAAGTCCTGTTATCTCTCTGTACAAAAACTCTCTTTTTACCCTTATATGTTTCCACGGCTTTTTTCAAATCTTCCAAAGTAGCAACAGGGATATTTTCAATCTGTATTATCATATCGTTGATTTTAAACCCTTTTTTGTCGGCATTAGAGCCTTTTTCAACTTCCACGACCACCACGCTACCGTCAGCCTCTTTTACTTTTAGACCTTTAAAAAGCTTGAAATTACCATTTGTTGCTACAACTTTTTCATCATCCAAAGTTACTAATGTAGCGTTTGTCACTATAGTTTTTTTATCTCTGATGTATTTGATAGAAATATTTGTATTAGGTACCATCATCCCTATTCTATTTCTCAAATCACTTGCATCAAGTACAGGTTTTGAATCTATTTCTATTATCAAATCTCCACGTTTAAGACCTGCTTTTGCAGCAGGTGAACCGCTTTGTACATCCATTACCAACGCACCGTTTTTATTTTGATAAAACTCTTTGGCATCAGTATTAATATCACCTATACTTACACCCAAATACCCTCTTTTTACCACACCGTCTTTTACAAGTGAAGTAGCAATACTTTTTGCCATATTAGATGGTATCGCAAACCCGATACCGACATTTCCACCGCTTCTACTGATAATAGCAGTATTGATACCTACCAATGCACCTCTACTATCTACCAACGCCCCACCGCTATTTCCAGGGTTTATACTTGCGTCTGTTTGGATATAATTTTCATAAGCATTGATACCTACACCGCTTTTATTGAGAGCAGATACTATACCGCTTGTTATAGTCTCCCCTACTCCAAAAGGGTTTCCTATAGCAAATACTACATCACCTTCACGTACTTTATTTGAATTGGCAAACTGTATAAAAGGGAGATTTTTTTGTTCTATTTTGATAACAGCAACATCACTTTTTGGGTCTGTCCCCACTAATTTTGCTTTATGCTCTGTAGTACTATCTCCGGCTAATGTGACGGTTATTTCATCTGCACCGTCAACAACGTGAGAGTTTGTTATAATATATCCATCACTACTTACTATTACACCACTACCAAGAGACCTTTGAATCCTATCTTGTGGGATAATATCACCGAAACCTTTGAAAAACTCCTTAAATAAAGGGTCATTAAAAAAAGGCATTTGCTCTCGTATATCTGCTTGTTTTACGGTTTTTTGCGTAGATATATTTACAACCGCTTTTTTTGCATCTTTTACTGCATCGTAATATGAAGCCACTACACCTTGCTTTGGCATCTCTCTAACAAACTCGGAAGGTGCATCTTGAATAGTAATGGCATTAAGATTTATTGTTAAAAATAGAGCCGTTACCAACTTGACAAATTGTTTCATTTTGAACTCCTTGCAATTTAAAATAAGGTCTTATATGTTTTGGAATTTTGTTTATTCTACAAAGTTCTTTATACGGTTTATCCAAAACCATATCTACTTTTGGAGCAATCCATACGTAAGAATCTTGCAAAACTACACAAAATAAGTTTTTTATTATAATTTCTTTTTGTTTTAAAATCTCTTTTTTTTGAGAACTACTTAAGATGATTTTTCTTTTTTTAAGCTCATTATCTATTATTCTAAGGGCTAGATTTTCATCACCGATATACCTAAAAATAGCAAGTTCATCAAGTCTAAACTCATCTATTTTGTCTTCATCGTAAATTACTTTTAAATCTGATTTTAAATATCTAAAACTGTTTTTTATTCCATTACCGAACTCTTTTATCAAATCGTTTGCAAAGTTTTTTCTAAAATAATTTCTTTTGTATTTCGTATCTTCGTTTGATTCGTCTATGAAATATTTTATATTTCGTTGATTTAGATACTCCAAAAGCTCATCTTTTGAATATTCTAAAATAGGTCTATATATCTCATATCCATCTCTTTTTGATAACTCTTGAAGTCCTATAAGCTCTTTAAGTCCTGCTCCTTTGCTAAACTGCATCAAAAACCATTCTAATTGGTCATTTAACTGATGGGCAGTTATCAGTCTTGTATAGTCGTGACTTCTAATAATCTCTTCAAAAAAAGCATATCTTACTTCCCTTGCCGTTGATTCAAAGTTAGACTCACCTAGCTTGACCTCTTTGATATAGATTTGTTTACCGTACTTATTAGCAAGTTCTTTTGCATAGGCAACCTCATCTTTGCTCTGTTTTCTCAAACCGTAATCAACTATTGCCATATCAAATTCTATATTTTGCTCTTTTAGCATAAAAAACAGTGCCGTAGAATCAACACCTCCCGAAAATGCCAAAAGATTTTTCATTTAAAAAGTCCTTTAAAAGGGTCAATACCGGCAATATGTGAAGCAACTGTAGCCATTTTGCCTACCTCTTTTTTGGCACTTTGGTCTATGGGCTTTATTTTATTTCCTATACTCATACTTTCATCACCGCCAACCGAAATATTACCGTAACTTCTCATTTTCTCTTTTGCCTCAAATATTTGTGTAAGCTCATCCAAATCAATCTCATCTATATGAGCTGAAATATTATCTAATGTCTCTTTGTCTATTCTACTTTTGTATAGCTGTTCAATCATAGATAAAAATTGAAAACTATGATACTTCATAGCAAAATCTTCAAGCTCATCTTTTGTAGCACCTTTTATATATTCACTAAAAATTGCTTTTATTGCACTTTTTAAATCAAATTCTTGTACATCGTGATTTGATGTTTGTTTGTATTGTGGATATTCCGTATGTACAGGTATATAAGGTGCTTCAAGCTCTTTTATCTCCGTCTCAAACTTCTCAAAAAGCTCGTTTAAATCATTTTCCAAACCGCTTATGGTATAAAATTTTAGTAAATATTGGTTGTCTTTGTAGGGTAACTCCATATATCTCTCACTAACAATCAAAGATATATCGCTTTTTACTGTATTTGCCATAAAACTTTTATCAAAAACCGTGTAAATATGGAAAGTACCTTGATACTTTTTCTTTGAATTGTCTATAAATTCATCTACAATCTTTTTTTGTATATCGTTAAGTTCTAAATCAACAAAATAAATTGTAAGTGAATACATGTTTTTTCCTTATATTCGTAAATTGTAAGTCGTAAATCGTGAGTAGTCTTTTTCTTTACAATTCACGACTCACTACTAACGACTCAACGTACGATAGTAGCTACTAGCTTATCCCCTACTAGTTCCGTAATCTTTGCCTTATAAATCTTACCGTAAACTATCTCTTCATCTATATCTTTATCGTTTATTAGTATCTCACCGTCTATTTCAGGTGCCCATAAAAGCTCTTTGGCACTTAGTAAAAACTCGTGTTCGTCACTTATACCCTCCACTACTACGTCCACTACTTTACCGACCTCTTTTTTCAAAGACTCTTTTGTAGTTTTTGCTATGATTTTACCTAGCTCTTTTGCTCTGATGTCTATAACTTTAGCATCTACTTTTTGCTTTGATTTGATAGCACTAGTTCCCTCTTCATCACTATAACTAAATACATTTGCTCTGTCAAACTTAAACTCTTTTACAAAGTTTTTCAGCTCTTCAAAATCCTCTTCACTCTCTCCTGGGTGTCCTACTATAAAAGTAGTCCTTATAAAGGCATTCGGTACTTTTTTCATCTCATCCAAAAGCTCTTTTATCTTTTCGCTACCCTTGCCTCTTTTCATCACTTTTAACATATTTTGTGAAATATGTTGCAACGGCATATCAAAGTAGTTATGTACTACTTTTGAACTCGCTATTTTTTTGATAAGTTTTTTTGTGGTTGTTGACGGATAAAGATATAGTATCCTAGCACTTTTGATACCTGCGATACTATCAATCAAATCTATAAGTTGTTCTAAGCCGTCGTTTATTCCATGGTCTCTTAGGTAGCTAGAGCTATCTTGACTCACAAAACTAAAATCATAAAAGCCCTGTTTTATTAGTGATGTAAGCTCTTTTTTCACAGACTCCAAAGTACGGCTAAAAAGCTTCCCTTTAAAAAGAGGTATGGCACAAAAAGCACATGATTGATTGCACCCTTCACTTAGCTTGATATATGCGTGATAGTTTGAATTTGTCACTACCCTTTCAACCTCATCGTTTGCTAAAAAAACCTTTGGACTAAATTGGCTTCTTTTTTGCTCTACAAGCTCATCTATAACATCATAATCACCCACACCGGTAAATATATCTACCTCTTGTAGTTCAGCGGATAGCTCATCTTTATATCTTTGAGACAAGCACCCTGCCATCACTAGCACGGAGCTTTCCTTTCTTTGGTCGTGAAGATTGAAAATAGTATTCAAACTCTCTTCTTTTGCACTTTCTATAAATCCACAAGTATTGACTATTATCAAATCCGCCACACTTGCATCATCTATTATTTCATAATCTTTTAAGCGTCCTAGCATTACTTCCGAATCAATCAAATTCTTAGTACACCCCAGACTAACTAAATGTAATTTTTTACCCATAAATCTATTTACCTTTTACCTTTTACTTTTTACCTATCTTAAATCCATATATTATCTATAAGCCTTGTATTCCCAACCCTTGCAGCCACAAGAATAATAGAGTTTTTAACCTCTATTTTATTGATTTCATTAAACTCTCTATCTACAAAAGCTATATATTCTACGTTTAACTCACCCATTATCTCACTCATCAACGACCTCAAAACACTCACGTCAAGTTCACCCATACCTATTTTTTTGGCTGCACTTTTTAAAGACTTAGGTATCGCCAGAGCTTGTGTTCTTTGTTCAGGTGTAAGATATACGTTTCTACTACTAAGAGCTAGTCCGTCATTATCACGTATAAGCTCACAAGGTACTACGTTTATATCCATAAACAAATCTTTGACCATTTGTTGGATGAGGACAAGCTGTTGAGCATCTTTTTTACCAAAGTAAGCGTTAGTTGGTTTTACGATATTAAATAGCTTACAAACTACTCTCAAAACACCGTCAAAATGCCCTGGACGGATAAAGCCTTCAAGAACATATCCACGCAAAGCAGGTGCAACTACTTTTACTTCGTCATTACCCGTGTACATATCATCAATATTCGGCATAAAAAGTACATCAACCTTTGCCAACTCACATATTTTTTTATCCACTTCATCACGTCTTGGATATTTATCCAAATCCTCACCCGCCAAAAATTGAGTAGGATTTACGAATATAGACACAACTACTATATCATTTTCATCACGAGAGCGTTTAATAAGGCTTATATGCCCGTCATGCAAAGCCCCCATTGTCGGTACGAAGCCTATTGATTTATCATTATATTGTTTTAAAAGTTCTCTCAATTCGCTAACTGTTTTTACTATTTTCAAACTATCACCTCTAAAAATTTCTTACTCTACACTGCCATCTGCCATCTATCATCTACTCTCTACAACCTAACATTATCATATTTATATATTATTCTCTCTGCTATATCAACCATTTTTATATTCATAGCCTTATATGCAACATCTTGTGTAGTTACAAACATCAAATCATAAATCTCTCCATAGGTAAATAAAGAAAAATAAATATACTCTTTTGATTTACTCTCATGTCCAAGTTCCAAAAACCAAGTAGCAAGAAGGGAAAAAAGCAACACCGAAGGGTTGAAAGGCTCACCCATTTTCAGCTCTTTTGTTATTTGTTTATTCAAAAAATCAAAATACTTCATTACAAGCCTAGCGTGAATATTTGAACCACTTGTATAAACTTCATCTTTGTGGATAGTGTTGATTATATTTTTATATATATCATACGTTCTATCTTCTATAATCTTAGTAACATATTCATCTACAACAATTATTTTTTCATCTTTATAAATATAACTTTTAATTAGCTCTTTAGAGAACAACAACAAAGCCTCTGTTTTAATTTTTGAAAGATTAACTATCATTATTCACCCTCTTTTTGAATCGGTAAATATATCTTAAAGTTTGCACCAAAACACTCTGTATCGTTATAGTTAAACACCTTATTTTCAACCACTATCTTACCGTGTAAATGCTTCGTTATGATTTCATTACTCATATAAAGCCCTATTCCTGTCCCTTGACTTTGATGTTTAGTAGTAAAATAAGGCTCAAATATCTTCTCTTTGATATGCGTAGGAATACCGCCTCCGCTATCTTGAATACTAATAACAATATTATCATTTTCATGTGCCACTTCTATCAAAACAACCTTCTGTTCAGGTTTATTGGATATTATCGCATCTTTAGCATTATTTAATATATTAATCAACCCTTGTATAGTTTCACTTAAAAAACCTGACAGTGTTACATCTTCTTGTATATTTACTTCCAAATTAATATAGTCATGTTTATATGAAGATTCTACGAGTTTGACAGAATTATCGACTAACTTTTGTACACTAAATAGTTCTAGTTCCTTTGAGCTTTTGAAAAAATTCCTAAAATCATCTATAGTTTTTGAGAGATAGTTCGCATGGGTTATTATGGAATCATTAAAGTCTATTACATCCTCATCGGTTAGCATCCCATACTCTTGCTTTAATTTCATACCGCTTGATGCCGTAGTAATAGCACTCAAAGGCTGTCTCCACTGGTGAGCAATATTTCCTATCATCTCACCCATTGCAGCCATTTTTGACTGTTGGAACAACATTTGTTCCCTACTTACATTCAATTCATCTTGTAATTCTTGGTTGATAACATTTCCAAATATAGTTGCCAAAGGTTTGAGTAAGTAAGAGTAGTTTTCATCTATGACATTTTTTATCTTCGTAAATTCTATTATAAGCATTGCTAATCTTTTATCTTTATAAAAAATAGGTATAACAACAAGAGATTTAATCTTTTGTTCCTTGAAAATTCTACAATTTTCAAAAGTTGTATCACTACTTACATCTTTAATAAAAATAATCTCTCTACTACTATTTGCAAACAACTTATCAAGACACAAACAATCTTCACAAAGATTTGCATACTCACAATCAAGCCCTACTTTATAATCCTTTTTGATTATCTTTGAGTCTTCAATAAAAGTTTCCAAAGATACCCTTTGAGCCTTTAGCGACATTTTAATAAGTCTTAACGTTGACAAAAGCTGTTCATCAAAACTTTTCCAACCTATGAATTTAGCAGAACTAGACGCTATAAGCTTATCATAAAAATTTCTTATTTTTATCTCTCTGTCTCTTTGTTTAATAGCCTCTACCATTGATTTAAAAGAGTTTGCAAAAGAATTGATAGTAACATCCGTAGTTTTTATATTTACATTTATATCATAATTGTTTTTTTCAATAGATTTTGTAGCCTCAAAGAGTTTATATATCGGCTTTAAAAAATCTCTTTCTAATAATACATACATAATAGGTACGACTAAGACAACTGCCACAAAAATAGAAATCAAAACAATCACAACGCTATTTTTTAATTGAGTATTAAACTCGTCTTTAGAAATTGAGTTTACTATATGGATTTTTTCATTACCAAACAAATACTCTTGACTTTTAATAAAGCTATTTCCATTATCATAAAGATTTTTTAAACCGTTACTACTATTATTTCTAAAAATATCATTAATGATACCAAAATTAAAATTATCATAGTAAATATCTAGCAATGTTGAAGTTTTTTTAGATAAATCGTTTAACAAGACTTTATCAATATGTCGTGAGAGTTTTAAATATCCGACATGATTGTCGTTATTATAAATTTTTATCACTTTTATCAAACAAAGAACTTTATCGGTATTTATCTCTTTAGTTACAAGGCTATACTTATTAAATTCTTCACTCTTATTTAGAAAATCCTCTGACAGCGAATAAGGTTTATACTCAAAATCAACAGGCAATTTATTATATGGATTTATTAACTTCAACTCGCCTTTGTCGTATGTTCCAATACCTTGTTCAAGTCCTATGATATTATTACTCAATAAATAAGCTACCACATCACCGTTTGTGTCAAACAATGTTAAACAAATATCATCAAAAAGTGAAAACTTATTTACGATGTGTTCTAAAAGCCCTTTTTTCATTTCATCAAAAATTATAGGGTTATAATTGTTTTTATCTTGATAGTTTGCTACAACGGCTAAGCTAGCCGTTATTTTACTATCTTGTAAAACATCTTCTATAATAGAGTTATTTTGTGAATTTATTGCATTTAACTCATTTTTTACCAAAGATTGAGATATATTAATTTTATCTAAAGCATAAGACTTATGATAACTATATAGGTAAAAGTATTGTAAAACACCTGCTACTAACAGTGCAAACACTATTGAACTAATCAGCAGTATTAATGTTTTTGCCCTTATACCTAAATTTTTAAACATATTTAGCCTAATATTTTAAAGGCTTCACTTAGATCAAGCGTACCCTCATAAAATGCTTTACCCACGATTACTCCACTTATATTACCGTTATTTTTGCAGTTTATTATATCTTGTATATCTTTTACTCCACCGCTTGCTATCGTATCTACACCGCTTGCTAGTGCAATATCTTGCGTAAACTCAACATTTACACCGCAAAGCATACCGTCTTTGCTTATATCCGTGCATATTATAGCCTCAACTCCTGCATTGGCAAATTCTCTTGCCAAGTCCGTAGCTTTCATAGTACTAACCTCTGCCCAACCCTCTACTGCGACCATTCCGTTTATTGCATCTATACCTACGGCTATAGGATATTTTGAAGCCATTGCTTTTACAAATTCAGGGTCTTTTACGGCAATAGAACCAAGTATTAATCTATCAACACCCAGTTCAAGATACATTTTGATAGTCTCTTCATCTCTGATACCACCGCCTAGTTCCATTTTGAGATTGCAATTTTCTCTTATTTTTTTAATTTGTTCCAAGTTTGCCGGTTCACCTTTAAATGCCCCGTTTAAATCAACGATATGTATCCACTTACTTCCAAGTTCTTCAAATCTTTTTGCAACTTGCCAAGGTTCATCACTATATATTTTTGCACTATCCATAAGCCCTTTTGTAAGTCTTACTGCTTTCCCGTCTTTTAAATCAATTGCAGGTAATATATCCATTCTAAAATTATCCTTTATTTAACTAAATTTTCTATCGTATCATCTATATTTCTATATCTAAACTCAAACCCTGCTTCAAGAAGTCTTGTAGGTCTTACACTTTGACCGTCAGTCAATACCTTAGCACCTTCTCCGAAAATAAGCCCCAAAACAAACTCAGGTACAGGAAGGAAAGTAGGACGATTCAGACTTCTTCCCAAAGCTTTTGTAAGTCCTCTATTTGTAGTAGGTGTAGGTGCCGTTAGATTAAACACTCCATCTTGCGATTGGTTTGCGATAACAAAATCATAAGCATTTATCAAATCATCTATATGTACAAACGAAAAAGCCTGAGAACCGTTGCCTATAGTTCCACCGAGTCCGAATTTAAAAGGTGTAAGCATCTGTTTCAAAGCTCCACCGTCACGACCCAAAACTATACCGAATCTAAAAATAGCTACCCTTGTAGTTTCACTTTTTGCCTTCAATGCAGTTGCTTCCCACTCTTTGCATAAAGTTCCCAAAAAATCATCACTATACTTTGCACTAATATCATCATACACACCGTCATTTGCATATATACCGACGGCTGACGTTGATATAAGAAGCTTTGGTTTATGTTCTGCATGACTTATGGCATCTACAACCATTTGTGTAGTTTCTAGTCTGCTACTTCTCAATAATTCCTTGTATTCAGGTGTCCAACGAGCAATAATGCTAGCCCCGGCAAGGTTTATCACTACGTCACAACCGTCTATTTTTTTTGTTAAACCGTGAGGACTAAGTAAATCACCTCTTCTTATATCAATTACCTGATAACCTTTTGATACAAAATGATTTTTCAAACTAGTACCTACAAAACCGCTTACGCCCGTAATTGCTATTTTCATCAGGAGTCCTTTATGATTAAATTAAAGTTTTAAAAAATTATCCAAAATCCTCAAACCGTTGTCGTGTGACTTTTCCGGATGTGGTTGAAATCCATAAATATTGTCCCTATTTACGGCACTTACAAACTCATACCCGTACAAAGTCTTACCTATAGTATATTTCTCTTCAGTCACCGCATGAAACGAATGTACAAAATACAAATAAGGGTCTTTTAACCCATCAAAAAGTTTATTGTTACTATTAAAAATTTTATTCCAACCCATATGCGGAACTTTGTGGTCTTCCATATTCATTTTTGACTTATCAAATGCCACTACTTTACCGCTAATAAGCCCCAAACCTTCGTTTATACCGAACTCTTCACTACTATCAAAAAGAAGTTGCATACCAAGACAAATCCCGATAAGCGGTTTACCGCTTTTTGCAAAATCGCTCACTGCATCTTTCATACCGCTTTGTTTGAGGTGCTCCATAGCATCACCAAACGCTCCAACACCGGGTAAGATTATCCTATCGTAGTTTTTGATTAATTGTGGGTCTTTTACAATATCTGCTTTTTTATTTAGCTTCAAACAAGCATTAAAAACACTAGCAAGATTTCCAACATTATAGTCTATTATCGCCGTCATTATTTACCTTTTAAAAACTTATACTTATTATACTAAAATTAAAATTTCGCGTCACTTAAAGCCACTCCAAATAATACATTACAGCCGTTTTGTTGTAATATTTCTCTTGCTTCAAGCATTGTAAGTCCTGTCGTTATTATGTCATCTACCAAAATAACATCCAAAAAACTCTTACCGCTATATCTAAAATCCCTTTTGTGTTTTTGCCTAAACTCAAGAGTTTGTCCTGCGTATTTGATTTTATTTGTTGCTTTGAGAACATTATAATAAGGTTTTATTATATTTGACTGAAGTTTTTTTGCTAATATTGCCGTATGCGAAAAGTTGTCGTTTACCGTATCGTCTATAGGTATTGCACTTACCGTATTGGGATATGTAAAACTTGTAGCAAATTGTTTTAAAGTATGTTTTGCCAAAATATTATATATTTTATCGCCGAAAAAGTGATATTTAGCATTTAGAAGTTCTGATATTTCACTATGATTATAAAAAGAATAAACAAAGAAGTCTTTATCGACTTCTCGTTTGTGAAGATTTGGCACTAATAAATTTTTTTGGCAGGTTTGACAGATAATTTCCCAAGAAAATTTCTGACAAACCGTACATTTCATCAGTCTATCTTTAAAACTGCCATAAAGGCTTCTTGAGGAACATCTACCTTACCGATAGCTTTCATCCTCTTTTTACCCTCTTTTTGTTTCTCTAAGAGTTTTCTTTTTCTTGTAATATCACCACCGTAACACTTAGCAGTAACGTTTTTGCCCATAGATTTGACCGTTTCTCTAGCTATTACCGTATTGCCGATACTTGCTTGAATAGCCACTTCAAAAAGTTGTCTAGGGATTAGTTCTTTTAGCTGTCCTACGAAATCTCTACCCTTACTTTGGGCTTTGCTTTTTGGCACGATAATAGAAAGAGCATCTACTATATCACCTGCTACCCTAACATCTAGCTTTACAAGCTCACCTTCTCTATATCCGATAGGCTCATAGTCAAAACTTGC
>DISL01000063.1 GCA_002421845.1 Epsilonproteobacteria bacterium UBA6211 | reverse complement strand
AAGAAGTTATATTTGAAACAGATTTAAAACAAAAAATAACTTACCTAAGTCCTTCATGGAAAAAAATGACAGGTTTTGAGGTGGAAGAGTTTATGGGGCTTGATTGGCAAATACTTCTTGCAGAGGAATCTAGAAACAAAGGCGTTTGTGCATGTAATGCTTTTATGTCTAATGACTTGGATGAATATCACGAAGAGTTCAAAATATTATGTAAAGATGGAACATATAAATGGGTTGAAGTAAGAGCTTCGATTCTTATAGATGAAAATGGTGTTGCATTTGGAACAATAGGCTCGTTGGTAGATATTACACAAAGAATAGAAGTTTTACATGAACTAGAATTGAAAAATAGAAAACTTGATGAACTTGCAATAACTGATGAATTGGCCGGTACATATAATAGAAGACATTTTAATGATACTTTGCTAAAAGAGATAGATAGAGCCGTAAGAAGTAATAGCTATTTTGCTCTTGTCATGGGTGATATTGATTACTTCAAACCGTATAATGATACCTACGGTCATCAAAAAGGCGATGAGATAATAAAAGAAGTAGCCAAAGTCCTAAAAAAGACGTTCAATAGACAAATAGATTTGGTCGCTAGATACGGTGGAGAGGAATTTATCATCATACTCCCTACTACACCCAAAGAAGGGGTAAAAGAACTTGTTGAGAAAGCTAGGAGTTCAATAGAAAATCTACAAATTGAACATATAAACTCAAAAGTATCTAAATATGTTACAATGAGCTTTGGTGCAATATGTGGAAAACTACACAATAATATAGGGTCTAATATCCTTATAAATAGAGTCGATGAAGCTCTATACGAAAGCAAAAAGAACGGTCGTAATCAAATCACTGTGGTTGATATAAACGACTTTTAATAAAATTAATAGTACAATTCCATCCTATTTGCGTCCATAGCTCAGCTGGATAGAGCAACAGTTTGCGGTACTGTGGGTCAGGGGTTCGAATCCCTTTGGGCGCGCCATTTTTATTTACCGTTATAAAACAAATCCTCCATATCAATCAAATAATTTAAAAGTATCAGTTTGTTTTTAACCTCTTTATTATCAAATATTTCATTCTCTTGGGGTTTGTAGTTTGCTAAAGTATGATTTATTAGCTCTTTAAGCTCCATGATTTTTGCAAAGCTTAATACATCGTAAAACCTTGGTAAGTCTTCAAAAAAGCTTATAAAAGAATTGGCGTTTTCGACACTGACTTTTTTTATAGCTACGCTTTTCATCATCTCAACCATCGCATATTCACATGCTTGGCTATTTACCGGATACCATTCAAAAAGTGTCCCCGTGGCATATATAAGGTTGGATAGGTAGTTGTCTTCGTTTTCATCACAAATACCTGCAAACATAAGTGTAAGAAAGTTGATAAGTTTTTTGTCCGTAGTCATCTCTTGCGTTTGGCTTACGGATATTGAGGTATCACCTATAAGGTCGTATTCTACCATTTTACCCGTAAACCAATTAAGCGAACTGTCTCTGTTTTCTGTTATTGCAACAAGTCTATTTAAAGTGGCGATAAGAAGTCCAAACCTTTGGCAAAGGTGAGCAAATATTTTTTTATGATATTGGCTATTTTCATCATAAGCATTTTTATATAAAGTCAATACCTGTTCAAAATAATCGGGTATATATTTCATTTCATCCCAGATAATATTTGAAAGTGTAACTTCAAACCGTGCGTCAATTTCGTTTTGATACCCCTTGTAATAATCATAAGTTCTAAACATCCTAAAAGCTATGGTTTTGCCGTAGAGATTTTTCGCATAAGCTATCATCAAAGGCATTTCCAAAGTTGCCCTTGCTCTTTGGGTATCTGTTATTTCATCCTTATTGATACTTGCCATCGCATCTTCAAACTGTTCTCTTGCAGATTTTTCCACTCCATTTTCAAGCTTTACAACTTCTTCATTGTATCTATAAAACTTTTCAAGCTCCTCTTGGGATAGCGTACTTAAAAAAGTAAAAAGAAGTCCGTTATCACTTTGAGATACAAGCTCATTAAACTCTTCGCTTGTAAGCTTTATTATCTCTTCAACGCTATTATGTGAAAAATCCACATCATCATATTGAGAATTTTTGATTTTGAGATAGTTTGGGACTACTCTATCGTCATCAGGAAGATTCCCACGTTTTAGTAAATCTCCAAAGCTATTTAGCATATTGTCTTCTTTTTTTTCTTCAAATAAATCGGCAATATTTTTCAAGCTATCTCTATCTTCAAGTACAAGATACTCAAACTTGATACCAAGACTTAGACTCTCACCGTTTTTTTTCATAAACTGCACAGGTAATTCTATACTCATATCATAAATATCGGCACTTACGGGGTAAGTCCAGCTCACATATCCATAACTTGAATCTTCGATAATCTCCTCATATAAATCAGGTACTTGCATAACTGCAACTTTTGCTTCCCAAAGTCCTATATTTTGCAAATCTCTTTTGGTTTGTAGGGTAGGGAAAAGTTTGATATAATCTTTTAGTTCTATTTTGCTTAGATTGATTTTCTTTTTGAGTTCCAAAGAGATATTTGGGAATAGTTGCTTTTGATGTGTAGATAACCTCTCTTTGGTATCCAAATCATAAATCTCATAGCTCACCAAATCCTTTGATACCTCTACGATATTCCCGAAAGTTTGCATGGATAAATACTCAAACGGCATAGCCAATATATCCTTTTCCACATCATATATACCCATACGCCCTAAGTCATCATAAAAAATCTCATACCCGAATCTAAAAATATTATCGGTAGGATAGGCTTTTGGATATATGATTTTATCCTTATTAAGTATTATAAAAAAGAAAATATCATTTACTTTGCACCAAATAAATTGGGATGTTTTTTTGATATTTTTTAAGTCCTCTTTTGAATAAAGTGAGATTCTCTCAAGCCTTGTAATCAAAAAAAGCGGGTAAGTTTCAGAAGTCAATACCTCTTTTATAGTTATCTTATCGGCTTTTATCCCTTGAGCCGAAGCTTCTTCCGCCGATAAATAAAACCTATTGTTTTCATCTTTATAAACTATTTTGTTTTTGATTTTTGTAAGTTTTTGTTTGAAGTTATCTATTGAGCCGATACCTTGGACGAAATCAACCCAAAAAAGATATTCTTCAACCCTTTTTACGATAAGATTTGGAAAAATTAAAGCTTTGAGATTTTGTAACAACCTCACTAAACCCCATAAAATACCGAAAAATATAAGCCAAAATGTGACTTGTCCCAAAATATACCCTAAGCTATAACTATCCATTTGAGTTCCAAATATTAAATTTAGTGATTATACACATTTAAAACTTGTCGGTAGATAAAAGTATATATTATTGTTTTTTAATCATCCTTAAAAAGCCAAACTATCAAAGCCAAACCGATAGCTAGATTTAG
The DNA here is from genome assembly GCA_002421845.1 of Epsilonproteobacteria bacterium UBA6211. Classification (GTDB taxonomy): domain Bacteria; phylum Campylobacterota; class Campylobacteria; order Campylobacterales; family Arcobacteraceae; genus UBA6211. The sequence continues at coordinate 4,294 of DISL01000063.1, read as the reverse complement.
CCAACTCACCCCACCTTCAAACACCTCTACTAAAGCCTTGTAGTATAAATCTTGTATATATCCGTTTTGGTGCGTTAGTGCTTCGTTTGCATAGGCTGTTATATCTGAGCCGTAAATAAAAGCTATGATTTCAGGTACTATAAAAAATAAAACAACCCCTAAAAATCCCCATATAGATTTCTTAGGTTTTAGGGATTTTATAGATTCTTGTACTTTTGGATTGGTTTTTAGTGCTTGTATTTTGTTTTTCATAAGTGTGATTGTAGCATTAGTCCACTTATGATTTTCGCTATATCGTTAATTTACTATAAAAATCTTCAATCACTTTTGAATCACCCAAAAATGTATATAAATCATCTTTTTGTATTATATGGTTACTATCAACATTAATAGTCCAATTACCTTCGGTTTTATATGCTATTAATTTAACATTGTCCGTTAAATTTATAATATTTTTTAGGCTACTTGATATATATTTAGCCGGTAATTTTAATTTTAATATTCTCATACTATTACTAAGATCTATTTTTTCTACATTCATATTTTCGACTAGATTATGCAAAAGCATTCTACCTGCAACTTTTTCGGGATGAATAACTTTTGAAACACCTATTTTTGCTAATATTTCCCCATGAATAGTTGTTATTGCTTTTGCTATAATGTTGTTATTACCTAAATCTTTCAAAGCCATCACAGTCAATATACTAGCCTCTATATTTTCACCTATACTTACTATTACGGTGTCAAGATTAACTATACCTGCATCTTCCAAAGCACTCTTATTTGTACTGTCTAAGATATAAGCATTTTCTAGATACTCGCTTATCTCTTGAACCCTTTGTTCATTCGTATCGACGGCTATTACCTTATAATTCTGTCTTGATAAATTTTTAGCTATATAAAAGCCAAACTTTCCTAATCCTACAATGGCTATTGTTCTCATATCAAAATCCTTCCTTTCGGATATTTAAAATTAATCTTTTTCGATTTTCCTACCAAAATAACACCAAATGCAAAAATACCTACCCTTCCTGCTATCATTAGAAGGATTATTATCCCTTTACCAAAAGTATCAAACTTTTCGGATAAACTTAATATATCACCGTTTCCCACCGATACGCCTACCGTAGCAAATGCTGAAACTACCTCAAAAAGTATTTTCAAAAACGGTAAATCTTGTGTTTCAACCAAAAGTAAAGTGCTAAACAATACTAAAAATGAAGCTAACATGATGATAGCTAAAGCCTTGTTGATTATTCTTTGGTCTATTGTTCTTTTGAATATATTTGGTTCTTGGTTATTGTCCCTTAAAACATAAATTAATGCTACTATCAAAACGGCTACCGTAGTTAGCTTTATACCACCTGCCGTACCGCCTTGCCCACCTCCGGTTATCATAAATAAAGTAGAAAAAAACAATGAAGAATCATTTAACATACCTATATCTATACTATTAAATCCGCTAGTTCTGAAATTGACAGATAAAAAGAGAGCATTTAATATTTTTTCATAAATAGAAAAATCGGCAAATGTTTTTTGGTTATCCCATTCAAGAGACAAAAAAAGTATAGTTCCAAAAATTAACAAAAATAAAGTTCCATAAATCATAATTTTGGAATGCACAGAAAAATTACTAATTGATTTTCTATTCTCTAAAACTTCTATTAATACAAAATAACCTATACCGCCTACTATAACAAGCATACAAATAGTTATCATAACGATTGTATTTGCATTATAGCCCATTAAAGAATCGGTAAAAAGAGAAAAACCTGCATTATTAAAAGCACTGATAGCATGAAATACGCCGTACCACATTGCCTCATGAAAATCATAAGTTTTAGAAAATTCTACCGTTAATATCAAAGCACCTATAAACTCTAAAGTTAACACTACCGCTAAAATCTTTTTTGTAAAATTATTTACATTTAACGTAGGTAATTCCAATGATTGTTTCATCATCTTTTTATCATCAATACTCAAATCTTTTTTTAAATATAAAAAAAAGAAAGTTACTAAAGTCATATACCCTATACCGCCTATTTGTATCAAAACCAATATAATAAATTCGCCGAAAAAAGTAAAATTTTCCGATGTACTAGCAACTATCAAACCCGTAACGCAAGTAGCAGAAGCCGATGTAAACAAAGCATCGATAAAAGCTAACTCTTCGATGTGTGCATAAGGCAAAGAGAGTAAAAAAGCCCCCGTTAGAATAACAATCAAATATCCGTAAAATATCATTTTGATATATTTATAACCTATATCCACTACTTTTCCTCACAATTACAACAAAATCTGTAACCTATACCCGATTCAGTTTTAATATATTGAGGTCTAGTGCTATTTTTTTCTATTTTTTTTCTTAGTGTATTTATATACGTTCTTAAATATTGCATTTCATTTTGGTATCCTACTCCCCATACCTCTTTTAGGATTTGTTTATGAGTCAAAGTTTTATTTGCATTTAAAAGGAAGTATTTAAGTAATTCATATTCAATAGGCGTCAACTTCAAACTATCATTATTAAAAAAAATATCTCGCGATGCCAAATTCAATTCCAACTCTCCGCAAACAACGTTTTCAGGTACATACTCCTGCTCGATATTTTTTCTTAAATTAGCCCTTACTCTGGCTAATAATTCATTAATAGAAAAAGGTTTTGTTATGTAATCATCGGCACCGAAATCAAGAGATGAGATAATCTCTTTTTCATCGTGTCTTGCACTCACGACGATAATAGGTATTTTTGATATTTCCCTTATGTATTTAATAAACTCTTTTCCGTCACCGTCAGGTAAACCCAAATCTAATATAATCAAATTGGGATTATGACTTAAAAACAAGGTTATACCGCTTTTTTTATTTTCACAAGATACAAAATCAAAATCATACTCTTTAAACGTAATTTCCAAAAGCTTTTTGACTGCTTGATCATCTTCTAGTATTAAAATTTTCTTTTTCATACAACCCCCACCATTTTAGTAATAGGCAAACTAACACTTATTTCTATTCCGTCGTTTATAACTCTCGCACCTATAGTACCGTTATGAAGTATTACGACACTTTTACAAATCGCAAGTCCTATACCGCTTCCCGAAATATCATTAGTATCTTCAATACGATAAAACTTGTCAAAGATGTTATTTAGTTTTGTATTATCGATTTTATTGCTTTTGTTAAAAATAGTTAATAATATATTGTTGTCAACCTTTCGTAAAGAAAGAGTTATTTTAGTGTCGATTAGAGCATATTTGAAGGCATTATCCAATAAGTTGATAACAAGTTGAGTAAGCAAAGTATTATCTCCCCAAAATAATTGAACATTATTTATATCAATTTCCAAATTATCGTTTGTTTGTTTTAGAGGAAACTCTTGAAGTGCAACACCTATAATATCTTCAAAATCGCACCACTCCAATTTCAAATCTATCTCATTATTTGATAATCTAGCACTATCAAATAGATTGGTAATCAACCTATTCATTCTAATTGATGAGTAATGTATATCTTCGAGTAAAGATTCTACTTTCTTACTATCAAGATTTTTATTATTTAAAATAAGATTGATACTGCCGTGAATAGTCGATAACGGGGTTCTTAAATCATGAGATACTATATGTAGGATAGATTCTCTTAATTCGTTTTGTCTTTTTTGGGTATTGAGTTTTTTGGATTGGTAAGTGATTATCCACCCCACTATCCCGAATATAATAAAACTCCAAATATATAGCTCGTTATGAACGGTAAAACTATAAATCGGAGGCACATACAAAAAATTAAAAAATACTACGCTCACTAAGGTAATAAAAATAGTTGATTTCATATTCCCGTGCATAGAAACTATTACAACAGGGATTAAATGAATTAAAGCTATATTAATAATATCTAAACTATCTCTAAATAAATGACTTATAAAAGTAATAAATGCCAAAATCAGTATGGAATTTAACAAATATCGATATGAATGGAGAAATCCGCTATTCATCATAACACTTTTAGGCATCTTTTAATTTTATGATTAATATCATACATAAAAAAACCAACACCGTAACCATCATAATCATTTCTATATTCATCTAAAATCCTTTTGACTAGCACATTATAAACCTTTTATAATCAGATTAATATAAAAAAGATTGTAAAAATATCAAAATTTTATTAAGATGCACTCAATATATCAAAAGTCTTATTAGACGTCTAAATCTTTTATTGATATGAAAATTCCTTTATCTTTATTATACTCCTCAATAGAGCCGTCTTCTATCTTATAATACCATCCATGAAGGGTAAG
>DISL01000006.1 GCA_002421845.1 Epsilonproteobacteria bacterium UBA6211 | reverse complement strand
CTACTTGAACAACTACTTCACCTGTGTAAGCTTCTTTTATAGCCTCTAATTCTTCTTCATAGATACAAAGTGGTTTTTCTACAAAACAATGTTTTTTTGACTCTATTGCTTTTAATACTTTATTTGCATGGTCATTGTGTCTTGTAGTTATAAATACTGAATTTATCTCACTATTTTTATATATCTCAGCACTATCAGTAGTGATATATTTGAAGTCATATTTTTTCCCAGTTCCTTGTGCTGATACTCCAGTAGCAGTGCAAAGTCCTACAAGTTCAAAATCACCTACTTTTTGAATATTTGGTAAGATAACTGATTTTGTAAAATTTCCTGCACCAATAAGACCTATATTTACTTTATCATTACTTATCTTTTTTTCACTTCTTTGAACTATTTTTTCATCTTCAAGATTTATATCTCTTTTATAATTTAAAACTATTCCTAAATATTTCTCTTGGATTCTTCCTTCAAGTAAATCATAAGCACTCATCGCATTATCGAAATCATAAGAGTGAGTAATAAGTTCTTTTGGAGTGATTTTTCCCTCTTGAATCAGTCCTAAAAATGCTTCAAAGTTTCTTTGTTCTGTAAATCTTACTAAATCATATGGATAGTCTATACCTTTTTCTTCATACTCTGGATCATACCTACCTGGACCATAAGCCATAGATAGTTTTATTTCTAACTCTTTTTTATAGTATGTATTTCTCGGTACATCCATACCAACCATTCCTACAAGTACAACTCTTCCTCTCATTCGGCTTATTTCTGCCGCATCAGTGATAGGCTGATTTGAGCTAGTCGAAGCAGCTATAATAACAGCATCTACTCCATATCCATTTGTAAACTCATTAGTTTTAACAATAAGTTCACTTNNCACTTCGTCACATCCAAGTTTCTTAGCTAATGCCATCTTATCTGGGTCTATATCAGAACCGATTACTTTACATCCATTTGCTTTGAGAAGCTGAACTGTAAGCTGACCCAAAAGTCCAAGCCCCATAACAGCTATCTTTTCACCAAGAAGCGGAGCTGTTTGTCTCACTCCTTGCAAAGCAATAGCACCCACAGTTACAAAAGAAGCATCTATATCATCCACACCATCAGGAATTTTTACCATCAAGTTTTTTGGTACATAGTTTATCTCTGCATGGTTTGCATACCCAGCACCTCCACAAGCTACTCTATCACCTATGTTTATACCACTAAGTTCATCTCCTACTTGAATAACTCGACCTGCTAAACTATAACCTAAAGGTATAGGCGTATCAAGCTTCGTAAATACTTTTTCTAGTGTATTTCTAACACCTTCTTTTTTCATCTTATCTATTACTTGTTTTACTAGGTCTGGTCTATCTTTTGCTTTTGCTAGCATTGATTTTTTTGCAAAATCTACAAGCATCTTTTCAGTACCTGCACTTACTAGACTAACTGTTGTTTGCACTAATGCACCGTTTTTTTCACACACTGGAGAAGGCACTTCAAAAAGTCCTAGTTCTCCTGTTTTAAATGATTGTATAAGTTGTTTCATATTTTCTTCACTCCTCTTATTTTATTATCTAATTCAATCAATTTTTCAATCTCCCACCACCAATATTTCGAAATGTTATTCTTTTTCTACTTTTATCTCCAACACTAGGAGTATCTATAAGCCTTTTTTCTACCCAACTAAATTCATTTTTATTTGAGTATATTTGTGAAGTAGCATTTTTAACTATCAAGTCATTGTAGTAAATAACATTTTCTTTGGAAAACTTAAAGATAGTTCTATCAATCAAACTAGGTGCTTTTTTTTCTAAATATGATTGTTCGATGATACATATAGAATATTTAGGACTTATAGGATAGTAAATCTCTATCCCTTTACTATTAAACCCATTTGAATAAAAGGGATGAGTTAGATTTGATTTTTTTACTACAGGATTATCACATGTAAAAAATGGTATCTCACTATTATTTATACAAAGTATCCACTTGTAGTGTTTTATGATATTTTCAATATCTTTTGCAATATCAAACATCATTTTAAGATGTTGTATTTTTGTATATTTTTCATTTACACTTACACTAAAAGAACTTTTTCCAAACTTACCACTTTTGACACTTTCTAAATACTCTTTAAAAATATCTTCACCTAACTTTTGTTTTAACTCTTCATCTTGTCCTACCTTATCAATATTATCTATCATCATATCTGCAAGATGTTTTCCAAACTGCTGTGTAAACTGTTCAAACACTATTCTAGTTTCAGTAGTTCTAGTATGTTGTAATGCTATAAAAAAAGACAGTTCAACAATATCTTCTATTTTTATAAAGTGATGTTTTGTAAAATATTCTAGTGGCAATGCTCTTACATCTTCAACTCTTTTGATGATGCTTTTTATCACTCCACTGTTTATAGCTTCTATCTCAGACAATGACTTTTCATAAAGTTGCCCTGTTATGTATTCTAATGCTTTTGCTTTTTCAATCTCATCTTTGATGGTTTCTTCTATTTTCTCACATATTTGATCCATTTGTTCTTGTGAAACATCTGGAAAATCATAAAAATAGTTTGACGATGCTACACATTGCACATTGTTTGAAAATGATTTTTTTCTCTCTTTATCATAAACCCATATTTGAGTATCTGATATATCATTTACCCATCTTTTTAAATAAAACTGTGGTACATAATGTTGTCGTTTAACTTTATTAATTTTAATCATCTCTATGCATCTGTCCAAATAAGCTTCGTTTTTTCATTTTTAAAAATGGCTTCTCTACCAAAAAGTAGCTCAATACTCCACAAGCCAAAGAAAGCACCAAAACTATCATGAGGTTTTGTACCCCCCCCCCGATATACCTTTTTCTACCATCACATTAACTATAAGCATATGATAGATATATACTCCATAAGTAAAATCATTGTTTCCTAAAAGTTTATGACTCAAAGATTTGTATGAAAACACAAATGAAAAGATAAATATTGAAAATACAACCTGCTTAACTACATCGTATAAAAAAATATCAAATTTAAGTATACACAATATAGCATAAAGACCTAAAAAAAGTAAAACCTTGTTTTCAATGTACTTTATCAAGTTATCTTTAAACTTATATAGCGTAATACCAAATAAAAAATAAAAAAGATATGGAAGCATACTTACCTGTACTAATTTTTCATATATAAAAGTCTTAGAACTTATTTCATTAATGTAGTAATAAAATCCGAAAGAGATTATTAATAATAAACTTACTCTTTTAAAAAAATCTTTTTTCAAAAATATATAAAGCAATGGAAGTACAATATAAAAACAAAGCTCAACAGATATAGTCCAAAGAGAACCATTAATAACTCCCACTCCAAAGTCTCTGATAAACTCTGGGTTATAAAACTGAAAGAAACTAAGCTGTGCAAACACCCAAGGAACTACATCCATCACACCCACACCATGAAACTGTCCAAAATACCAAAGAATAATAAGCCCTATAAAAAAGCTTACATAAAGCCCTGGAAATATTCTAAGAACTCTATTTTTTGTGTACTCTTTTATATCTGGATTTTTTTCATAGCTCATAGTGATTAGGTATCCACTAATAAGAAAAAATATAGGCACTCCAGGAAAATAAGAGATAATACTACCTATAAACAAAGCTATTTCATTTTTTATATGCAAATGCTCTACAGCATGTAAATAAACTACTTGCAATGCTGCTAGTAGTCTTAAAAGATTAAAATTATTATACAAAACTTTATTCATCCCAAAACCTCACCATACAAATCTAAAACTTTCTGTCCATAATTGATATCCTCATATTCAAGTTCTTGTTTATTTTCCAATACTTTTAAAATCTTATTTTCCAAATCAACACTATCATCACTTTTAAAAGTTATAGTACCTTCTGGTCTAGCTGTAACATCACTAGCAATAATAGGTACATTAAAATACAAAGACTCACGAATAGATAAAGAGTCTCCATCTGTTCTTGTAGCTCTTATGGTTATATTTGATTTTTTCACCAATGATACAAAATCTAACTTTTGTGTAATGTGTAGTACTTTATTTGTACAAAATTCTTTATCTTTTAACAATTTAGAAACAAATTCACATGTGGTATTTGAAGGGTCAACTAGTATCAATAAAGTATTTTTGACTTTTTGATTTTTTGATAAGCTATAAAAAGCATCAATTATCAGATCAAATCCATACACATGTTTACCATTTATAAGATTATATAAATAACAATTGGTAGAGATAATAGTATCAAATGCCTTTATTTCGTTTTCTAATACTTGTGGTAAATCTTCAAACTGATATGGTGGTAAAAATGCAGGAATAACTTCTGTTTTATCTTTAACTATCAAATCTTTTGAAATCTCTTTGTCATTTACAAGTATTACCCGATCACAAATTTTATACATCAATTTAAAAATAAATCTATTTCTAACCAAACTATTATGATGTGTGTATATCACTTTTTTAAGCATCAGTTTTGAAATCAATGCGAAAAAAAGTTTTACAGTATCATTGCTTATATGAATATGCACAATTTTAGTTTTTAAAAAATATATAAGTATTCCCAAAAGACTTTTTATCTGGATATCTTTCAAAAAAAGTCTCTTTTTCTTGATGTCCAAAACTGATAGCTCAAACTTGCTGTTATCTTTAAACAAATTAAAAAATCTATCTATATGAATAGTCACTCCACCTATTGGAGGAGGAAGAGAACCTAGCAATAAAATTCTTTTCATAATAAATCTTCTAATAAAGAACTATATTCTATTTGAAAATAAAGCTTGTACGACAATAAACTAGAAAATAGCAAGATGATCATTATAGGTACTATCTTAGGCTTTACCATTTTTATAAAAGTTGGCATTATAAAAATCACAGCATACAAACCTAATAATTCAAATATTCTTCCACTTATAATTCCTAAATCTGCAAAGAAAAAATAACAAGATATTGCATAAATATTTGATACAATAAGTCCTTCAAAAAACAAATTATTCTTTGAGAGTTTTTCTTTAAAATAGACTAAAATTAAACTAAATAACAACATTGAAATATTGAAAATATTTAAATATACAATATCAAGTTCTTTATTTTCATAATATCCATATACCTTTTGTTCAATGAATAACGAGAAAAGTTTTACTATNNACTATCAAATATTCCACCAGTTGCATATACTATTAATGAAGTTAAAATAACTAAATACGCAATCTTTTTATTTTTTAAGTATGGATATAAAAAATATAAAGGGAGTGCGACAATAGAAAAAACCTGAATAGAAGAAGCCAATATAACCACTAAAAAATAATACATAACTTGTCTTTTTACAAGTGGTAAAATAGCAAATAATATAATTGCAATAGCTAATCCATGACGAATTTGTCCAATATCCTTAACAAACAAAGTAGCAAAATATAGTAGGCAAGAAAGCACAATAAAACTTGAATACTTTTTGATAAAATAAAATTTTATTCCTAAAGACAATAGACCTATAAATATCAAAAATGATTGAAATGACAGATTGAGTGATTTAAATATTGATATGGCTGTTGCAAAAATAAATTCATTTCCTGTTGTACCAAGTGTAGGAGTATTGTAAAAAGGAAATGAAAAATATTCAAACGACTGAATATCATAAATATAACTGTATGAATCATAGTCAATACCACTTGTTCGTAATGCGATTACACTAAAAAATATAAAAAATATTATTAAAAAAATTCCAATTTCTTGATATTTTAATTTATTTTTTAAAAAAAGCGAATAAGTAAATAAAAACAGCAATACTGCACTAGATAAATAAATCATTTTATATACTCTTCAAAATATTGATTTACAGTAATCTCAATTGAATACTTAGAGTTAAATTTAGATTTCAAATTATTTTTTAAAATCTCCAAATTATTTTGTTCTAACTTCAAATATTGCTTAAAGGCTTCTGTTAGACTTTCTTTACTAAAATCTTTAGCAATAAAACCTGTATTAACATCAATCACATCTACTATACCACCAGCAGGTGTGCAAACAGGGATCACTCCAAGAGACATAGCTTCAAGTAAAGTAATAGGCATTCCCTCATAAAGGGAAGATAAACAAAATAGATCACTATAAGTCAAATAATCTATTACATTTGATTTTAAACCCAAAAATTTAATTCTCTCATCTTCATATTTTTTTAATTCTTTGAGTAAAGACTTATCCTTTTCTGGATCGTCACCTATTATTAATAAGACGACATCATACTCCTGTGCAACTAATATCTTAACAGTTTCGATAAGTAATTTTTGATTTTTTTGCTTTGCTATTCTTCCTATGGTAGTTAAAATTTTTGTATTACTAGTATGCTTATAAGATTTTATTTCGTCTTTTACACTATTCAATTTATTTGTTGCGTAAGGTTTTGTTGTACCATTTTCAATCATCACATCAAATTTATTACCATACAATTCTTTTGTGCTTTTAAGCACAAGTTTAGATATTGATACAGGTGTCACATTAAAATATTTAAAAAATACACGATATACATTTATTTTAAATCGATTTGCTTCTTTGTGGGCAAGATTATGTATGGTATGTATAATTTTTACATTGCTAAATAGTACTATAAACAGTGAATAGAATAAAGCACTTAGATGAGTATGAATAACATCTGGTTTTTCTTTTTTTAACAATTGATATAATTTAAAAAATATTTTTATATCCAAGCCTAATTTTTTATTTAAGCTTACTACTTTTACATTTTGATGTACTTCTTTTGCAAATATCATACTATCATCTATGTCAAATAATGTACATAAAACAACTTCATTGCTTTTCGATAACTCATTAGATAATTGTATACAAAATTTTTCTGCTCCACCACTATTTAAATTAGGTATTATTTGTAGTATTTTCATTTATTTACTGCCTTAATTTATTGCAAATTATATTTAACATCTAAAGGATGTTTTCTAGTGAATTTGGCAACTACTCCGTGATATAATTTATCTGTTTCATGTTCAATATAATTTAATAAATTTAATTTCTTTTGATGCACACAATTACCATTAAGACTTTCAAAGTTCTCTACTGTTGTAGACATTAAGAATGGCTTAATTGATTCTGAATGCAGTTTTGATAAGTTATATCTTTCCTTATAATCCATTTTTAAATATTTTAAGATTAACTCTTCTACTGAGCATTTAACTAAATCTAATCCATCTATATTATAATCATACATACAAACATCTGAGAAAAAACCATATGTAAGTGGCTCTTTAGTGGACTCTATTCCAACAATAGATGGTATACCTAAAGATGAAGCTTCAACAATACTAGTTCCACTTCCAATAAATAAATCGAAACTAATCATAATAGTTTTAATCTGAGAATAATTGACACTACCTTTTAAAAAAATATTTTTTGAAAGATTATATGAATCAATTAAATCTTTTAATTTACCAAATTCTGGTCCATCACCATAAATATGATACTCAACAGAAATTCCTTTTTTTAATAAGTTTCTAACTACTTCTAACATCCAAAAATTATAAGTTTTAAAATTGACAATTCTTCCAATTGATAATATTTTTATTGTTTTTNNAATTTATCAATAACTCCTATTCTAAAAATATTACTACCATCCAAACAAATATTGTGGCTTTTTAAAAAGTAATTATTCACACTATCACTAAAAGTTATAAGATTATGTTTATTTATATTTTTTAAAACAAAATCATTTTGAATTTTTATAAAACTTGGAGTTCTTTTTTTAAAGTATGCAAATTCTTTGCTGTGATAGAATCCGACAGTTAGAGGTACTTTAATTTTTGTTTTTTCTATTATTCTATTTGCAAGTAAAGCATAATAACCATTAGCAACATGAATTTGCTTAATGTTTAAAACAATATCATTAATATATCGCTTTTTAAATGGGCATAATAACAAGAGCTTTTTTCTTATCAATGGTACATCCCAAAAAAGATCTTTTATAAAATAAATTTCAGAATATTTATAGGCTTCTTCTAGAAGTTCCTTATTGGAATATTCCTTATCTAATTCCAAAAGAATTTTTGTAGTCAATCCCATTTCATATCTTTTTTTTGCTAATCTAACAAAAAAAGTTTCAATTCCGCCAAGTCTTAATGCACTATATATAATTAACATGATTTATCTCCTTTAATTTTCAATAATACTTCTATCAAAAAATATACTCTTTTAATATACATTAATACACTCACCAAAAACAACCCAATCCAAATCAAGAAAAAATATTCTATTTGTGCCTTAGTCAATACAAAGACAGTAGTCGCAATCATATAAGCAAGTAACATAAAATATATTTTCCGTCTAGGTAAAGAAACCCACAAATATGCACTGGCTTCTGTTCGCACTAAAAAAAATACAAAAAATGAAAACACCGTAGCAATAGCTGCTCCCGAAGCTCCATACGGAGGTATCAAAAAATAGTTTAGTATTAAGTTTAATGTAAAAGCTACTATAGATGCCAGCATAGCATACATAGACTTTCGTGTGATACCTATGCCTACTACTGTAGTTTCAGAGAGCATATAAAATAGCGATATAGACACACAAGCAACAAGTAGATACTCTACTGCTATGTATTCATCAGGTAAAAAGTATAAGATTATCCATGAAAATAATCCTACACAACTCCACACAAAAGCCACACCTAAAAACATAGACTCTATGACTTGTTGCACTTTTGTAGGCTCTACTCCATTTTTAACCCATTTATACACTGTAGGATGCCATAGGTTTGAGAATATTGTAGATATTATACTAACAGCACCTGCTATACTCACAGCAATAGCATACACGCCCAACTCTTCAAAACTAGATAAATATCGTATAAAAAATTTATCCATAGCAGTTAGACCCCAATAAGCAAGACTTCCTGCAACTAGTGGTAAACTAAATTTTAAAAGTTTTTTTATATATTTTTTATCAACTGTTGAAGTTATGGCAGGTATCCATATATCTTTTGTTATATATGAAAAAGTAAGTACTGAAAATACTATAGATACAGTATTTATAATCAAAAGATTAGTAAAACTATTTTCTAAATTTAAAAATATAACAAATCCAAGAAGTAGAACTAAAACTGCTTTTGGCATTATCTGTGTTACAGAAAAAGCTATACCTCTTTCTTGCATTCTTAAAATATGAGATAAAAAATTTATAAAAAAACTTGCAAATATGCTTATAATAAAAAGTACACTAATAAATGATGATTCTATATCAAATAGTATTTTTGAAATGGAAAATGGCAGTACAGAAACTAGCAGTGTTATGGTAAACAATATGATTAAGCCTGGAGATACTACAGATTTAAGTAATATTGATTTATCATCTATCTCATGGTATTCTCTTACATAAGCTTGATGCATAGCTAAACTAAAAAACATAACAGCAAAACTCAATGATACCTGCAACATAGATAATTGTCCAAGACTTTCAACAGGGAAATACCAAGCAACAAGTGGCAATGTAACAAAACCTAAACCTGCTGCTCCTATAGGACCTAATGAAAATTGTAGTATTTTTTTTAAAGTCAATTAAAAAAACCTTTAATACTTTTTATAACTTTTGATATTTCACTATCTTTTATCCCATAATACATAGGCAATCTTATTAACCTCTCACTCTCAATCGTAGTAAAAATATCATCACCATCAAACCTACCAAACTTCAATCCAGCAGGTGCAGAATGAAGTGGTACATAGTGAAAGACTGCTCCTATATCATTTTCTTTTAAATAATCTAATAAAGCTGTTCTCTCTTCCAAATCTTTTACTTTTATATAAAACATATGAGCATTTTGTACACATCCATCTGGAATTTTTGGAAGTGATATAAAGCCTTTTTCTTCTAGTTCTTTTAGTCCATCATAATATTTTTGCCAACTATTTAATCTATTTTGATTTATCTCATCAGCTTTTTCTAAATTCCCCCAAAGATAAGCTGCACTTACATCATTCATAAGATAGCTACTTCCTAAATCTACCCAAGAGTATTTATCTACCATACCTCTAAAAAATAGACTTCTATTTGTGCCTTTTTCTCTTATTATTTCTGCTCTTTGTACAAAATTTTCATCATTTATAATTAAAAGTCCACCCTCTCCAGCACTTGTATAGTTTTTTGTTTCATGAAAACTAAAAGCTCCAAGATGTCCAATAGTCCCAAGAGCTTTACCTTTGTATGTACTCATCATACCTTGAGCTGCATCTTCAACTACAAAAAGATTGTATTTTGTTGCTATATCCATAATTATATCCATCTCACAAGCAACTCCAGCATAGTGAACTGGAACTATCACTTTTGTTTTAGGAGTGATTGTTTCTTCTATTTTTGTCTCATCTATATTCATAGTATCTGGACGAATATCTACAAAAACTATTTTTGCACCTCTTAGCACAAAAGCATCTGCTGTACTTACAAAAGTATATGAAGGCATTATTACTTCATCACCCTCTTTTATATCTAATAAAATTGCAGCCATTTCAAGAGCATGTGTACAAGAAGGAGATAATAAAACTTTTTTACATTTTAATCTATCTTCAAACCATTTATGACATTTTTTTGTGAATTCTCCATCTCCTGAAATTTTACTACTTTTCATAGACTCTAAAACATATTTTTCTTCATTACCTGTAAAAGGCGGTTTGTTAAATGGTATCATTATTCTCTTGCTCCAAAATATTCTTTTATCAATAACTTACAGTTATCATCATTTTCATCCCAAACTTCAGGTAATGGCAAACTGTGTTCCAAGTAAAAATCTTCAATTTTCTCTATTGTTGCTTCACCTATTAATGCTCCATTTTTAAAAAGTAAAACTTTATTTTGAATTGATATAGAATACATTTTAATTACTCCTTGCTTGTATAGCTGCATCTTTTACCCATTGACCTAAATTTTCATGACCTTTATGCTTGTTCCATAAATATTTACTATATTTTTTATCTAACATCCAGTTACATCTTGATGTTGTTTTCTTTTGCATGCACTTTATCTTACTGACATCGATCTCTAAAAGACCGTTACCTCTTTTTATACTCTCTTCTATCTCATACTTTACCCATTTGCTTTGGCAAGTTTTTTCACCAACCAAAACTACAGTTACACTAGTACCTTTGAGCTGATCGTCTATCCAATTTTTTATAGCTTGGTCACCTTTTTGTTTTACTTTTTCAAATTCTGCTTTATCTATAAACCCAGCTGATTTTTTGTTTGGTTTGGTAACCCAACTGTGCCTTACTACCATTGCACGACTCACATCTTCATACTTAAAACTAAAAAACACTCTTCTTGCCATCAAAAACACCTCACATAAAAGTACAATGAAACTAAAAATAAAGCCATCCCAAAATAAAGTGGCGATATAGTTTGTGAACAAAAACTAGCTATAAGAGTTTTAGTTGTGTACTTAGATGCATTCATATCAAAATCATCAACCCAGTTATCTTTGACTTTATCGTTATAAAGTTCTCTGTATCTTCTCTCTTGTGTTAAATAATAACTATCAAGATACCAAAATACAAAGATAGCAGGTAATCCAGCCAAAAGAAAATCAATATTTTTACTAGAAGCATACAAAGCCAAAAATGCAGATACAATAGTAATACTCCATCCTTTGATAGTAAAGGAGTTACTATTCATCCGCGTGATTACATTTTGTATAAACTCTAAGTGTTTAAGTTTGTCTGGTGACATTAGTTGATCCAATCTTTAAACTTTGCAACTTCTGTACTTAAAAGCATATCTCTAAATAATCCTTTGGTTGAAGTGCTTTTTTTATTCTCATTTAGTTTTAAACCTGAAAAAGATGAATATGTAATATACGGGTAAAGCCCTAAATACTCTTGTCCTTTGTATTCAGTTTCGCTACTACTTTTCATAATAGGCAATATTGCCACATGTCCATTCACACCATCAAAATAACCTAATTCCCATGGCATCCATTTTGAAGTCTCAGAATTTTCAGTAGTAACAAAAATTAAACTTTTAGCATTGTTCATTCTATCTTTCAATACTTGAGCTGTATATTTAGTTACTTGATCTCTTTCAAGATGTTTATCTTCTATCCAATCAACATAAACACTATAACCATAATCATCTTCTAGTATTTTTTTAATACCCAAGATAAGTTCAGCATCTTTGAAGCTATGAGATAAAAAAATATCATAATTTGTATCGCTTGATTCAAATTTTTCATTTGATTCTATTAGTAATTCTTCCGTTGATACTGTCTTATAACTTTTAGCTTCTGATGCTTTTTGTCGTACTTGTGATTCTGTAAAAAAACTCATTTAAACCTACTCCTAAAATTTATAAACATCTCATTATCATTTTCATCACGAATATCTCTCAAGCCTATTAGTCCATCATTACAAACTACAATAGGCATACCATCTTTGATAAATATTACTTTTCCGATATGTCTTTCTCTATCTTCAACCACTTTGTCCTCAACTATCTCAACATCTAAAAATTTTACAACTTCACTATTTAGATATGCTTTTGCATTGTCATATGGATAACCAACTGCATCTACAAATCTTTTTATTTTCTCAGCACTCCAAGACCAATCTATAAAATAATCTTCATTATTAAGCCAAAGACTATATGTAGCTTTGCTTTCATTTTGTTTTATAGATTTCAATTCATTACTATTTTTAATATTTGTAAAAATTTCATCTACAAGTTCAAAGTAAAGTGGCTCTGTTTTTTGAATAGCTTCGTTTATTTTTATAGGATAGTTTATCTCAAAACTTTTTTGAGCGATGATGTTACCTTTATCATATTCACTACTTGCAAACAAAGCTGTTACCCCCCCCAGATTTTCATTATTGATTAAGTAGTTTACAAGTGGTGCAAATCCTCTATATTTTGGCAAAAGCGAATCATGAAAAACTATTAGATTTCTTTCATCTTTGATCAGCCATCTCCAGCCAATAGCAAATTTATATCCGCTAAAGCCTTTTTCAATAGGTGTTATATCTTCAAATCGATTAAAAAATTTGATTTTTTCTTTTGTAGCCAACTCTTTTATCTCTTTAAAAAAATCTTTTTGGATATTTTTATCTTCACCGCTTACTACATATGCTACAGATGAACTTCCAAATTTATCAATAAAGTTTTTAAGTACATAAAACCCTTTTGAATTCATAATATAAAAAGCTAGTTTATTCATAGTTTACCCTCATTTTCTAAGTATTGTTTTTCAAGATCTAATAGATCCTTTTTTCTATTTGTAATCTTTTTAGCTGGATTTCCTAAATATATACTCCATTCTTCAGTCCTTTTCCTAACTAAAGACAATGCACCTATTGAAGTTCCCTCAGCCAATGTAACACCTGGCATAATTATACTTCCAGCTCCTACAATAGAGTGTTTCCCTATAGTTACTTCTTTTTTCATCTCTTTTTTATATTCATCTGGAATAGTTGGATTTGTCAAAGTTCTTCCACTATAATCATCAGATTGGGTAAAAACTTGTACTTGATAAGCAAGTCCTGAAAAATCTTCAAAAACTATCCCCTTATCTCCACCTGCAACTAAACAAAATGGAGCTATATGAACATTTCTACAATTTTGATTTTTCCAGAAANNCAGAAATCATCTATTCTTGAGTTATCACCTATCTCTATTTGATCACAATTATAAATACTTGCTTTATCGCTTATTTTTACATTCTTACCTATGTATTTAAAGCCTAAGTTTTGCAGTTGTTCTTCTGTATAATATGCCATTATTTATACTTCCCCAAATACCACTCAATAGTCTTAACTATCCCTGTGTCAAAATTCTCATCTGCTTTCCATCCAAGTTCATTTTCAAGCTTTGTTGCATCTATTGCATATCTTCTATCGTGTCCTGCTCTATCTTCTACAAATGTTATTAGACTTTTATATGAAAAATCTGGTTTTGGAACTTGTTCATCTAAAATAGTTGTTATTGTATCAACTATTTGAAGATTTGTTCTCTCATTTCTTCCACCAATATTATATGTCTCTCCAGTTTTTCCATTATGATAAACAAGGTCTATTCCTTTACAGTGGTCTAATACATACAACCAATCTCTTATATTTTTCCCATCACCATATATTGGAATTGGGTTTCCTTTTAAAGCATTTCGTATAATTGTAGGAATTAATTTTTCATCATGTTGTTTTGGTCCATAGTTATTTGAGCAGTTTGTGATTACTGTATTCATTCCATATGTTTCATTATATGCTCTTATTATCATATCACTTGAAGCTTTGCTAGCACTATATGGAGAGTTTGGAGCATATGGTGTTTTTTCTGTAAATAGATCATTTGGATCAAGACTAAGTGTTCCATATACTTCATCTGTTGAAATATGATGAAATCTACAACCTTTATATTCATCTTTATAAGTAAATGGTTTACTCATCCAATATTTATAAGCAACATCAATTAAAGTAAATGTTCCATTTACATTTGTTTGTACAAATACTCCTGGATTTTTAATAGAGTTATCAACATGTGATTCAGCTGCAAAGTGGATAACACCTTGAATATCATACTCATTAAAGATGAACTCTATTAATTCTCTATTACAGATATCACCTTTTATAAATTTATATCTAGGATTTGCTTCACACTCTTTTAGATTTTCCAAATCTCCAGCATATGTTAAAAGGTCTATGTTTACTAGATTATAGTTTGGGTATTTATCTAAAAAATATGGCACAAAGTTTGAACCTATAAATCCTGCTGTTCCTGTTAATAGTATATTTTTATTTGAATTATTAAACATTATCTTCCTTTACTAAATCATAAAGATATTGTCCATAACCATTTTTAGAAAGTGGTTTTGCGATTTCGAGTATCTTTTCTTTACTTATCCAACCATTATTATAAGCTATCTCTTCCAAACAAGCTATTTTATACCCTTGTCTATGTTCTATTGTTTGTACAAATTGTCCAGCCTCTAGTAAGCTATCATGAGTTCCTGTATCAAGCCAAGCGAAACCTCTTCCTAAAAGTTCTACCTTTAGTTTTCCTTTTCTTAGATACTCTTGATTTACGGTTGTAATTTCAAGTTCTCCACGCTCTGATGGTTTTACATTTTTTGCTATTTCTACAACACTATTATCATAAAAATAAAGTCCAGTTACAGCAAAGTTTGATTTTGGTTTATTTGGCTTCTCTTCTATACTTAAAACATTAAAATCTTTATCAAACTCAACTACACCAAATCTTTGTGGGTCTTTTACACTATATCCAAAAACCAAAGCTCCATCTTTTAAAGAAGCTGCATTCTTAAGCATAGGAGAAAATCCTTGACCATAAAAAATATTATCTCCAAGTATTAAACAAACACTATCATCTCCTATAAACTCTTCTCCCAGAATAAATGCTTGTGCAAGCCCATCTGGGTTTGGTTGAACTTTGTAAGATAGTTTTATTCCCCAATCACTTCCATCGCCCAAAAGTTCTTCAAATCTAGGCAAATCTTCTGGTGTTGAGATAATAAGTATCTCTTTAATTCCTGCTAACATTAAAACTGAAAGTGGATAATAAATCATAGGTTTATCATATATTGGAAGTAGTTGTTTACTTATACTTCTTGTTACTGGATAAAGTCTTGTTCCCGAGCCACCTGCTAAGATAATTCCTTTCATTTTAGTTTAAAACTCCACAAAAATCTAACTCCGTTTTTATATCAAGTTTTTTAAACTCTTTGTGTGCCACTAAAAAAGTCACTATATCAGCTTTTTCTAAAGCATCTTTATAATTAACTATCTCAAACTCTTTATGACTTTCTATATTTGGTTCAACTGCAAGTATTTCTAATCCATCAGATTTAAGTCTTCTAGCTATATATAAAGCTGGAGATTCTCTTAAATCATCAATATCTGGTTTAAAAGCCAATCCCATACAGGCAACTTTTGCTTTTCTGCCATTTTGTGCTTCAAATTTTAGTGCTGCATTTTTTATCTTTTCTATTACCCACTCTGTTTTATATGTATTCACTTCTCTTGCTGTTCTTATCATCTTTGCAGTTTCACCACCAGCATGAACTATAAACCACGGATCTACTGCTATACAGTGACCTCCAACTCCAGCCCCTGGTTGCAGTATATTTACCCTTGGGTGTCTATTTGCAAGACTTATAAGCTCCCATACATTTATATCAAACTTGTCGCAAAGCATTGATAACTCATTTGCAAAAGCTATATTTGTATCTCTGAAAGAGTTTTCAGTTAGTTTTGCCATCTCAGCAGTTCTGGCATCTGTGCTTAGTACTTCTCCACTTACGAAAGTATTATAAAACTCTACTGTTTTAGATGTTGCCTCTGGTGTAAGACCACCAACAATTCTATCATTTTCAACTAACTCTTTCATGATTTTTCCAGGTAGTACTCTTTCTGGACAATGAGCTATATATATCTTTGAAGTGTCAATATTCTCTTCTTTTNNNACATTTGGTACAAATCCATCATTAAAAGGTGTTGGAACAGCTATGATAAATACATCTGCAAAATCTGGTTTTAAACTAGCTTTTAATTTTCCACTATTAACTGCACTTTTTACAAAAGTATCAAGCTCTGGCTCTACTATATGAATCTTTCCTTGATTTATAGTATCTACTGTACTTTTTACTACATCAACTCCATGAACATCATATCCTCTATTTGCCAAAAGAGCAGCTGTAGGAAGTCCAATATATCCAAGTCCTATTACACATATTTTTTTATTTTGATTCATATATTTACTTCCTTTATAAAATTTACAATTCTTTCACATGCTTTTCCATCACCATAAGGATTGTGAGCTTTTGACATAGTGTTGTACTCATTTTCATCATCTAATAGTTTTTGAGCTTCTTTGATAATAGTTTCTTTAGAAGTTCCTACAAGCTTAACAGTTCCAGCTTCTAAAGCTTCTGGTCTCTCTGTTGTATCTCTCATAACTAATACTGGTTTTCCTAAACTTGGAGCTTCTTCTTGAACTCCTCCTGAATCAGTGATTATAAAATATGATTTATTCATAAGAAATATAAACTCTTCATATTGAAGAGGATTTATAAGATATACATTTGAAGTATCTGAAAGTATTTCATTTACTGGTTTTTGAACATTTGGATTTAAATGTACTGGATAAACTACATCTATTTCTGGATTATTTAGTGCAAGAGTTTTTAATGCTTCACAGATATTTATAAATCCTTGTCCAAAATTTTCTCTTCTATGTCCAGTTACAAGTATTATTTTTTTATTATCTTGAAGTTTATATTGTGAGTTTATTGAATCTACAATTTTAGATTTAAGATTAGCATTTTTTTCTATTTTGTCCAATGCTAAAAACAAAGCATCAATAACTGTATTTCCAGTTACGATAATATCATTTGGGTTTTTATTCTCTTTTAATAAATTATTCTTTGAAGTAGTAGTTGGTGCAAAATGATAGTTTGCTAATACTCCAGTTATTTGTCTATTTGCTTCTTCTGGCCAAGGACTATAAATATCACCTGTTCTAAGACCTGCTTCAACATGTCCTACTTTTATTTTATTATAAAAAGCAGCTAAACTAGAAGCACTTGTAGTTGTAGTATCACCATGAACCAAAACAACATCTGGGTTAAAATCATTTAATACATCTTTTAATCCTAAAAGAACATTTGTAGTTACATCAAATAAATCTTGACCTGCTTTCATAATATTTAAATCATAATCAGGTTTTATATCAAACATATCAAGAACTTGATCTAACATCTCTCTATGTTGTGCTGTTACACACACTTTTGAAATGGTA
>DISL01000132.1 GCA_002421845.1 Epsilonproteobacteria bacterium UBA6211 | reverse complement strand
AATATGGATAAAAATATATTTGCATTCCAATTCCACCCGGAAGTTTATCATAGCGTAGAGGGTTCAAAACTTCTTAAAAACTTTGCAAAATATATTTGCGGTTGCGAAAGTACTTGGAATATGGGTAATTTTGCCAAAGAACAAATTGCAAAAATAAAAGCAAAAGTAGGAACTGATAAAGTATTATGCGGTGTTAGCGGCGGAGTTGATAGCTCTGTTGTCGCAACACTTCTAGCAGAAGCTATTGGAGACCAACTAATACCTGTGTTTGTTGATAACGGTCTTTTAAGAGCTAACGAGAGAGAACAAGTTGAAGCTATGTTTAAAAGTAGAGGGGTAAATCTTATTACTGCAGATGCTAGTGAACTTTTCCTATCAAGACTTGCAGGAGTTACGGACCCTGAGAGAAAAAGAAAAATTATAGGCGAAACTTTTATTGAAGTATTTGATATAGAAGCTAAAAAACACGACGGTATTAAATATCTAGCACAAGGTACACTTTATACCGATGTTATAGAATCTGTTGCGGTTAAAGGTCCTAGTAAAACTATCAAATCTCACCACAATGTTGGCGGTCTTCCTGATTGGATGACGTTTGAGCTTATAGAACCTCTAAGAGAGATTTTTAAAGATGAAGTAAGAGCTTTAGGGCTTGAACTTGGTCTTCCAAAAGATATGTTAGGGCGTCACCCTTTCCCAGGTCCAGGTCTTGCTATAAGAATCATGGGTGAAGTAAATAAAGATGATTTGAAAGTCTTAAGAGCTGCAGATGTAATAATGCTTGATGTACTAAGAGCTAGTGGATATTACGATAAAACTTGGCAAGCATTTACGGTACTTTTAAATGTAAGATCAGTTGGTGTAATGGGTGATAATAGAACTTACGATAACACTGCTTGTATAAGAATAGTTGAAGCAACAGACGGTATGACTGCAACATTTGCACATATTCCTCATGATATACTAGAGACTATGAGTAGAAGAATTATCAATGAGGTTGATGGAATCAATAGAGTAGTGTATGACATTAGTTCTAAGCCACCGGCTACTATAGAATGGGAATGATTTATCTAACTAATAATGACAAAGAATATGAAGGGGTCGTAAATTTACCCCTTCTTGCTACGGAATATAGTCTAATAGATATTGATTTAAATCTATACGATGCTATTATTGTTACTTCTAAGAATGCAGTAAAGGCACTAAACAATTCTTTCAAAGATTGGCATAAAAAACCTATATATTCAATATCAAAGCCAACATCAGACTATACAATTTCATTAAACGGAAACGTTGTATATACCGGAATAAGTGGTCATGGTAATGATTTTGCTAATGAATTGATTCCTCTATTGGTAGATAAAAAGGTTTTATATCTCAAAGCTTTTGAGGTGGTATCAAATCTTGAAGAGATTTTAAAAAATCATCATATAAACTTAACTTCATATATTGCTTATAAAACCGTATGTCAGCAATTAGGAACTACACTAGAATCTAATTCTATTATCATTTTTACATCCCCTTCTAATATTGAGTGTTTTTTAAGAAATTTTTCTTGGGATATTACAAATAGGGCTGTTTGTATAGGTAAGACTACCGCGTTAAGACTTCCTGAGTATATAAAATATTATGTATCTTCAAAAACTTCTATAGATGAATGCATAAAACTTGCAAAAAATCTCCTTTAATTAATAAAATATTAGGTATAATATACTCATAATTTATCCTAGACAAAGCGGGATTCCCACACTTTGAGGGTCCGATAATTGTATTTTTAGTGGGTTTCGTAGTCATCCGGTGTGTAACGCTCGTTTTTTGTTGCAGTTCCTAAAGGATGCTCAACCTGCAATTTGTTGGCTTTTAGGGCCACTTTCGTGGTTAACGCCTGTTTGGGATAATTATTAAATCTTGGAGAAATATAAATGAATATATTAATTTTAGGTAGCGGCGGTAGAGAATACTCAATAGGTCTTGCAATTTCTAATGAACAAAAACATACACTTTTTTTCTGTCCCGGAAACGGCGCTACTGATAGACTCGGTACAAATATAAATATAAAAGATTATAACGATTTAGCCATATGGGCAAAAAACAATCAAATAGATTTGACGATAGTAGGTCCGGAAGCACCTCTAACAGATGGCGTTGTAGATATTTTTAAAGCTAATGATTTAGTAATATTCGGTCCTTCAAAAGATGCTGCTAGACTTGAAGGTTCAAAAGTGTATATGAAAAATATACTAAAAAAATACAATATACCTACAGCTAGATTTATAGAAACAGATGATTTATCACAAGCAAAAGAATTTATTCAAACATTAACTCCGCCGATAGTAGTAAAAGC
Source organism: Epsilonproteobacteria bacterium UBA6211 (assembly GCA_002421845.1). GTDB lineage: Bacteria > Campylobacterota > Campylobacteria > Campylobacterales > Arcobacteraceae > UBA6211. The sequence goes on along the minus strand of DISL01000132.1, from coordinate 24,666 downwards.
TGATGGCTTATGTGCCGGTAAGGGTGTAATTATAGCTACCACTTACGAAGAGGCTACTCAAGCTGTAAGTGATATGTTAAGCGGTGCATCTTTCGGTGATGCAGGTAAAAAAGTAGTTGTTGAGGAGTTCTTGGATGGGTATGAGCTTTCAATGTTTGCTATATGTGACGGCAAAGATTTTATTTTGCTTCCTGCAGCACAAGACCATAAAAGAGTAGGGGACGGTGATACAGGTCCTAATACCGGTGGAATGGGCGCATATGCACCAACTCCTTTGGTTGATGATGAGTTATATGAAAAAGTAAAACAAAGAATCATAAAACCTACACTTGCCGGTATGCAAAATGAAAATGCTCCATATGAAGGTGTACTTTTTATAGGGGTTATGGTTGTAAAAGGTGAACCTTATACGTTGGAATTTAATGTAAGATTCGGTGACCCTGAGTGTGAGATTATTATGCCTTTATTAAAAACACCTGTTAGTGAACTTTTTTATAAGGGTGCGACTAAAGATTTATCAAATCTTAAAATAGAGTTTTTAAACAAATATGCGGTCGGTGTTGTTATGGCAAGTCAAAACTATCCATACGGTAATTCTGATACTGCTGAAATTATAGTGGATGAAATAGTTGATATGGATTTAAAAGAAAATTCACATATATCATATGCCGGAGTATCAAAAGAAGATGATAAGCTGTTTGCAACGGGTGGTCGTGTTTTGGTATGCGTTGGACTCGGTGATAATATAAAAGAAGCAAGAAATAGAGCATACGGTCTTTGTGGTCAGGTTCACTTTGCCGGTAAAAAATGCAGGTCTGATATTGCATATCAAGCTTTGAGATAACAATGCACGACAAAACAAGTAATAACGATATACAAAATCTTCAGTTAGCTACCTTTTGGCCAAGGATTAAGGCTTATATTATTGATGATATTTTAATTACTTTTATTACGGCACTTATTTTTTGGGAACAAATTAAGAGTGCAGGTGATGATTTTACAACCGTAATGACGGTGTTAAATGAATATTTACTACCTATTATGATGTTGAAAATTTCATACCATACATTTTTTGTTTGGTATTATGGTGCAACGGTCGGTAAATACTTATCAAAGATAAGGGTTATAGATCATGATACATTATCTAATATCTCATTCATGAATTCATTGGTTAGGGCGGTTGCTAGAATTTTAAGTGAAATGTTTTTTTATTTAGGATTCATATTTGCTTTTTTCAATGACGGACGACAGACATTTCAAGACAAAATTGCAAAAACATTGGTAGTAAATGCGTAAGATTTTAATATTTTTATTATGTGTGTTATATTCTTTATATGCTCAAGTGCAAGAAAAAAAAGAGCAAGAACAGTTTCAGGTTGTAGCAAAAAATATAGAGTATGAAAATGATATAGTGACGGCAACCGGTGATGTTATAATGTTTTCACCTACTTATTATATTACAGCTCAAAAGGCTGTATATAATAAAGCTAAAAATCAAGTAAGTTTGTATGACAATGTTAATATTATGAAGGATAATAAAAGTCTATCCATAAGTAATTACTCATTTATGGAATTTGAAGTTTCATCATTATCCGAAATAGTTTTTATGCTTTATGAAAATAACCTGTGGATTGAAAGTGCAAAGGTTACATCTAAAGGTAACGATGTTTATTTGGAAAAATCATTAATGTCAAGTTGTGATTGTAATAATCCAGATTGGAGTATTAGATTTAGTAGCGGTTCACATAGTGATGAATATAGTTGGCTACAAACTTTCAATAATCGTTTATATATAAGAGATGTACCTATTTTATACCTTCCATATTTTGCTTTTTATACAAATACGGATAGACATTCCGGTTTACTTATGCCAACTCTCGGCTATTCAAGTACGGAAGGTTTTATCTATATGCAACCTTATTATTATGCACCTGCCGATAATTGGGATGTTGAAGTTGTACCGCAATATAGGGCAAAAAGGGGTAATGGTTTATATGCTTATTTCAGATACGCCGACAGTCCTGATTCTATGCTTGATATATCAACTGGCTACTTCAATGAAAAAGAAGACTATAAGGTAGAGAATGAATTAAAAAACGAAGATCATTATGGAATCGGAGTTAAATATGAAAGAAGAAATATTTTTGCATTAAAGCAAAAAGACCATGAAGATGGATTTTATGCGGATTTAGATTTTTTAAGAGATATTGAGTACAAAACTTTATCTGATTCTTTGGAAGAAAATAAAACACCGAGAAAAGTAGAGTCAAAAATCAATTACTATTACAAAACAAACAATGATTATTTGGGTACATATTTGAGGTATTATAGGGATGTTTCCGATGCCGTATCAGATACTACTCAAAAGCAGACTATACAAAAACTTCCTACCATTCAATATCATAGGTTTTCTACTCCACTAATAGCAGACAACTTGCTTTATTCTACAGATGTAAATTATACAAATTATCATAGAACTCTTGGGTTAAAAGCTCAGCAAACAACTGTTAGTTTACCGTTTTTTTATGGATTTAGTTTGTTTGACGATTATTTGAATGTATCATTACAAGAAGAGATATTTTTTGCAAATTATGATTATGATGAAAATGGCTTGAATAAAAATTTTGAAGATGGACAGTATTTACAATTAAGACATAGTGTTACCGCTTCAACAAATCTTTTAAAAGAATATAATAGTTTTTTACATACAATCAATTTAGGTTCTACACTATATGCACCTAATAGTGCAAGAAAAAAAGGTGATATTTATCCACTTACAAATGAAGATGATGTTGAATTAAAACCTTTTCCGTTGAGCGAAACAAGAAAGAATCTATCTTTTTGGTTGAGTCAGTCTTTTTATGATAGAGATTTTGCCACTTTATTTTTAAATCACAAAGTAAAACAATCTGTTTTGTATGATAGTGATGGAAATTCAGATTTGGGTAATCTTGAAAATGATATATATTTTTATCATCAATACGGCTCAATATCTAGTAGATTGATTTATAACCATCAAGATGATAAATTAATACAATCTGCAACAACGTTATATTTAATGTATAATGATTATTTTTTTAGAACATTACACTATTGGACTCAAAATACTCCACATTCTAACAAAAAAGATTCTGAAACTATTACATATGAGGCTGGATTAAAATTCTTAAAAAGTTATAGATTTTCATATAAACAAAGCTATAATATAGTTGACAAGTTAATAAATAGAAAAGAATATAAACTCTCTATTGATAAGGGTTGTTGGTTTTTACATTTAAGAATAGCTGATGAGCTAGTAGCTTCATCAACTATTAATAATACCGGACGAAGACAAGACGTCGTGTATGTGATGATTGAGCTAAGACCGATAGGTGGGTTTGACTATGAATATAAAAGAAAATCAGAAAGCAACAACTAAAAATATGATTTTTGAGGAAATAAACTAATGGATAGCAAGAATATTTTTAAAGATAGAATCGATGGAGCAACATATCTTATAAAGGTGTTGCCCGTAGAAAATATGAAACTAGAAAATTGGATTGTTATAGCTACATCTACGGGTGCATTACCGATAGCTCAAGAGATAGCAAAAAAAATAGATGCACAGATAGACTATATGTTTACTGCGAAAGTCTTGGCACCATTTAATAGTGAATGTGAAATTGCTATAGTTACCGAAAAAGAAGAGGTAGTTATACATGAGGAGTTGGTTAGATCTTTTGATATTAATTTGGAGTCTATTTTTATTAAGGCAAAAGATAGATATGAAAAAGTATTAAGTACAGAAATTAAGAAATATAGACATGAAGCATTGAGTAATTTGTTAAATCAAAACGTATTATTGGTTGATGAAGGATTAAATACAGGTCTTACGATGATGGCTTGTATTAAGACTGCTATTAAGTTAGGTGCAAAATCAGTTTCTGTTGCTACACCGGTAATCCCAACTGCAACGGTAGGTGACTTAGAGTCAATAGCTGATGATTTATATTATTACAAAAATATTGACCATTTTGTGTCGATAGATTTTTATTATAAAGAGTTAGAACATATACCAATGGATGAAATCCAAAAATATTTAAAAGGAAAATAATGTCAGTAGTTTGTGAATTTGAAGTAAATAATCAAAAAGAGACCTATACTCTAAACCATGTAGCAAAACAAGCGAACGGTTCGGTGATGCTTAGGGTAGGTAAATGTGTAGTTCTAGCAACTGTTGTAACGGAATACGATAATCCCGTTAGTGAAGATTTTACACCTCTTACCGTTCAGTATATCGAAAAAACATATGCTTCTGCGAAAGTACCCGGTGGCTTTGTAAAAAGAGAAGGTAAACCAAATGATTTTGAAACTTTAACATCAAGAGTTATTGACAGAAGTTTAAGACCTCTATTTCCTAAAGGATATGTATATCCTACTACTATAACGGTTATGGTTTTAAGTGCCGATAAAGAGGTAGATTTGCAGGTAATAGCCCTAAATGCTGCTTCAGCTGCTTTGTATTTGTCAGACCTTCCTATTAACAAACCTGTTTGTGGTGTAAGGATAGCAAAAATAGACAATCAAGTTGTTATTAATCCTACTTTTAGTGAACTTAAAGATTCAACTCTCGATTTATATGTTGCAGGTAGTGAAAATGAACTTTTGATGATTGAGATGAAGTCTATTTCAAGTACACAGATTGTTGAGACCGGTATAGATAGTTTTGTAAGCACACACAATACAAATGAAGTATCTGAACTTGAACTTGTAGGATTGATTCAAACGGCACAAAATGCAATAAAAGAAGCAAGTGTAATTTATAAAAAAGGTTTTGAATCTTATAAAAAAGCAGATTATGCGGTAGAACTGAAACCTTTTTGTGTTAGTGAAAATTTGATAGAATATGTAAGAAAATCATATCAAGAAGAGATAAAAAAAGCATTAACAAAACTTGCAAAAAGTGAAAGAGCCGGTGAACTAAAAGAACTTGCTATTAAGATAGCAAAAGATACTTTTGTAGTAGAAGCTAATTTTGAATATAAAGAAGTATATGAAGCAGTTAGTATAGTCAAAACTGAAATCGTAAGAAGCATGATTTTAAACAATAACGTAAGAGCCGATGGAAGAGGACTAAAAGATGTAAGACCTATTAGTATAGAAACAAATATTCTTCCTTCGGCACACAGTAGTTGTTTATTTACAAGAGGAGAGACTCAAGCATTGGTCGTAGGTACTATTGCAGGACCGAAAGATGGACAGATGTATGAGGTCTTGACGGAAAAGAGTACCGAAATAGAGAGATTTATGGTTCATTATAACTTCCCAGGTTTTAGTGTAGGTGAAGCAAAACCGATATTTGGTGTTGGAAGAAGAGAATTGGGGCATGGAAATCTTGCAAAAAAAGCTCTTGAGAGTAGTATAAATAAAGATTTCACGGATACCGTTAGATTGGTTTCTGAGATATTAGAATCAAACGGTAGCTCGTCTATGGCTACGGTTTGTGGCGGTTCACTTGCTCTTAAAGCAGCCGGTGTAGATATTAGCGGACTTGTTGCAGGTGTAGCAATGGGTCTAGTAACCGATGAAAGTAAGTATGCGATATTAACTGATATAATGGGATTAGAAGACCATGACGGCGATATGGATTTCAAAGTTGCAGGAACAAAAAACGGTATTACAGCTTTACAAATGGACATAAAACTTGGCGGTATAGAGATAAAAGTTTTGGATGAAGCACTAGCTCAAGCAAAAGAGGGTAGATTACATATCTTGTCTATTATGGAAGAAGCAGCGTCTAAAATAGAACCTAGCGGTGCTCTTCCTTTGGTTGAACAGTTTTTAATAGACCCTTCAAAAATATTTGCCGTAATCGGTAAAGCAGGACAGACAATAAAAGAAATAATCGAAACATTTAACGTATCTATAGATTTAGATAAAAATAGCGGTAATGTTAAAATTAGTGGCGAGAACAAAGAAGGTATCTTAAAAGCAAAAGACCATATAATAAATATTACTAATAATACACAAAAAAAATCAAATATGCCTTTAGATTTTGAGAAAATTTATCACGAGGGTGATATTTTTGAAGCAAAAATTGAAAGAATAGTTGATTTCGGTGCATTTGTAACATTACCGAAAGGTGGGGAAGGTTTACTTCACATATCAAAGATGTCGCAAAGAAGAGTGAACAAAGTAACTGATTTATTTAATGTTGGTGACATCGTTGAAATCAAAGTTTTAGGTGTAAAAAAAGATAGAATTGAACTAATAGTAGCAAATTTATAATATTTTAAAGTTTATTTATGATAATATATCAAAAAGTAAGCTTAGATTAGTAAAAATCAAGGGGATTTTATGGCAAAATTATTAATTGTTGATGACTCTACAATGCTAAGAGATATGTTGAGTTATGCATTAAGTGAAGGCGGATATAGCGATGTGGTAGAGGCTGTTGACGGTGTTGACGGTTTGGAAAAAGCAAAGGCTACTACATTCGATTTAATAATTACCGATGTTAATATGCCAAATATGGATGGATTGACGTTAATAGGTGAATTAAGAAAACTTTCACAATATAGTTCTAAACCTATTTTGGTTTTGACTACGGAAAGAAGCGATGAAATGAAAGCAAAGGGTAAGGCTGCCGGTGCAACTGGTTGGATTGTAAAGCCTTTTATGCCTGATCAGTTACTAAAAGCTGTTAATATTGTTTTAAGCAGATAATTTCACTAAAAAATAAATTACAAAGGTTGTAGCTATGGCTGGTTTTGATATTTCTATGTATAGAGAGATGTTTATGGAAGAGGCTGTTGAGCTGTTTGAATCAGCAGATAACGTTCTTCTTGAAGCAGAAAATAATGGTAGTTTAACAGATGAGCAGATGAGTCAGCTTTTTAGAGATGTTCATACTTTAAAAGGTAGCGGTGCTTCTGTTGAATTAGTATTTTTTGCTAAGTTTACCCATGAAGTAGAAAATATGATGGATAAACTAAGAAATCACTCTATAGAATTTATTCCTGAGATGGCTAGTACACTTATAGATTGTATGGATGTAATGAAAGAAATCTTACAACTTGAATCATCAGGAGATATGAATCAAGATAAATTACAAGAAATGACCGGTTCTTTACTTGACGAAATCAAAGGATATTTAAACGGTACGCATACATCTTCTGCCGTTACATCTACACAGGCTACTCAACCGCAACAAAATCAAGAAGTTATAAACCAACAAGATGATAGCATAGGATTTTTTGATGAATCTATAGACCCTAGTAAATTTAATAAAGCATATGGATTTTTCAAAGAGGAATATCAAGATATTCAAGCTTTCGGTTTTTATAGTGAAGAGCTACAACAAAAAAGTAAAAATGCCCCTTCCGTATCTACTAAAGATTATGAAGAGAATGATAATTTTGGATTTTTTGATGATATGCCTGAAATTACACCTGACAATAAAGATTTAGAGCATAAAAGTGTAGAAAAGGTTGCTACAAAACCTGCAGCTGCACCTGTAGCAAAACCTGCATCTGCTCCTGCTGAAAGAGTAGCTGTATCTAAAAAAGAAGAATCTTCGGATGATGATAAAAAATCTGCTATGTCTGCAGCTACAAATAACATAAGGGTAAATCTTGATAAAATTGATACTCTGATGAACAATGTTGGAGATCTTGTTATTACAAATGCCATGCTTACACAGTTTGCAACATCTATTTCTGAGACAAAAACAAGAATTTCTGTTCTAGAAAGATTGGAATTACTCGAAAGACACATTAGAGAGATGCAAGATTCTATTATGAGTATCAGAATGGTTCCTATGGAATCAATTTACTCAAAATTCCCTAAAGTAATAAGAGATATTTCTAAAAAATTAAATAAAAAAGTTGAATTTAAACATTACGGTGATGCTGTTGAGATTGATAAAGCAATGATTGAAGGTCTTACGGATCCTTTAATGCATATTATAAGAAACTCTTTAGACCATGGTATCGAAACTCCTGAAGATAGAATAAAAGCAGGTAAAAGTGAAGTTGGATATATCACAATCAGTGCAGAACAAGCTAACGGTCAAATGATTATTACGATAAAAGATGACGGTAGAGGTATCAACGCTGCTAAGGTTGCTCAAAGATCATTGGAAAAAGGTCTTATAGATGAGAATCAATATGCTCAAATGAGTGATAATGATAAAGCAATGTTAATATTCGGTGCAGGAGTAAGTACGGCTGATAAGATTACCGACGTTTCCGGACGTGGTGTTGGAATGGATGTTGTAAAAACAAATATTCACAAACTTGGCGGTATCATAAGACTTGAAACAGAACTTGGTTACGGTACGGTTATCACGATAGTATTACCTTTAACTCTTGCTATTCTTGATGGACTTGATATAGCTGTCGGTGATAAAAAATTCATATTACCTTTAAGTGCAATAGTAGAATCTTTACAACCTACAAAAGATATGATTAAAAAAATAGGTGACGGTACGCAAGATTTATTAATGCTTAGAGAAGAGTTTATACCTGTGGTTAAGTTATATCAGTTATTCAATGATGTTGAGCCTAAATATAAAAATCTTGAAGACGGTATGTTGATAGTAGTTAAAGCAGGTAATCAAAAAGTTGCTTTATTTATAGATGAATTTTTACATCAACATCAAGTTGTTGTTAAGCCTCTTGATAAAAACTTCAGAAGTGTTGAAGGTATAGGTGCGGCAACTGTTAGAGGTGATGGAAGTATAGGTTTAATTCTTGATGTTCTTGGTATTATAGATGCACAGAAAAAAATAGACAAACACGTGCTTGAATTCAAAAAACAAAAAGTTTCTTAAAGTAAATTTGGAATAGTCATTATGCAAGATACTATTCATTTACACGATAAAGTTAAAGAGATTCTATACTCTTTAACAGGTATTACATTAAACGACAATAAAGATATAATGATTGCTAACAGATTGCAAAAGTTGAAACGTGATACAAAGTTTGACGGTAATCTTGATGATTTGTTGGTAGCTGTTGAGCAGGGTAGGTTTGTAACAGAGTTTATTAACTCTTTTACGACAAATAAAACTCATTTTTTTAGAGAAGATTTCCATTTTGTTGATTTAAGAGATAGAGTTTTACCTCAATTTGCACAGAGTGGCAAAGAGATAAAAATGTATTGTAGTGCGAGTTCAACAGGTGAAGAGCCTTATTCAATGGCAATGACGGTCGCTGAAGTCTCAGAGACTCTAGGTAGTAGGATAAAAGCTTCTATTTTGGCTACGGATATTGATACCAACGTATTGCAGTATGCAGCCGATGGTATATATAGATATGCAAAAAGTTCAAAAGAGTTTCCTGATTGGATAAAACCTCAGAAATATTTTAAAAGAAGAGTACAAAAAAATCTTGCTAGTGAAGAGATACTTATAAAAGTAAAAGATGACCTAAAAAAGATGATAACTTTTGGTGTTTTAAATCTAAGTGATTCAAGTTATCCTTTTGAGAGACATGAGTTTGACGTGATTTTTTGTAGAAATGTATTGATATATTTTAGTGATGTTGATCAAAATAAAATATTAAAAAGGCTTTTTAAACATCTTAAAATAGGTGGGACATTGTATTTAGGGCATAGCGAAAGCCCACAAGATTTGATTAACTATGTTACAAGAGCAGGACAAAATATATTTGTAAAAAACAAGGATATTGATTGATAATCATAGGGCACAAAGACGGAAGTATAGAAAAAGCTTCCAATTCTAGATTTAACCAAAGGGTAAAAGGTCATTTAGCCCATACCGTAATAGGTGGGGAATTTGCCGTAGGAAGCGATATGGAACAAATCGCATTCAAAACTCTTCTTGGTTCTTGTGTTGCTATTATGTTTTATGATATGGAATCAAAAATAAAGGGTATGAATCACTTTTTATTGCCTCACACAAATAGCTCAAACGACGATATGAAATATGGGTTATATTCTGTTGAGGCGATGCTCAATGAAATGTACAAGCTAGGATGCAGAAAGCAACACATGGTTGCTAAGATTGCCGGTGGTGCCGATGTAATGAAGCTCGGTCATTCAAAAGATACCATAGGTTTTCGAAATGTAAGTTTTGCAAAAGATTTTTGCCAATCTGAAGGTTTTAGAATTATGTCGGAGCATGTAAGGGGTGAACACGGTAGGCTTATTTTACTTGCTAATGATTTTGAAACATTTATAAAAGTTACACAAAAAAGTGAAACGGATGCTCAAATTTCTGCTGATGAGGCAAAACTACAAAGAGAAATTTCAAAAGCACCGGTTATCAAAGAATATGTCGGTGGTGTTGATTTATTTGATATGAATGTCAAAGCTGAACCTGAGATGGAAATTGAATTATTTTAAAGAGGGAGTAAAAAATGTATACCGTATTAATCATTGATGATTCTCCTTCTATGAGAAGGGTTATAACAGATTTAATCAACCAAATCGATGAGTTTGAAGTGGTGGCTACTGCAACAGACGCATACGATGCTAGAGAGAAAATTAAAGAATATGAACCTGATTTAGTAACCATAGATATAAATATGCCGAAAATGGATGGTGTTACTTTTTTGAGAAATCTTATGAGACTTCATCCGATGCCGGCAGTTGTAATATCAGGTGAAGGTGTAAGGGGTAATGACATCTTTGATGACGGTGCAGTTGGGTTTATACCAAAACCTGAAAGTGGTGAGAGTATCGAACATTTCGGTGAAAGAATCAAAGATACATTGCTAAATTTGACCTTCCTCTTAAAAAGATATACATTAAAAAAACCTCAAGGTACAAAAACCGTCCCAAATAAAAGAGTAACAACAGGTTCCGGTGCAAATTTTGAAGTTGAGCGAAAGATACATCCAGATGAAGTTCTGCCGAAAAGACCTGCTGTGATTAGTGGTCCAAGGGTGATAGGTATAGGTTCATCAACCGGTGGTGTAGAGTCTTTATTGAAAGTTTTTTCAGGACTTATAGAAGGGTTACCTCCTATAGTTATAACACAACATATACCTTACGGTTTTTCAAGTTCATTCGCCCAAAGACTCAATCAAAGCTCACAGTTAACCGTATATGAAGCGGAAGATGGTATGATACTTGAGCGTTCTCACGCATATTTAGCTCCAGGCAATAAGCATTTGACATTAGAAAAACTTAGAGATAACTCATATAAAATAGTTTTACTTGATACGGTAAAAGTAAGCAGACACAGACCTAGTGTAGATATAATGTTTAGAAGTATGAATAATACGGTAGGCGGTAGTGCCATGGCTATTATGATGACCGGTATGGGTGATGATGGTAGTATAGGTATGAAAGAGTTGTTTGATAACGGTGCTTATACCTTAGCTCAAAATGAAGAGAGTTGCGTAGTGTTCGGTATGCCTGCAAAAGCTATAGAAGCCGGAGCAGTGAAAGATGTATGCCACTTAAATGATATTTCAAGATATATTATAGAATTTGCAAACAATAAAAGACGCTAAAATCTTCTAGTTATCGAAGATTTCAGCTGTTTTCTTGAGTCTGCTTTTATCAAAGTGAGTGTATATTCTTGAAGTGTTGATGTCGCTATGACCAAGAGCTTCCTGAACTAGTATTAAATCATGACTTTCATTATATAACTTTGTTCCAAAACTATGTCTTAGCATGTGGGCACCGTTTTTCTCTTTTCTAAGACCTGCTACAAGTAGTATTTTTTCCATTACATACGACACGTAAGGTTGTGATAACTTTTGACCTGTTCTACTACAAAAAAGCAAATCGCAATTTAATGGGCGATATTCAAGCCACTCTTGCATATCTTTTAAAACCTTTGATTGTTTTAGCATAACCACACGATATTTATTCCCTTTCCCTTGTACCTGAATAATATAGTAACCGCTACTATCAAGAACAATATCCTTTTGCTTTATATTTAATGCTTCGCTAACCCTAAGACCTGTAAATAGGATTGTTTTTATTAAAAGTCTATTTTTTGCGATAGAGTAGGGCTTAAACTCTGTTTTATCTATAGCTTCTAAAAATCTTTTTATCTCATCATCGTTTAAGTGGCTAGGGAGTTTGTTCCCCTTTGAACTTCCAAGTCCTGCCCAGTTTTTGAGTTCAAAACCGTACACGTATGAATTACCGTTTGAGTCTTGATTTTGTTTGTCTATATATTTAAACAAAGCTAAAATTGCATTTTTGTAATTTTTTTTAGTAGCATCGCTTAGTTTTGATGTATGAATTGCCAAAAAATCTACCAAAAACTCTTGGTCTATCTCTTTTAATGATGCAAATCCCAATTTGCATAGCTCGTAATATAGCTTTTCCAAAGGATTTATAAACGTATTTATTCCTATAAGTCCACATTGTCTAGCACTTTTTGCTAATTCTTTAATTTCATCCATGGACGAGATGTTTTTTCTAAATTTATAAAGTATCTGTTGAAATTGGTCTATATCTTCAACCTGTCTATTTGACAATGTCGTTAATTTCATTTTAATAAAATTTTGAATCCAAAACAATAAGCTTTTTTCAAAATTATCACAAAAATCTATTTCATATCTCATTTGATTCCTTATATATTATGTGACGTACTATTATATCATATAAATGCTAATTTATGAAAACCTAAATTTTCACAGTAAAGTATGCGAGGTTCTTTAAAACAAAGAACCAGTCTCGTATATATCATCTATGCACTCTTTTTTTATATTCTTTAAATACAAATCACCGTTAATTGATTGATAAATCGTGTAATCACCAACTTGTATATATTCATTGAAATTTATGTCGTTGCCGTATTCATCATAACTAATAATCATGCTAGATAAATGATATTCTACGACAGATGGAGACATGGCATCAATAGTGTTTGAAAGTTTCGTGAAGTCACCTATACAAACACCAAATGATATATACAAACTAGTTTTGTCAAGTAATGAAAAAGACACTTAATTAAGACCTAATCAGTTTCAGTTTCTATCTATTGTTGCCAAAACCGCTTAATAAATCTTCCATTCTTTGAAGATCTATTTTTGATGTACTTATCTCCTCTTCTTTTTGCTCTTTTTCTTCTTCGTCTTCTTCTATAATATCAAACTCTTCTTGTAAAAGACTAGTTGTTTCATAGGTTGTTTTTACTGAATAGCTCTCTTTTGTAGATACCGTACTTGTACTAGATGACATAAAAGTATCTTCAATACTCAACAAAGATTCTATTTTGCCAAGCATTGATGTAATATCTTCAGTTTGTTTTGTAGTGGTATTGCTTAATTCATCTATAGTTTGTTGCATTGCAACTTTATCATTTTCAAGTTCTTGAATTTTATCATTAAGTTTAGAATTTTCTTTTTGTAATTGCTCATAAGCATTAATTAATCTGTTTAAAGCCTCTGATAACACCTGCGTTGACTGTTGCATTTTATACCTCTTTATTTATTATACAATATTGTTTTTGTATAGAATTATACCATACTTTCTGTTTATTTTAACATAAAAAATGCTTAAATTTATTCTATTATGCCATCAATTTTTAATAAAGACTCAACTTCAGGTTTTCGATTTGCAAATTCAAAATAGAGTTCACTCATATCTTTTGCACCACCGTTTGCAAGAATTATCTCCTTATATTTGTTCCCAAGTGTTTCATTAAATACCCCTTTTTCTATGAACAGATAAAAAGCATCGGCACTTAATACTTCTGCCCATTTATAACTATAATACCCTGCACTATAACCTCCGCTAAATATATGAGAAAAACCGTTTTGAAATTTATTGTATGTTGGAGGAATTATTACGGCTATCTCTTTTCTAATCTCATCTAACAACTTTTGTACCCTACTTTGCTCTTTAATTGATGATTGATATAATTTAAAATCAAATAAAGCAAATTCTATTTGCCTGAGTGTTGCAAGTGAAGATTGGAAATTTCTAGCATTTTTAAGTTTTTGTATATCGTTATCGCTCAAAACCTCACCTGTTTGATAATGCTTTGCAAACATTTGTAATACCTCTTTTTCGTATGAAAAATATTCCAAAAATTGCGACGGGAACTCAACACAATCCCAATAAACCCCGTTGATACCGCTTACGAAAGGCTCTTCTATTTTTGTAAGAAGATGATGCAACGCATGACCGAATTCATGAAAAAGTGTCACAACGTCCGAATGTTTTAGTAAAGACGGTATCGTATCCGTAGAAGGTGCAAAATTACACACTATAAAAGCCGTCGGTAAAACTGTTTGGCTATCTTTCTTATATCTACTGTGCCAATTATTCATCCATGCGCCACCGCTTTTATCTTTTCTTGCTTCCAAGTCAAAATAAATTCTAGCAATAATCTGTGAATTTTCGTAAATATCATATACTTTTGTTTTTTCTTCCCATACAAGAGCATGAACCTCACGAAACTCTATATTAAAAATTCTATTTAAAAATTCAAAAATACCCTTCATAACCGATTGTTGCTCAAAATAAGGCTTATAATGCTCTTCATCAACATCATATTGTCTTTTCCTTAGTTTTTCGCTATAATAACTCATATCAAAACTAGCAAAATCATTTATCCCGTCTAGGTCAGAAGCTAGTTTTTTTACATCTTCTAGTTCTTCTTTTGCTTTTGTTTTTGCTTTATCGGCAATATTATATAAAAAATCAATAACATCATTTTCTGTTTTTGCCATTTTGCTATCAATAGATAATTGAGCATAATTCTCAAATCCAAGTAATCTTGCTTTTTGATTTTTTAATTCTAAGATTTTTTCTATGATTTCACCGTTTTGCGGTGCTCTTGTGGCATAAGCTTTGTATAGTTCTTCTCTTTTATTCCTTGATGTACCGTATGTCATATATGCCATATAAGACGGCATATGCAATGTAAATTTATATTTTACTTTACCGTTTGATTCAATTTTTGCCAATTCTAAATCACTTTGAGGCAACTCTCTTACATCATCATAATTATCTATTATCATCTCGTAACTATTTGTAGCATCAAGTAGATTTTGAGAAAACTCTTTACTTAACTTACTAAGCTCTAAATTAATATCCTTGAGTTTATCCTTATCAACCTGTAAAAGATTACAGCCATTCCTCTCCATCTCTTTAATTTCATTATCTAAGACTTTTTGTTGTATATTACTTAAAGTATCTTTATATTTTAACTGTATATCTTTTAATGCATTATATAGTTCTACATTTTGTGATAGTTCACTATCGTATTCAGATAATAACGGGAGACATTGAGCATAAACTTCTTGTGTTAAATCAGAATTTTTAACTGAATCCACATGGAATATCGGAGTAATGAACTCCCCTACCCTTTCTTGCATTTTTTGGTACGGTGATACGAAGTTGTCGTAAGTCTTTATTTCCATTTTTAAAAGCTGTATTAACTCTTCTTTATTTTGAGACAATAACTCTCCAAGTTCAATATGGGCTGTTTCTAGGTTAGAAACATCAAATTCTTTAAACATTTATTAAAATCCTTATATTGTTTATAAAAGTATACTAAATTTTCACTTTTTTAGATATAATGCGTAACATTTTAACACAAACAACTTAAAATGATACATCGGCGGCTTTGCAAAGCTATAAAAGTTTTTCAAAGTCGCCTAAATACAGAAGGATAAGAATGACATTTGAAGAATTTGGTTTTAAGAGCAAATTACTTAACGCCATAAAAGACGCAGGTTTTAAAGAACCTAGTCCGGTACAAAAAGAGGCAATACCTGTTGTATTGCAAGGTAGAGATATAGTAGCGCAGGCTCACACTGGTACAGGTAAAACGGCAGCGTTTGGTTTACCTATTTTAGAAAAACTTGAGCTAAACGGTACTGTTGAAGCAGTAGTTATAGTTCCTACAAGAGAACTAGCAGTTCAAGTTAGTGATGAATTATTTAAATTTGGAAGATTTTTGGGTATTAAAACCGCAACCGTTTACGGTGGTAGTTCATATTCAAGACAACTAAAACATATAGAACATGCTTCTATTATAGTTGCAACTCCAGGAAGATTTTTGGATCTTCTAAACAATGGACAAATTGATATAAATCCGTCTTACGTAGTACTTGACGAAGCTGACGAAATGCTTGATATGGGATTTTTAGAAGATATAAAATCTATTTTCAAGTTTTTGCCTAACAATAGACAAACTTTGATGTTTTCAGCAACTATGCCAAAAGAGATAAAAGAACTTGCAAAAACGATTTTAAATAATCCTCAATTTGTAAGTATAACGACCGGTGAAGTTACGAATAAAAACATCAAACAATACTACTACGTGGTAGAAGAACATGAAAGAGACGATGCCCTTATAAGATTACTTGATTATAAAAACCCAAACAAATCTATAATTTTTTGTAGAATGAAAAAAGAGGTTGATAGATTAAGTACTTTCTTGGTTTCTCAAGGATATAGCGCAAAAGGTCTTCATGGAGATATGGAGCAACGCCAAAGAGAAGAGGTTATAAAAAGCTTTAAAGGCGGTAATATTGAGATATTAATCGCTACGGA
Organism: Epsilonproteobacteria bacterium UBA6211; assembly: GCA_002421845.1. Lineage (GTDB taxonomy): Bacteria > Campylobacterota > Campylobacteria > Campylobacterales > Arcobacteraceae > UBA6211. Next base: position 8,190 of record DISL01000132.1, on the reverse strand, counting down.
CGTTGCTGCAAGAGGACTTGACGTAAACGACGTAAGTCATGTATTTAACTACCATATTCCGTTTGAGAGTGAAAGTTATGTACATAGAATAGGAAGAACAGGACGTGCAGGTAAAGAAGGACTTGCTATATCTATAGTAACTCCACATGAATTTAACTCACTAGTTAGAATCCAAAAAAGCGTAGGTGCTACACTTGAATCAAGAGTAATACCTACAATAACTGAAGTAAAAGAGAAAAACAAATCTGTTCTTAATGAGCAAATTGCAAATCAAAATATTTCAGAACAAGCTCAACTGATGGTTGAGGCTTTAAAAGAGCAATTTGATATATCTACGATTGCATATAAACTTGCTTCAATATTATTTGAAGAGCAAGAAGTAAGCGGTAGAGAAAATATCGGAAAAGGTTCAAGTGAAGTCAATAAACTTCTGAACGCATACAGAGAAGAAAAAAATTCTAATTCAAGAGGTAGAGGCGGCAGAAGACCATCTGGCGGCGGAAACAGAGGAAGAGGAAATTTCGGTGGAAATAGAAGCGGTGGACAAAGAGACGGTGGACAAAGAGACGGCGGAGGAGACAGAAGACCTAGAAGCTCTGATTCAAGAAGTAAACCATCTTCATCTTCAGGTTCAAGAAACAGATAAATAATGCTATAAATGCAGGATTTAAAGGGTATTATTCAATCACTGCCCGATAGAAGCGGTGTTTATCAATATTTTGACGAATCAGGCAAGATTCTTTACGTAGGGAAGGCTAAATCTTTAAAAAATAGGGTAAAAAGCTATTTTAGGTTTACCCCTACCCTATCCCCAAACGATACATTAAGCCCAAGAATTTTTAAAATGATAAGTGAAGTTCACACTTTGGAATATATTATAGTTCCAAGTGAAAGCGATGCGTTAATATTAGAAAACTCGCTTATTAAACAACTAAAACCAAAATACAATATTCTACTACGAGACGATAAAACATACCCTTATATTTACATAGATTATGAAGAAGATTTCCCAAGACCTGATATTACAAGAAAAGTTATAAAATCAAAAAATATAAAATACTTTGGACCCTACTCTAACGGAGCTAGAGATTTGCTTGATTCAATATATGACATATTGCCTCTAGTTCAGAAAAAAAGTTGTCTAAAAGGTAAAAAAGAGTGCTTATTTTATCAAATAAACAAATGCCTTGCTCCATGTGTGGGTAAAGTATCAAAAGAACAATACAAAGAGATATTGGAAAATGCTGTTTATTTTATCAATAATAAAACAAAACTAATACAAAAACTTGAAGATAAAATGCTTGAATACTCCGAAAATCTAAGATTTGAAGATGCCCTTAATCTAAAAAATAGAATTTTGACAATTGCAAAATCACAAATCACTACAGGTGTCGATTTTGCAACATTGGAAAATCTTGATTTATTCGCTTGTTTTACACAACAAGAAAAGGGTGTTGTAGTCAAAATGTTTATAAGGGAAGGTAAGCTTGTAAGTAGTTCCCATGAATATGTAAAACTTGACTACGATATAGACTTTGATGAGATATATACACAAGCTATAACAGAATACTACAGCTCAAATGAAATATTATTAATTCCGGATACAATTTTAATTTCCCATGATGTCAATAGTGAAAATTTAGAATCTTTGGAAGAATTTTTAAAAATCAAATTAACAAAAAAAATAGAAATATCAAGTCCAAAAATAGGCAAGAAAAAAGAGTTGTGTAATATTGCCATAGAAAATTGCAAAGAATTACTTAGAATCAAACAAGAAAACGTAAAAGAAGATATAGAATATCAAATAAAAGATTTATACAAACTCCAAAGATTGCCAAGTAGAATAGAAATTTTTGATAATTCACACCTACAAGGTTTAGGCACCGTCGGTGCTATGGTCGTATATAGCAATCAAAAATGGGATAAACAATCATATAGACTCTATCATCTTGAAGCCAAAGACGAATATGCACAAATGAAAGAAACGCTTACAAGAAGAGTTTTATCTTTTGAATCAAATCCACCCCCAGATTTATGGGTTATAGACGGCGGTAAAGCATTGTTAAACTTAGCTAAAGATATATTATCAAGCGTAGGAGTAGATATAGACGTAATAGCCATATCCAAAGAAAAAATAGACGTAAAAGCAAATAGAAGCAAAGGTAAGGCGAATGATACCATATATACCATCAATAACACTCTTAGACTATTACCTACGGACAAAAGACTCCAATTTATTCAAAAACTTCGAGATGAAGCACATAGAAGTGCAATATCTTTTCACAAAAAAACAAAACTCAAAGAAGATAAACAAATATCAATTTTATCCATCAAAGGAATTGGTGAAGCAAAACTCAAAAAACTAATAAATCATTTCGGCTCATTCGAAATAATAAAAAAAGCATCTTTTGAGGATATTAAAGAGGTTTTAAACGAAAAAGATGCTATGCTTCTACGAGAATATTTTAATGAGACGGAATAAAACTTGGCACACTTACTAATAAATAAACAAAACTATTTTCATAATTTAAATACGATAAATCAAAAATTACAAAATATTGACAAAATAGCAGTAGTATTAAAAGATAATGCCTATGGACATGGGCTTATAAATATAGCACAAATAGCTAATGAATACGGCATAAAGAAGGCAGTTGTTAGAACTATCAAAGAGGCTGAACAAATAAAGGACTTATTTGACTATATTTTGGTACTGGGAGAGGTTCCAGAAGGAAACTATTCACATACTTTTCACATAACTATTAATTCATTACAGGACATAGAAAAGATATGTAAAAACACTTCCGTACATCTAAAAGTGGATACCGGTATGCACCGTAACGGTATATCTATGGATATGCTAGAAGAGGCTATTTACCGTATCTCAGAGAAAAATCTGAATCTCACTGGAGTATTTACTCATCATAGAAGTTCCGATGTTTTGTCAAGTGAATTTTTTTGGCAAAAAACAAATTTTTCACATATAAAAAAAGAAGTTTTCAAGATATGTGAAAAACTTAATTTTGATATTCCAAAGTTCCATAGTTTAAACTCTAGCGGTGTATTTAGATGTGAAAAGATTGATGATGATTTTGTTAGAGTCGGAATTGCTGCTTATGGTTACCTTGATAACGAATTCCCGCTTGAAGTTCCCAATTTGAAACCGGTAGCTTCTTTAGTTGCCAAAAGAATTTCAACGACAACTATCAAAAAAGGTCAAAGGATAGGATACGGCGGAAGCTATGAAGCAATAGAAGATACTATTTCTTCTACGTATGACATAGGTTACGGGGATGGGTTTTTAAGGCTGACTCCGGAACACGGTGAGCTTACTACCCCAAAAGGCTATAAGCTACTAGGTAAGGTATCAATGGATTCTATTTCACTTAATACAAATGACGATGAGGTTGTCATATTTGACGATGTAAGGGTTTTGGCTAAAATGCACAAAACAATTACTTACGAGATAATTACAACTTTGTCATCAGACCTAAAGAGGGTTACATATTGAAAAAAATATTTCTTTGTATTTTTATCATAAGTTTAGATTACGGTTTATTTGCAAATAATTTACTACAGCAAGCTAAAGAAGCACAAAAAAACGGTGATGATAAAAAAGCGGTAGAGCTATTTTATAAATCTGCCAAAGTTGATAATTCTGCTGAAGCTATTTATGAACTAGGAAGATTCTTTTATGAAGGTAAAATCGTAAAACAAAATTTTGATAAAGCTAAGAGTTTTTTTGAACAATCTGCATCTCTTGGTTTTATTGAGGCACAATATGCCCTTGGTATTTTTTATTTTAACAAAAAAAATCCATACCACAGCCATAAAAAAGCATATAATATTTTTCTTGAATTAGCACAAAAAGAAAATCACGCTCCTTCTCAAAATCGTGTGGGAATGTATCTTGCTTTTGGTATAGGAATAGACAAAGATTACAAAGAAGCCGTAAAATGGTTTGAAAAATCTGCAAACAATGGATATGTAACAGGTCAATGTCATCTTGCTTTAATGTACGCAAGTGGTAAGGGCGTATTTCCAAATCTTGGACGTGCAAGGGTTATAGCACAAAAGGGTTATGAAGAAAAAAATCCTGTTTGTATTAATGTATGGGATACATTTAAACTTGACAACTACGAATCAGACAAAGGTTTTAAATTTTTTACTAAATAAACTTCCCCTACAGGTAAAACAATCAACTGTTAATTATTACTTCTTAACCATATTTTAAGCTTTTTTTATTAAAACAAACAGTAATTTTTATATTATGATTTTATGCTCTCATTTAAGTTAATAATAAGTCACGAAACGATAATATAACATAAATATTATTGATAATATTTTATACAATTAATTAATGTAGGAGAAAGTCATGCTTAAATCAAAACAAAAACTTATGAGTGCGATAGTTGTGGCTAGTGTTGGATTATTTCCTTGTACGGTCAATGCATTAAGCTTAAAAGAGAGCGTTTCAGAAGTTTTAGGAACAAATCCAGTAATACAAGAAAGATTAAAAAATTTTTACGAAACACAACAAGATTTAAATATAGCCAAATCCGAATATTTACCGAGTATAGATTTAAGAACTAGCTACGGACAAAATAAAGCAGGAAGAATAGACGATGATGTAACCGATATGAACTATAAGCATTATACCAATTCAATAAAAATCACACAAAATATTTTTAACGGCTTTTCCACCACTAATAAAGTGGATTATCAAAAAGCTAGAATTTTGGCTGCAGCTTATCATTATATAGAAAATGCAAACGATATAGCATTTCAGATGGTCGGTGCTTATATAGATGTAATACGTAGTTATAAATTACTACAAAATGCAAAAGATAGTGTTGCAATAAATGAAAAAATCTACCAAGATGTACAAGAACTTTATACATCAGGACTTACAACAAAATCTGAAATGACAAAAATATTTGCAGCACTCTCTTTGGCAAAATCAAACTTGATAGTTCAGCAAAATAATGCAAAGGATAAAGAATTTAGATTTAAAAGGCTATTGGGAAGAGATGTTGACGTTTCACAACTAATATTGCCATCTTTTGATATTGTAATGCCTGAAAGTCTTCAGAGGGCAACGATGTATGCTATAGAGAATAATCCATCTATTTTAGTCAGCAACTACAATATTCAAGGTGCTCAAGCTCTTTATAGGGAAAGAAAAAGTAATTTTTATCCTATTGTCAATTTGGAAATGGAACAATTATACAATGACGCTTACAGCCAAAGAAACAATGGATATGAAAGTGCCGATGATAGACAAAGAGCCTATGTAACCTTAAACTGGAATCTATATAGGGGTGGAGCGGATAAAGCTGCATTGCAAAAAACAAGAAGTAATATTCACAAAGAAGTAGAAATACAAAGGGATTTAAAAAGACAAACTATAGAAGGACTAGAGCTTTCATGGTCGGCATACGAAATGATAGCTTTACAACTAAGACAACTATATGAATATAGCAAACACAGTGAAGAAACACTAGAAAGCTACAAAAGCGAGTATGAAATGGGCAGAAGAACCCTTTTGGATTTACTTGCTGCTCAAAATGACCTTGTAAATTCGAGAAGTCAAATTATTAATGCTGAATTTGATAGACTTTTTGCCCAGTATAGAATACTTGATGCAATGGGTGTATTAGTAAGCACTATAGCCGGAGATACTCCTGAATACACAAAACTTGTCAACCCTATAAATAAACCTTTTGATATTGTTGAAGATAATTTACCGGTAAAAATGGATTCTGATAGTGATGGAATAACAGATTCTCTTGATATTTGTCAATCATCTATAAACAATAACGATATTATGCCTTACGGCTGTTCTCAAAAACTCCAAGATTCCGATTTCGACGGAATATCTGATACTTTAGATAGATGTCCTGAAACTAGATTTGGTGCTAAAGTTGATGATTATGGATGTGAAATAGAAGGAGCAGAGAATAAATTTAACGTTAATACTGATGCTTATGTAATAATACCTGATAAATATACAGCTTCAAGTCCCAAAAAAGATGCAAAGCTTGGGTTATATGATTATGAGTACAGTACAAAAGCAGATACCCATACCCCTTCAACGGATAAAGATAAACATTTGATGTATGATAGTTTTGAAACTATCAAAAGATATAATGCCGTCAATATGGATGATTTTTCCGGTAAGTTAACAAATCAACAAATAGAAGCAATCAAAAACATTGCATCTGATATTAAACTATTCAATAGAGATGATTTAACGGTGACTGTTATCGGTCATACAAAAACAATGGATAATAGTGAGGCAAGTTTTACTATCTCGTCATCTTATGCTTTGGCCGTTAAGAATGAGCTAATAGCCAATGGGGTAAATGAGAATATTATCGTAAATGAATCGAGAATTTTTAACGATATTAATTTCCTAGAGACAAGAGATAAAGATATGTCGTTAAATGAAAGAGTTATGATTGCATTATATGTACCGAAAATAGTAGTAAATGCAATAGATACGACAGATATTACTCAAAGCCAAAATGATAAAAAAGAGATTATGGATGATGATAATGACGGTGTATCAAATGATTTTGATTTATGTCCAAATACACCAAACGGCTATCAAGTTGATGATAAAGGTTGTTCTATAAAACTAAATCTTCAAGTATTGTTTGAAAATGATTCTGCTTTAGTGATGTTGCATTCTTTGGAAAGGGTTGATAGATTTAGACAATTTTTAGCCGATCATCCTAACTATAATACCGTAATTACAGGTCATACAAGTAAAACTGCCGTAAGTAAAGTGAAGTACAATATGGATTTATCACTAAAAAGAGCTGAGGCTATCAAAAAAATACTAATTGCAGGTGGAATAGATGCATCAAGAATACAAACGGTAGGTAAAGGTTTTAGTGAACCTGTTACATCAAATGATACCTATGACGGACAAGCACAAAATAGAAGAATTGAAGCTGAATTAATAAATACTGATGTAAATAACGGTTCTAATGTAATTATGAACAAAGATGCGTCAGGTAATTGGAATTTTTAATATAAAGGGGTGAATGTGCCTATAAAGAATAGCTCTAAAAAAAAAGATTCATTACTAGAATCATTGGTTTTATATACAAGACTTTTTCATAAACCATTTTCTGCTGAGTCTTTATTATCAGGTTTGCCTATTGATGCAAACTTAACGGATCAGGTACTTTTTTCAAAAGGTAGTTCAAAGTCTCTTTTTTCAAGAGCAGCAGCTCGTGCCGGACTTAAAACTACCCTTATTGAGCGTCAGATTAAAGATATTTTACAGCTTCAATTACCTGTAATATTGGTTTTGTCCAATGATAATAGTTGTATTTTGGAGAGTTTTTCTGCGGATAAGAAAAAAGCAAAGATTATATTTGCAGGTGAAGAGGCGTTGGAAGAATGGGTCGATGTCGAAGAGCTAGAGCATGAGTATTTAGGGTATGCTTTTATGCTTAAAAAAGGTTTTCAGTATGAAAATACATCTAAAACACTTGATTTAAAAGAACAAAGGCATTGGTTTTGGAGTACGCTTGGGCTATCAAAAACCCTTTATTATGATTGTATATTAGCTTCTATTTTAATCAATCTATTTGTACTTGCAACACCTCTTTTTACCATGAATGTTTATGATAGAGTAATTCCTAACAATGCCCAAGAAACATTGATGGTCTTTACTATAGGGATTGTTTTGGTATTTTTAATAGATTCTTTATTGAAATTTTTGAGGTCGTATTTCCTTGAAATAGCTGCCAAAAAAAGTGATGTAATAATGTCTTCGATAATATTTGAAAAAGTTTTAGATTTACAAATGTCTGCACATCCGAAATCTGTAGGCTCATTTGCTAATAACCTAAAAAGCTTTGATACTATAAGAGGTTTTTTAACAAATGCGACATTGAGTGTTTTGATAGATTTCCCATTTGCCGTTCTTTTTTTAATAGTGATTTATTATATTGCAGGGGCTTTGGTGTTTGTACCTATTTTTATAATGACTTTAATAGTTTTATATGCTTTTGCGGTAAGGAAACCGTTACAAGAGAGTATAGAAAGCACATATGAAGCATCTGCTAAAAAAAACGGAATACTCATAGAGTCGTTACAAAATATTGAAACCATAAAATCTCAAGGGTTGTCTGGAATAACACAATGGAATTGGGAAGAATCAACAGGTGAAAT
>DISL01000119.1 GCA_002421845.1 Epsilonproteobacteria bacterium UBA6211 | reverse complement strand
CAACGGAAGGTATTTCAGCTGCAACCGTAGTTTTGACAGTACTTCATGCCGGTGGTAAATTTGATAAAGATACATATAAGGTTTCAGGTGGTCTTCACGGGGTTGGTGTATCTGTAGTTAATGCTCTTTCATCATTACTTAAAATGACTATTCATAAACATGGAAAGATTCATTATCAAGAATTTGAAAAAGGGATTCCACAAGGTGTACTTGAAGTAATAGGAGAAACAAAAAAAACAGGTACTATTATAGAATTTACACCTGATACGACTATATTTGAAACGGATAATTTTGATTATAATATACTTTCAAAAAGATTTAGAGAAGTTGCATATCTAAATCCAAAGATTACGATAGAACTTAAAGACGAAAGAAGCGGACAAAAAGAGACATTTCATTTTGAAGGTGGTATTGCTCAATTTGTAAGTGATATTAATAAAGCAAATGCAGTAAGTGACGTAATAAGTTTTAGTGATAGACTAGAAGATGTTGAGATAGATATTGCTTTAATGTATAATGATACATATACTGAAAATACAAAAAGTTTTGTTAATAATATCAATACGGCTGATGGTGGAACACATGAAGCAGGTTTTAAAGCAGGACTAACTCGTGCAATAGTTAAATATATAGCTGAAAATGCGGCAGCACGTGAAAAAGATACGAAAATTACAGGTGATGACGTAAGAGAAGGTCTTATATCGGTTGTAAGCGTTAGAGTACCAGAGCCTCAATTCGAAGGTCAAACAAAAGGAAAACTAGGAAGTTCTTACGTAAAACCTTTGACTCAAAAACTTACTTATGATGCCTTGGTAAAATACTTTGAAGAAAACCCTTCAAATGCAAAAGCGGTAATGGAAAAAGCACTTCTTGCTGCACGTGGTAGAGAAGCAGCTAAAAAAGCTAGAGATTTGACACGTAAAAAAGAGTCTATGAGTGTAGGTACACTTCCGGGTAAACTTGCAGATTGTCAAAGTAAAGACCCAAGTATAAGCGAATTATATCTGGTGGAGGGAGATAGTGCCGGTGGTTCAGCTAAACAAGGGCGTGATAGAGTTTATCAAGCTATTTTACCTCTAAAAGGTAAAATCTTAAATGTTGAAAAATCTAGACTTGATAAAATACTAAAATCAGATGAAATTAGAAACGTTATTACGGCTTTAGGTTGCGGTATAGGTGAAGATTTTAATGAAGAGAAAATTAGATACCATAAAGTTATAATTATGACGGATGCCGACGTTGACGGTAGCCATATCCAAACACTTATTTTGACGTTTTTCTTTAGATTTTTAAGACCTGTTATAGAAAACGGTTATCTTTATATTGCTCAACCGCCTCTTTATAGATATAAAAAAGGTAAAAACGAGACATATCTAAAAGATGATACGGCTTTGAGTAACTTCTTGATTGAAAACGGTTTAGAGAGTTTTGAATTTGAAGGTATGGGATACAATGATTTACTAGATATGTTCAAAATAGTAGCTGCTTATAGATCAATCTTAGGTGATTTGGAAAAAAGATACTCTTTAGTTGAAGTTGTAAGATATATGGTTGAAAATGCTGATTTATTGGCACTTAATATGGAAGATTTGTTTATGGAAGTAGAAAAATTTACAAAAAATAAAAATTATAATATTTTAAGTAAAACTATTACGGAAGATAAAATACATCTTTTTGTTCAAACCGGAGCAGGTCTTGAAGAACTTTTAATAGATGATGATTTGTTTTCAAGCCCTTATTTTGGTGAAGCTACTTATATTTATAATAAACTTCAATCAAGAGATTTGTCACTTTTTGAAGGAAAAGATCTTATAAGATTACTTGAAGAGATAGAAGGACTTTCAAAAAAAGGTGCATATATCCAAAGATATAAAGGTCTAGGGGAAATGAATCCAGACCAACTTTGGGAAACTACTATGACACCTGAAAATAGAAGACTTTTAAGAGTAACTATAGAAGATGCACAAAGTGCTAGTGATACATTTACGCTATTTATGGGTGATGATGTAGAGCCAAGAAGAAATTATATTGAAGAACATGCAAAAGATGTTAAACATCTTGACGTATAAAGGTATATTATGAAATACGGTGAACTTGAAATAGTAAACTTTGATGTTGAAAAAGACCTGGAAATCTGGGAAAACGCACATCAAAAGAATTATACTATTAATGTGACTATGCCAGAATTTACCGCACTTTGTCCAAGAAGCGGTTATCCTGATTTTGCAACTTTGTATTTGAGTTATACACCCGATAAATACGTAGTTGAGTTGAAGGCTTTGAAAATATTTATAAATACTTACAGAAATAAAAGTATTTCCCATGAAAACGTAGCAAATGAGATTTTTGATACTATTTACAATAGAATTAAACCAAAGTGGATGAAGTTAAAAGCAGATTTTTATCCAAGAGGTAACGTACACACGGTTATAGAAATAGATAGTAACGATTTTAAATAAGGATTTGTATGGAGCGATTAGTAACTACTAGCGAAGCTGCTAAAATACTAAATCTCTCTTTGCAAGGTATCCACTACCGCATAAAAAACAACTCTTTAAAATCTATAAAACAAAGCGGTAAAACGTATGTTTATATAGATGAAAAAGAGTTAATCCACAAAGAAGAACAAAATTCCGAAACTTCAAGCATCATAAAACTAAAAGATGAACAAATAGAACTTTTGAAAAAAGTAATAAAATGGCACAAAAAACAGTATAAAAAAGAGTTGTTAAGACTTCAAAATGCTCATAATGACCTCAAAGAAGTTATGAAATCGGAAATAAAACTTCTTCAAGATGCTTTTTTTGAGATGAGAAAAATTTATCAAAACCAAATTCCTACCAAAAAATTAAATGTTGATGAGAGTGATAAATATATACCTCTAAAAGATTTTATTATACTTGTAAAAAAACACGGCAATAAAAATATAGATATAAAAAAAATGATAGTTGATAAAATTAAACAAAAAGATGACAAGTTTGTTTATAATAAAGATAAAAAAGAGATTTATGTGCATAAAAGCTATTTTTTAGATTTGCTATAATATAATCACTCATGATAAAAATTTCAACTTTTACCCAAAGTAAGCTTATCTTACCAGTTGTTATAGTAGCCGTAATAATAGTGGCTTTCTTATTCTTTTTTATACCTAAAGTAACGGAAAAGAATCTTATAGAGGCATCAATAAGACATGCAAAAGTTGATGTTGAAAAAATACTTCTTACTAGAGAGTATTATACAAAAAATGTGGTTGCCGATATAAAGCAATACGCTCCGGAAATAGAATTTCATTATGACCACTTTGGAACAAACGGTAAAATACCTTTCCCTACAACTACAATTCATGATTTGAGTACACTGTTTTCTAAAAATAGCGAGATAGGGATGATTTTTAGATTTTATAGTAATTATCCATTTAAAAACAGGGCAGATAGAGTACTTGATGATTTCCAAAAAGAAGCACTTTATTATGTAGAACAAAATGATTACGGCATATATCATAAAAGAGATACTATAGATGGAAAGCAAGTACTAAGGGTTGCAGTTGCCGATTTTATGAGTGATCAGGCTTGTGTGGATTGTCACAATAATAGTCCTTTAAAAACATGGGAAGAAGATAGTAAATGGAAGCTAGGTGATAAAAGGGGTGTTATAGAAATTATTATGCCTCTTGATGAAGAATTGGCTGCAAACAATGAGATGAGAAATAAAATATTAGGGTTTATTATATTGTTGTTTGGTCTTTTGATAAGTTATTATTCTTATATGATTATAAGAAGAGAAAAAGAGTTATTGGATTCAAATCAAATATTGGAACAACGTGTAGCTCAAGAGGTTGAAAAAAGCTTAAAGCAAGAGCGTACTCTAATACAACAAAATAAAACGGCAACTATGGGTGAGATGATGTCTGCAATAGTGCATCAATGGAAACAACCTTTGAATATAATGTCGATAGCTAATAGTTCATTACAACTTGATATGATGATGGATAATATAAACAAAGAGAATTTACAAAAACAAACTGATAATATAGAAAAACAAATAGAACATATGAATAATACCATGAATGATTTTAGATCGTTTTTCAAACCTTCACAAAAATCCGAGTTTTCTATAAAACAGGTTGTGGACGATGTTATACATCTAATAGGTGCTATTTATAAATCAAACGGAGTTAATATCATAGCCAATGTAGATGATGATTGTAAAACTTCAGGTTATCAAAGTGAATTAAGTCAAGTATTTATCAATGTGTTAAATAATGCAAGGGATGTAATAATAGATAAAGATCCCGATATAAAAAATATCTCTATTGAAGCATTTAGAAAAGATGATAAGATAATAATAAAAATAAAAGATTTTGCAGGTGGAATACCTGAAGATATAATACAAAAAATATTTGAGCCGTATTTTACTACAAAACCTGATGATAAAGGGACAGGCATAGGTCTTGATATGTCAAAAGTAATAGTTGAAAAAGTCGGTGGTAGAATATATGCAATAAATGAAAATCATGAGCTTGACGCTAAGAAATATAAGGGAGCTACTTTTATAATAGAGCTTGAAGCGGTACTTTAAAAGTACCCCTCTTCAGAGATCCAAACACATCACAGTAAAAGGTGCCTTGCTATGTTCCCATCCTGGGGCGTTGTCTTCTAAAGCGATTGTAAGGGGCTAAAGAGGAGCATTCAATCTAAAATGCTTTAGACTCAATGCTACTCTTTTTGAGAATGCAATTATATCAAACAAATATTAAAATTTGCTTAAAACTTCTGGCAGAGAGGAAGGGATTCGAACCCTCGGTAAGTTGCCCTACACACGCGTTCCAGGCGTGCTCCTTCAACCACTCGGACACCTCTCTATATTTAGATAAGACTAAAATGCAAAATCTAAAGAGGGATTGTAGCTAATTTTTGTTGAAAAACTCCACTAGTTCTTCGTTTTTTGAGTGGAATTTGTAAATAATATCTTTGTATGAAAATTCAAGATAATCAGCGTGGAGCCAAAGTCTGTGTGAAGATGTGTGATAAAGTCTATCTTCAAGGGAAAGTTCTTTGCATAGGTATTTATCGGCTATGATTTCATCTATTCCATATATTGGGTCGCCTAGGATTTTGTGTCCTATGGATTCAAGGTGGACTCTTATTTGGTGTTGTCGCCCGGTAAGCGGTAAGGCTTCTACCAAAGTTTGGTTTTTGGTATGATTTATTTTAATAGGATTTATTATAGTTAGGGATTCTTTTCCATCCTCTGCTGTTGTCATTTTTACTCTTATGGTACTAGCTAAATCATCTTTTATAGGTGAATTTATAGTTTTTTGGTTTTCTAAGATACCGTTTGCTATAGCTAGATATTTTTTTGTATAAAGTTTTTTCTCAAACATTGTTTTGAGTTCTATTTCGGCTTCTTTATTTTTTGAAATCAAAACAAGACCGGAAGTCTCTGCATCAATTCTATGAACTATATTTGCATTACTTCCAAAATGGTATTTTACTTCATCAAGCAAACAATACGGGGTGAATTTATTGACAGGATGTACCATTATCCCACTTGGTTTATCAAAAATCGCAAAATCATCGGTGGAAAATATAGGTTTTAACCCCTTTGTAATACCAATAAATTCTGATATAAAAATATCTTCTGTTGTTATTACATCGGTCTTTTTTAGTTGTTTCATATCCTTATCAAATACTTTCCCACGATCAAGAAGATTTTGGGCATTTGACGGTGATAGACCATGGTTTTTGATTAGATAGATATTGATTCTCTCTCCGATTTTAGCTGGATACTCTTTTAATACAAACGGCAATTTAGCTCTTTTTTTGAGATTTTTTGATATTATACAATAAATTAAATTATAAGGATTTAGGATTTAGGATTTAGGATTTAGGATTTAGGGTTAGGACGAAGTGAATACAGTATTTGTATTCTTTCTTTTTTATTCTACATCCCATATCCTACATCCCATATCCTACTTTAATCCTTTTCAAGGAAAAAAGATGGTTGAAAGATATGCAAGACCTCAAATGGCTGATTTATGGACACAACATGCAAGATATGCTGCTTGGCTAGAAGTAGAAAAAGCTGCGGTTAAAGCTTGGAACAAATTAGGGCTAATACCTGATGAGGATTGTCAAAAGATTGTACAAAATGCAAAATTTTCCGTAGAGAGAATAGAAGAGATAGAAGCTGTTACAAAGCACGACCTAATAGCTTTTAATACAAGCGTAAGCGAGTCGCTAGGTGAAGAATCAAGATGGTTTCACTACGGTATGACAAGTAGTGATGCAGTTGATACCGGTGTTGCTTTACAAATGAGAGATTCTTTACAAATAATTATCGATGATGTAAAAATGCTTATGGAATCTATCAAAAAAAGAGCAATGGAACATAAATATACTTTGATGGTTGGAAGAAGTCACGGTATCCACGGTGAGCCTATTACTTTTGGTTTGACTCTTGCGGTTTGGTATGATGAAGCAGCAAGACATCTAAAAAATCTTGAAGAGACTATGGAAGTTATTGCCGTAGGACAAATAAGCGGTGCTATGGGGAATTTTGCCCATGCTCCTTTGGAGCTTGAAGAGTTTGCTATGGCAGAGCTTGGTCTTAAACCTGAGCCTTGTTCAAATCAAGTAATCCATAGAGATAGATATGCAAGACTTGCTACGGCATTGGCATTATTGGCTAGTTCTGTTGAAAAATTTGCAGTTCAAGTAAGACACCTTCAAAGAACGGAAGTTTATGAGGCTGAAGAGTATTTTGCAAAAGGGCAAAAGGGAAGTTCTGCTATGCCACACAAAAGAAACCCTATTTTGACTGAAAATATCACGGGACTTGCAAGGATGATAAGAGCATATTGTATCCCTGCTATGGAAAACGTAGCTCTTTGGCATGAAAGAGATATAAGCCACAGTTCAACGGAGAGATTTTGGCTTCCTGATAGCTTCATAACAACCGATTTTATGCTTCATAGAATGAATAGTGTTATTGCAAACTTAACTGTAATGCCGGAAAATATGATGAAAAATCTAAACCTAACAGGTGGACTTGTATTTTCTCAAAGGGTACTTCTTGAGCTTCCTTTACAAGGTGTAAGTAGAGAAGATGCTTATAGAATCATCCAAAGAAATGCTATGAAAGTGTGGGAAGAGATACAAAAAGGTAAACCGACTACTAATGAAAAAGGTGAGTCTTTATATCTTCAATATCTTCTTGCGGATGATGAGCTTAGAAGTAAACTAAGTGAAGAGCAAATAAGAGAGTGTTTTAACTATGAATATTACACAAAAAATGTGGATAATATTTTCAAAAGAGTATTTAAGTAAATAAAATATTGCAATTTGCAATATTTCTCATATTAAAGATATTTTTCTGATAAAATTGCATCATAAGAAAACAAAAAGGGTAGAAAATGACTGAAGAACAAAAGAAATCGTTAGAACTTGCTATTAAACAAATAGACAAAACATTCGGTAAAGGTACATTGGTAAGGCTTGGGGACAAAGAGGTAGTACCTGTAGAAACTATCAGTACTGGTTCTCTTGGACTTGATTTGGCTTTGGGTGTTGGCGGTATTCCTGTTGGAAGGGTAGTAGAGGTTTATGGGCCTGAAAGTAGCGGTAAAACTACATTGACGCTTCATATGATTGCAGAGTGTCAGAAAAAAGGCGGCGTTTGTGCCTTTATAGATGCAGAACATGCTCTTGATATAGGGTATGCAAAAAATCTAGGTGTTGATATAGATAATCTACTTGTTTCTCAGCCTGATTACGGTGAACAAGCACTTGAAATACTAGAAACGGTAATAAGAAGCGGTGCAGTAAATCTAATAGTAGTGGATTCTGTTGCCGCTCTTACACCGAAAGTAGAGATTGACGGTGATATGGATGACCAACAAGTGGGTGTTCAGGCTAGATTGATGTCAAAAGCTCTTAGAAAAATCACGGGTCTTTTAAATAAAATGAATTGTACCGTAATATTTATCAACCAAATTAGGATGAAAATAGGTATGACGGGATATGGAAGCCCTGAGACTACGACAGGTGGAAATGCTTTGAAATTTTATGCTTCGGTTAGACTTGATATAAGAAGAATAGCTACGCTAAAACAAGGTGAACAAAGTATAGGTAACCGTGCAAAAGTAAAAGTCGTAAAAAACAAAGTCGCACCTCCGTTTAAACAAGCTGAATTTGACATAATGTTCGGTGAAGGTATAAGTAAAATGGGTGAGCTTGTGGATTACGGCGTAAAACTTGATATTATCGACAAAGCCGGAGCTTGGTTTAGCTACAATGACCAAAAAATAGGTCAAGGTAGAGAAAATGCTAAGCAGTTTTTGAAAGATAATCCGGTAATAGCGGTTGAGGTAGAAGGTAAGATTAAAGATGCTATGGGTATGGTAAATCTACTAGATAGCTCAACAGACGACGAATAAAAAATAAAAAAGCTTTGAAATTTCTGCGTTCAAAAAGATTCTAAACCTGCGTCATTTACTATATGTAAACTCCTTGTTTTAGAACCTTTTTTGCCTTGAACTTCCTAAAGCTTTTTTATTTTTGGCTTTTTAAATTCCTTGATAGCTTTTTAGATAACGTTTGAGTTGAGAAATAAATTAGCCATAGGGTCAAATATTTCTCTCCAATGTTTTGTTATATCTCTTAATACTCATCTTTTTTCTTTATTAACTTTTTAATATGTTCAGAAAACTCATCATTTGTATCTTCAATAAACTGTTCAAATATTGATAGTAAATCCTGATAAGTATCTTTGATTCCATCAAAATCATCTGCATCTGATATTTTTGTTTTCATGTTGCCTAGGAGAGAGAGCAATTCTTGACTATCAATTTGAAAGCTTGAAATATCACCGACTTTTAAATCATCAATATTGAAGGTATCAATATTTTTCGAGGAATCATAAAAAGTTATGTTTTCATTGTGCAGTTTCTTAAAAAAGGCATCATTCAATACAGGATGAACTCCAGTATTAACAGTTAGCCAATTTTTAGTAAAAGATTCATATACAAACAACCAATTTCGATTATAAAGGTCATCTTTAATGATATTCCCTTGTATAGTAACTTTTGTGGACAGACTTCCATCAATCAAATTTTTGTTTTCCATATCCAATAGAATCAATTTTGAACATCCATCATCACTTAAAAGTATTTGGTCAGCCAATATAGAGTCTATTGATTGTCCCAATTCAATCAAAGACCACAATGACCATGAAACTTCAAAGTTATTTCCCTTTAATAAATGTTCTTCAATTAATGACCGATAAAAGATTTTTACTTTTTGCAAAGAGAAACCAAAGGATGAATGGTAAGAAAGAATTATTCTTAGGGTTTCAGGCAAAATTGATGGTTCAAGTCTTGTTAGGTTAAGTAAATATGTTTGAAACAGTTCCCAGTTATCCTTTTCGATATAGTAATTTTTTATGATATGAATAATGTATTTGATGATATATTTATTTGGATGTTTTTTAACTAAGGTGAGAGTTTTACTATACATCTTCGTTAAAAATAATCTTTGCTCTAAATTGAATGAAGTAGCAAAAAATGTACTTATTTCAGTCAACCAAATATCTTCAAGTTCATAAGGTAATTTTTCTATTGAAGTTTTAGTAGTATTTACCTCTAATTGAAAATCCATTAACAAAATTTGTAGCTTTTGCATAAACTCTTCAGCTCGAATACTATTGTCAAAGAAGACCATGTAATCATCGATATATCGCTTCCCTTTTATTGTCCAACTTGTCGCAAGTTCTTTGTCAATAGTACATAAGAGGATTTCAGCAATAATAAGGGACGTAATAGGACCTATTGGTATTCCATTTGTTTGCTGATCTTGACAGTTTCGTATAGATGTGTCAATTTTATTTCCAAATAGACTATTCCCTCTATTGTTTTTTGCAACAGCCTTTGTATGTATTGCCCAAGGGATGCTATGTGTATAAATTGATGAGTAAAATCTTGATACATCTGTTCTTAGGAGTACATCTGTGCCAAATGATTCTATTAATGCTGATTCTTTAAACTCTCGAAAAGAGCTTTTTGTTTGGAAAGTATTACCATTCAAGGAAGGTAGTGATGTTGTAATAGTAGACCTATTGTAGATAGATTCAATATTAGTCCAGTTGTCTATAATGACTTCAGCTAAAAGAAGATAATTAAATGGGTTAATCAAAGCTACTTTTGTTCTTGAAAAACTTATTTTTGGAATAGAAAACTCTGCATAAATAGACTTGTTTTCATTACCTCTATAACTATTAAAACTGTTTTTAGCCCCAAAATAATCAGCAAAAGTCTCTGTAGTAAATGGTGGTGGTAATTCTTTCGGGAAATAGCCCTTTCTTAATAAGTCATCTAAAGTCATAAAACTCCTTTATCATCTGCAATATAACTATTTATTCAATCCACATTATATATAAAACACCATGAAAAATCAATAAATAACATACATAAAATATCGTATATAAAAACAACGACAAACCCCTTATATAAGGTCTTATTGCACATTTTAGTATAGAAAATATTGCTATTAGAGATATTTTTTAATAAATTTTAAGTTTATAATATAGTTTTTATGTTTATTTATTGAGAGGAATATTGTGGTTAAGAATTATATCTGTCATAAAAGCCAAAACAGTTGTTCGTGATAGATTTTATTCTATAAAAGGATTAAGTATAATATAATATATATTGTAGTATATTTAGCCAGATTATATATATTATAATATACATAGGATTAAGATGATTGAATTACATACACCCATTGAAATAATAAAAAAAGCTGTAGATTTAGTAGAAACTACTCGTAAAACCCAAAAGCTTCAACAAAAAGAATTGGCACAAATGGCAGATATTCCATTGCCTACTTATAAGCAATTTATTTATTCACATAAAATTTCTTTTGAAAACTTAATAAAACTCTTCATGGCTTTAAAAATGTTTGATAATCTCAACGGCTTACTTAAATCAAGAGAGTATAAAACTCTTGATGAAATAAAAAACAGAGATAAGCTACCAAAAAGGATAGATAAATGAGTATGGAGGTTGAAGCTTTTATATTTGATAAAAAAATAGGCACTATCTTACTCAAAGGTGGAGTTGTGTATTTTGAATATGATAAGGGATTCCTTACCTCAAATCTTGAAATTTCGCCACTTAAACTGCCACTATCATATAATGGAGTATATACAAACAATGATGATAGGTATTTTGAAGGTTTGGCTGGAGTATTTCACGATACATTGCCGGATAAATTTGGAACAAAAGTAATTGAAAGATATTTTGAATCAAAAAATATTCCGGTACATGAGCTTACTATAATTCAAAAATTAATGTTTGTGGGTGATAAAAGTATGGGAGCTATTACTTATAAGCCTATTATTCACAAAGCTAATGAATCTAAAATCAATGAATTAGTAGAACTTCAAAGTTTTTATGAAAATGCAAAGAAAATCATAAGCGGTAATGCTATAGAAGTAGTTGATGAAATGCTTAGTTTTATGGATAGTGCCGCAAGTGCAGGAGGGGCTAGAGCAAAAGCAATTATAGGATATAACGAATCTAGTAAAGAGATAATAAGTGGCGTCAAAAGGGATTTAAAAGAGGATTTTGAACACTATTTGATTAAATTTGATATGCAAAAAGATGATGGGAATAGTAGTGATTATACAAAATTAGAATATCTTTATATGAGTATGGCAAATGATATAGGTATAGATGTGCCAAAAATAGAGCTTTTAGCTCATGGAAATTTAGCTCATTATCTCATAAAGCGATTTGATAGAATTGGTGGTGAAGCTTTACATTTGCACTCAGTATCTGGTATTACTCATACAAACTTTAATATTCCAATGCACTACTCTTATGATGAACTTTTAAGGCTTACAAGATACCTCACAGGAAGCCAACAAGCTGTAAATGAGCAGTTTAAAAGGATGATTTTCAATATAGTTGGAAGAAATCAAGATGACCATGCAAAAAACTTTGCATTTACAATGGATAAAAATGGTAACTGGAGATTAAGTCCTGCTTATGACATTACATATTCAAATGGGACAGGCTATACAAAAAATCATCAGTTGTCATTAAATGGCAAAACAAATGACTTTACACAAAAAGATATTTTACAATTAGCAAAACAACACTCCATAAAAGAAAATGTTGCAAAAGAGTACCTAGAACAAATTGCAGAAATATTTTCGTATTTTAGAACTAAGGCAAAAGAATTAGATATAAAAGAACAAACCATATCAAAAATTGATAAAGAATTACGGCTTTCGTTAAACAAGTAAAATTCAGCTTATTTCTTTTAAAGCACTTTTCAATGAAAATTATAGTAAAATATATGAAAATATTTTTAGGAGACTAAATTGATATACATAGATAATGTTTATGCAGATGAAGTATTAGATAGTAGAGGTAATCCTACGGTTAGAGCAACGGTAGTACTTAGTGACGGAAGTGTTGGAAGTGCTATAGTTCCAAGCGGTGCAAGTACGGGTAAAAGAGAAGCTTTAGAATTAAGAGACGGTGATAGCAGATTTTTAGGTAAGGGTGTATTAAAAGCTGTTGAAAACGTAAACAGTGCAATAGCTGATGAGCTTGTGGGTATGACTCCGTTTAATCAAGCTATGGTTGACGGTGCGATGAAAGAACTTGACGGTACGAACAACTATTCAAATCTAGGTGCAAATGCTGTTCTAGGTGTATCTATGGCAGTAGCAAGAGCAGCTGCTACAAGCTTGAAAATCCCACTTTACAGATACCTTGGCGGTGCAAACGGTATGACTATGCCTGTACCGATGTTCAACATCATCAACGGTGGAGAACACGCAAATAACTCTGTTGATTTCCAAGAATATATGATTATGCCTGTTGGATTTGAGAACTTCAAAGACGGTCTTAGAGCAGTAGCTGAAATTTATCAAACGTTGAAAAAAATCATCGATTCTATGGGTGAGAGTACGGCTGTAGGTGACGAGGGTGGTTTTGCTCCAAATCTTAAAAACAACGAAGAACCAATATCTGTAATAGTACAAGCTATAGAAAAAGCAGGTTATAAAGCAGGTGAACAAATAGCAATAGCACTTGATGTTGCTGCTAGTGAGCTTATCAATGACGCAGGTAAATATGTACTTCACTCTGAAAATAGAGAACTTACAAGTGCAGAGCTTGTAGAATATTATGCAAATCTATGTGCAAAATATCCAATAGTTTCTATAGAAGACGGTTTGAGTGAAGATGATTGGGCAGGATGGAAAATACTTACGGAAAAATTAGGTGATAAAGTACAACTTGTAGGTGATGATTTGTTTGTAACAAATGCTTCAATCCTAGCTGAAGGTATCAAACAAGGTATAGGTAACTCAATCCTTATCAAACCAAACCAAATCGGAAGCGTAAGTGAAACTATGCAAACGGTAAGACTTGCTCAAAGAAGCGGATATACTTGTATTATGAGTCATAGAAGCGGTGAGAG
Source organism: Epsilonproteobacteria bacterium UBA6211 (assembly GCA_002421845.1). Classification (GTDB taxonomy): domain Bacteria; phylum Campylobacterota; class Campylobacteria; order Campylobacterales; family Arcobacteraceae; genus UBA6211. Next base: position 35,309 of record DISL01000119.1, on the reverse strand, counting down.
TGAAGATAGCTTTATAGCTGATTTTGCAGTAGCGTTAAATACTGGTCAAATCAAAACGGGAGCTACAAGCAGAGGTGAGAGAAATGCTAAGTACAATAGACTTCTTGAAATATCTAATGAGCTTGGAATCAGTGAATATTTAGGGAAAAGTTTGTTTAACTAATATATGAAAAATATAGCCAAAAATATACGAGCAAAAAGATTTGATACTAGACAAAATGGGATTAGATTTATTTTTATTGTTTTATTTTTGGTACTTGTAACCGTATTTTTTGCACAGCATATTGCAGATTTATTTTTTGGAGATAACTCTATAGAGGTTTATAGTGCATTAAAGCAAAAAGAGGCACATCTCCAAAATGAGATTATACGGTTACAAGCAGATAATGCTAGGTTACAAAAAGAGTATTTTGAATTAAAGAATTTGGAGCCGAAGGAATGAAAAGTCTATTTTTATTGTTTATTTTCATCATTATATCTTATGCAAGAGAAAATCCTTTTGTTCCGACTCAGGAGTTTGAGGAAGAAAAAAACAGATTGCTTGAGAGGTTTTTGGATAAACAAGATTTAGACATAATAAAAAATGATTCAAAAGTATATATTGATGAGTCTATAGGTAAAAAAGAAGAGACAAAAATAAAACCTACCCCTACTCCTCCTAAAAAAGTTGAAAGCGTCAAAGAAGAACCAAAGATTCAACCTAAAGTAGCACAAACTATCCAAAAAACAGCGGAGAGTAAGAGTGCAATAGTAGAAGAAAAAATACCTCCAAAAGAGCCTAGTCAAGAAAAAATAGCCCTTGTAAAACCTCAAGTTGAATCAAAAGAAGCTAAAGAAAACGTAACACTCAAAAGTGAGCCAAAGATTCAAAAAGAGTCTGCACCATCTTCAAAAAACATCAAAACAGGTTTGAAGTTCTTAAACATATCATATACCGATAATAAAGTAGAAATAATATCATCAAAATATAAAGTATCTAAAAAATTGGATATAGAGGCTGAAAATAAAATCGTATTTGATTTTAGAGCCGAAACTAACTTTAAAACAAAAAGGTTTGATTTAGACCATAAATATTTCAAGCAAATAGCGATAGGTAACCATGAAAGTGAAGGATTTTTTAGGGTCGTCGTAGAGCTAAAAGAGCCTATAAGCAAATTTGAAAGTACCTACAGCGACGAAAAAGTCACCGTTAAGTACAAATAATCAGTTTTGTTTTTTATCACATTTAAAAGCTATTTCATATCCTAAAGCTTCTAGGTTTTCTATATCCTCTTTTGGACTTTTACCTTTTGTTGTTAAGTAGTCCCCTATTACAAAAGAATTAGCCCCATATTCAAAGATTTTGTATTCATCTTCTTTGAACATTACTTCACGCCCACCGGCAACCATTATTTTGTGGGCATCAGGTACCATTTCTCTTGTTAGTTTTATAAGTTCAAATGCCTCTTGTCTTGATAGAGGGTTATTTGTAAAAGGGAGAGCCTCATTTGGATGAAAAAAGTTAATAGGTACGTTCATAGGGTTTAAAGAGGCGATAGATTTTAGCATAGAGATTCTATCTTCCCTACTCTCCCCTAGCCCAAATATACCTCCGCAAACAAGGTTTAACCCTACTTCTTTTACGTTTTGACAAGTTTCATACCTCTCATCCCATGTGTGGGTAGTACAAATCTCTTTATAGAACTCCCTTGATGTTTCAAGATTGTGGTTGTAGTTATCTACTCCGGCTTTTTTTAGCTCAAGTAACTGTTCTTTTGTAGCCGTTCCGTTACAAGCTATTATTTTCATTCCAAGGTTTAGTTTTTTGACCTCTACTGCTGCACGACATACAAAATCAAGCCTTTTATCATCAAGACCTTTTCCTGCCGTAACTAGACAAAATCCTACCGCTTTGTTTTCTCTTGCTCTTATTGCTTCTTCTACTATAGTAGATATATCTTTTTGTTTATATCTTTGTATATCTGCTTTATACTTTACACTTTGCGTACAAAACTTACAGTCCTCGTTACATGTACCGCTTTCTATATTTGATATGGCACATAAAAATATTTTATTATTTTTCATATATGTATTCCTCTTTGTGTAATACTAAATCATCTTTTGTGAAATAGTTATATAAAATTTTGTATTGTTTATCAGATATTTCAAGTATAACAAACTCAATTTTCTGTTTTTCCCTTGCACATACTTCACCGGGGTTTATAAATAGTGTTTTGCCGTTGAAACTATGTTCAAAAATATGGGTATGCCCATACACTACCACATCGCTATCAGGAGTCATATAAAATGGTAAGTGCATCATCTTAAATGTAGTATTATTTATCTTAAAATAGCTTGGCTCTTTTTTGATATTGTAGTGATTACTTAGAGATAACAAATGGTTGTCATTATTCCCAAATACACTTGTATAAGGAACTTTCATGTTATGAATTAGTTCCAAATCCTCACCTTTGCATATATCTCCTGCGTGCAAAATATACTGGACATTTTGATTTCTTAACTCATTAAGTACTAGTTTTAAATACTCTCTTTTTCCATGACTATCGGAAATTATAGCTATTTTTGTGTTCATATTGAGATTATACCAAAAAATAGTATAATACGAAATGAATAAATTTACAAATGAATCTATACAACAAATCTTAGAGTATTTACAAAATATACTTTCTGTTAAAGAAGCAGAAGCTATAGTAAGCTTTGAAGTTCTTAATCCTGATGTTTTAAAGAGTGCATACGCAGGTGAAAAAACAATAATTGACAATATAGAGTATATTTATAGAGGGTATAAAAGTTGGACTGATTTGTCTGAAATCCTATTTTGCAAAATGCTAACCCCGCAAATTTGTACGACTCATACCGTAATCATAAGCTACCAAAAACTAGATATTAGTGACTCATTTCATAAAAGTACACTAGAGCAGAAAGAAAAATATGGTACTAAATCAGAGTTTTTTTCTATAAATAAAAATGAGGAACCAGCATTCCTGGCACATTATCTAAGAGCTTTAAAAAATGTTGATGTATCTTCTAAGAAAAGGATATTAAACCTTGGAATAAATAGCGGTGATGAGTTTGAGGTAATAAAAAACCTAACAACTACAAATGACAAGAAATTGGTAGGAATAGACTTCTGTCCATCAGCTATAGAGGTTGCAAAAGGTAGATTTAAAGAAGAAAACTTCACCTTTTATAATCACGATATAAATGAATTAGATAGCTTAAATCTCGGTAAGTTTGATCTCATTATAACTATAGGCACTTTGCAAAGTAGTGGGCTTAATTTTAAAGTTACTTTTATGTCTTTGATACAAAATTATCTTGAATTGGACGGGGCAATAATACTTGGATTTCCAAATTGTAGATGGATAGACGGTGAGATGATTTATGGAGCAAAAGCCCCGAATTATAGTTTTAGTGAGATGACACTACTATACAAAGATGTCTATTTCTGCAAAAAATATTTACAGCAAAAGAAGTTTAGAGTAACCATTACCGGAAAGAATTATATTTTCCTAACGGCTACTTCTATAAGAAAGTAGGTTTACCCTATTTTTTATCGGTTTTTGCAATAATATCCAATACCTCATCAAGGCTTAATGTAGAGGCATCTTTTGTTTTCGGGATTTTATAGTTTTTCTTACCTTTTTTGATATAAGGTCCGTATCTTCCGTCAAGTACCGATATACCCTCTTTTGTAAACTCTTTTATAGGCTCGTTTTGTTTTTTGTTTGCTTCTTCGTTTATAATCTCCAAAGCTCTATCAAGCTCTATAGTATAAGGGTCATCTTTTTTGATAGATATGAATTTTTTATTTACTTGTAAATATGGGCCGTATCTTCCTATATTTGCTACTATCTCATTACCTTCGTTATCTTGCCCTACAACTCTAGGGAGTGAAAAAAGTGATAATGCCTCTTCTAACGTGATAGTATCTACGCTTTTACCTTTTGGGATTGATACGAATTTCGGTTTTTCATCTTCACTAGCTTCACCTATTTGAACATAAGGTCCAAATCTTCCCACTTTTGCCAAAACCTCTTTGCCGCTTTGTGGATCTATTCCTATCACTCTAGCCGGAGTACTTACCCTGTCTGCCGTTTTTTCTTTATCTTCTATGTTTGCTACGAATTTTGTATAAAATTCTCTCATAACATCCGTCCAAGCTATTTTACCCTCTGCAATAAGGTCAAACTCCTCTTCAGCTTTTGCGGTAAATCCAAGGTCAACGATTTGAGGAAAATGCTCTACTAAGAAGTCGTTTACAAGTTCACCGATATCCGTAGGTGCTAGTTTTTTATCTTCAGTTTTGATTACGTATTCTCTTGTTTGGATAGTGGAAATAGTAGGTGCGTAAGTTGACGGACGCCCTATTCCTTCGCTTTCTAGTTTTTTTACCAAACTAGCTTCCGTGTATCTAGCAGGTGGTTTTGTGTAGTGTTGTTCTAGGATAATCTCTTCTTTTGATAGAATAGTCCCTTTTTTTATGCTAGGAAGTATCTTTTCCGTCCCGTCAAGTGCAGCTTCAGGGTCATCGCTACCTTCGGTATAAGCTTTCATAAACCCTGCAAAAATGATTCTTTGACCTTTTGCTTGAAGTTCATGCTCTTTGTTTTCACCGGCTTCTATGATATAGGTCGTATTACCTAATTTAGCATTTGCCATTTGTGTTGCAAGAGTTCTTTTCCAAATAAGCTCATAAAGTCTAAATTGTTTTGCATCCACGTAAGGCTTGATTTGTGACGGTTTAAGTCTTAAATCAACCGGTCTTATAGCTTCGTGTGCCTCTTGTGCACCTTTTGCACTTGATTTGTAAACTCTAGGTGATTTTAGTGAGTATTCTACGCCGTATTCAGCGTCTATCACTTCTTTTGCCATTTTTGTAGCTACATTGGATAGGTTTACCGAGTCTGTTCTCATATATGTAATCAAACCACCGGTATGATTCGGTATTTGTTTATCAAAGTTTCCTTCATATAGTTGTTGAGCTACCATCATGGTTTGAGCTACGCTAAACCCTAACTTTCTACTAGCTTCTTGTTGTAACGTAGAGGTTGTAAAAGGGGCAGAGGGCATTCTAGTACTCTCTTTTTCTTCTATATCTTTTAATAAAAATTCACCCTTTAATAAAGAACTTTCTATAAGTTTTGCACTTTTTTCATCGGATATTTTTACCGCTTTACCGTTTGTCTTTGCAAGTTCAGCACCGAATTTAGGGTCTATGAAGTTTGCTTTTACTTTCCAAAATTCCGTAGGGGTAAACGCTCTAATTTCCCTTTCTCTATCTACTATTATTCTTACGGCAACACTTTGTACACGCCCTGCACTAAGCCCTTTTCTTATCTTTTTCCAAAGTAGCGGAGAGAGTTTATATCCCACTGCCCTATCAAGGATTCTTCTTGCTTGTTGGGCATCGACTAGATTTTGGTCAACTTCTCTAGGATTTTCCATAGCATGAATAATCGCATCTTTTGTGATTTCGTGAAACACTATTCTTTTTAGGGGATTTTTTTGTATTTTTAGGGCATCTATCAAATGCCATGAAATAGCCTCCCCTTCTCTATCCTCGTCCGATGCTAAGTAAATGATAGTATCTTTATCTATATTTTTTTTCAGTTCGGCTATAACTTTCTTTTTATCTGCACTTATTTGGTATTGGGGTTTGAAATTATCGTTAGGGTCAAAACCTAAAGTGGTCTTTGGTAAATCCCTGACATGCCCCATAGAAGCGAGAACTTTATATTCGGTTCCTAAGAATTTTGATATGGTTTTTGCTTTTGCAGGAGATTCCACGATAACTAGATTTTGCACTTTAGACCTTTTGATGAGCGTTTATAGGGCAACTCAAAAAATTTGTATGTTCATAGCTTTAGGATACTTTTTGCAAAACAAGGCGGAGGCTTGAAGTACTACTTGTTGTAATACAAAAGACTTCAACGAAGTTTAGCAAAAAGTATGCAAAGCCCGTAGGGAAGGTAAAATAAACAGATATTTAACCAAAAAATTTTTAAAGTTACTCTCAAGTAGCTTGAAAAATTTTTGTGACAAAATCTCAAGTTTATTTTCCTCTTCTATGAAATATACAAATTTTTAGAGGTGCCCTCGATTTTGAAATTGTAGGCTAATTTGTATTAATCCTAAATAAATTGTAATTTGTTATTCACTTTTTTTAAAGGGCAAAAAGGGTATAATAAGTGAAACAAAAGTTAAATTAAAATAGTTTAAGGAACAAAATGCCAAATAAATTAAGACAACAGTGTGCAAACACAATAAGATTTTTAGCGGCTGATATGGTACAACGTGCAAACAGCGGACACCCGGGTGCACCTATGGGACTTGCTGATATAGCTACGGTTTTAAGTGAACATATAGTATTAAATCCAAAAGATTCAAAATGGTTAAATCGTGATAGAATAGTATTTAGCGGTGGACATGCAACCGGACTTATCTACTCTTTATTACATCTTTGGGGATTTGATTTAAGTATAGATGATTTAAAAAACTTTAGACAACTAAACTCAAAAACTCCGGGACATCCAGAATACGGTCATACTGACGGTATAGAGATTACTACAGGTCCACTAGGGCAGGGTATCGCAAATGCGGTAGGTTTTGCAATGGCTGGAAAATATGCGGCAAAACTACTAAATAGCGAAACGGCTGAAGTAATAGACCATAAAGTATATTGTCTTTGCGGTGATGGGGATTTGCAAGAGGGGATTAGCTATGAGGCTTGTGCAACTGCAGGACATATGAAACTTAACAACCTTGTAATCATTTACGATTCAAACAATATTACCATAGAGGGTGATACGAGTTTGGCTTGGAGTGAGAATGTTAAAAAAAGATTTAAAGCTATAAACTTCAAAGTTTTTGAAATAGACGGTCATGACTATGATGAGATTGATATGACTTTGAAAATGGCAAAATCTAGCAAAAAACCTGTACTAATAATAGCAAAAACAAAAATAGCAAAAGGGAGTGCTACTCTAGAAGGTAGCCATCATTCACACGGTGCACCTCTTGGAAATGATGATATAAAAGCATCAAAAGAAAAAGTAGGTTTCCCTGATGAGGCGTTTTATGTAAGTGACGCGGTAAAAGCTAAAATGGACAAAACGGCTAGCGGTGAACTAGCTCAAAAAGCTTGGGAAAAAATGGTGAAAAAAGACCTACCTTTAAGTGAACAAAATGTTACATTAGAGGCTCTTTTAAATCCAGATTACTCAAAAGTACAATGGCCTGATTTCAGCGGTGAATCAAGTGTGGCTACAAGGGATAGTAACGGTAAGATATTAAACGCTCTTGCAAAAGCAATCCCTGGATTTTTGGGAGGAAGTGCGGACTTAGCACCTTCAAACAAAACTGAACTTAGCGGATTTGGTGATTTCCCAAACGGTAAAAATATCCATTTCGGTATCAAAGAACACTCTATGGCAGCTATAGTAAATGCTATGAATTTATACGGACTATTTAGAGTTTATAGTGCAACATTCTTTGTATTTAGCGATTATTTAAAACCGGCAGTTAGAATAGCGGCATTATCGAATATACCTCATCATTTTATCTGGACGCATGATAGTATAGGTGTAGGTGAAGATGGACCAACCCATCAACCGATAGAGCAAATAAGCCAATTTAGGGCTATGCCTAACTTCTATCTTTTCAGACCTGCAGATGCTACGGAAAATGTTGAATCTTGGAAAGTTGCCCTAGAGCTTCAAGCACCGAGCGGATTTGTACTAAGCAGACAAAAACTAGATGTTCTTAAACCTACAAAAGAGTACGGTGAAGTATCAAACGGTGGTTACCTACTTAAAAAAAGAGAAGGTGCTACGGTTACTATTTTGTCAAGCGGTAGTGAAGTAATGTTGGCTCTTAAGGCAGGGTGTCACCTAGAAGAGCAAGGTATCATGGCGAATATCGTAAGTGTTCCTTGTTTTGACCTTTTATGTGAGCAAAGCAAAGAGTATATAGATACTATTATAGACCCTAAAACAAAAGTATTCTCTCTTGAAGCTAGTAGATCAATGGAGTGGTACAAATTTGCTGATGTTGTTATCGGAATGGATAGTTTCGGAGCAAGTGGAAAAGATAGTGACTTATTTAAGCATTTTGGCTTTACAATCGATTCGGTTATAGGTAAAATAAAAGAAAATTTATAACAAGGAGTGTTCTTTATGGCTACTACAAAGTTTAAAGGTGAAGTTGTTGAACTAATAGGTGATGATGTAAATGTCGGTGATAATGCACCTGAGGTTACTCTTGTGGATACAAAGCTTAATGATGTGGAGATAGGGGGTAAAAGCGATAAAATACAGCTTATTATCTCTGTTCCGTCACTTGAAACAAAAGTGTGTGCTGCTGAGACTAGAAAGTTCAACCAAGAGGTTGCTGCACTCGATATAGTAGATACTTACGTAATAAGTATGGACTTACCTTTTGCTAGTGAGAGATTTTGTTCTACCGAAGGTATAGATAATATTACAGTTGCTAGTGATTATGTGGATAAAGATTTCGCTACTAGCTACGGTGTACTTATGGGTGAAAACAAACTAAAAGGTCTTTGTGCTAGAGCTGTTTTTGTTGTAGATAGAAGCGGTAAAGTAGTATATAAAGAAATAGTTGATGAAGTAACGGCAGAGCCTAATTATGCAGAAGTTTTGGAAGCTATAAAACTAGCTAGATAAAATTTTAGATAAGTTTGGTTTTACAAGCAGGGTACGAGTTGCCCTGCTTTTTATTACTATAGTAATAATGGGAAAAGATAGTGTTAAACGATAGAAATTTTATAAATATAGCAAAAGAAATATCTGGTGCTAGTAAATGTGTTTCAAAGCAAGTAGGGGCTGTAATAGTAAAAGATGGAAGAATACTTTCTACTGGGTACAACGGTACTCCGGCAGGGTATAAAAACTGTTGTGATCATTGGGAAGGTCAATATACTTCAGAACACCACAACTGGTCAAAAACCTATGAAATACATGCAGAAATGAATGCTATTATATGGGCTGCAAGAAAAGGTATTTCCATAGAGGGTGCCACTATTTACGTTACCTTAGAACCTTGTGCAGATTGTTCTAAAAATATTATTCAAAGCGGTATTAAAAGAATAGTTTACGAAAAGTCTTATGAACATAATAACTCTCCGATAATTTCCCAGTTTTTAAAAGACAACGGCGTAATTATAGAGCAAATACAATAGTGAAAATTGACAATCATAAATTTTACACAAAAGCGATAAAAGAACATGGAGTATCTCCAAAAGGTGTAAGATGGCACTCTAAAGAGACTCAATTTTTGCGTTTTGAAGTATTGAGCGAGTTTATAAAAGATGACATCAAAGAGTCTGTTTTGGTTGATGCAGGGTGTGGTTTTGGGGATTATTATACCTATTTGAGCGAGAATTTATTGGTACCTTATAGGTATGTGGGGTATGATATGCTTGAAGAGATGATTTCCATATCCAAAAAAAGATTTTTTGATGTTGAGTTTAAACAAAAAGATATTTTAAAAGATGAACTGATAGAAGCTGATTATTACGTATGTAGCGGTGCTATGAATACCCTTAGTAACTTTGATGCTTTGATATTTATAAAACGTTGCTTTGAACACTCCAAAAAAGGTTTTGCTTTCAATTTACTAAAAGACAAAACCTATAATTCCTTGAAAATAGACGACGTTGTGGAGTATTGCTCCCGTTTTTGTGACTGCGTAACCGTCAAAGAGGGATACCTTGACAATGATATATCGTTTTTTCTAAAATCTAATCAGTAATTTCCCTTGCTTGATAATCCACAAGGCAAATAAAACAATCCAAAACATCAATCCAAGGTGTATAAATCCAATCCAAACCTTTGAATCGTTTATAAATAAAATAGAAGCTATGATTCTGCTGATTAAAACAAATTGTATGATAGAAAATATAACGATAGCTGTTTTATCGGCTTCTATTTTGTTTCCTGAGTGTCCCAAAACTACCCTATACCCAAACCCTATCAAAAGGGTAGATAAAAATCCCAAAGTAAATATATGAAGGCTCAAGCTAAAAGAATACTCTAACAAAATAGATTCTATAGCCAAAGAGAAAAAGCCTATACTAAGCCACGATATACCTATAAAAAGGATAGATAGTATAGCCGGTGCTTTGCGGTATAGTTTATTTTGTATTATAAAATTTAATATTAACATACCCATAGCAAAAGATACCAAAGCTGTTATTATGTCAAGGTTAAAGTATATGGACAACCCTATAGCATAAAATCCAAAAACAGATAACGGTAAAAACAAAACATGCTTTTGTTGAACGTTTGTGTTGAAATAGACACCGTAAAAAGCAGGAAGCATCCTTTGGGCTACCACAAATACCAAAGGAAATAAAAACCACCAAAGTATAATAGCAGTGAAATCAAAATTTACAAATACACCAAATAGTGTGATTAATCCTCCGATTCCTACCAAAATAGATAAATACCATGATTCTATTTGTTTTTTGTCCATTCCTTGTAAAATAGTCTCTATAAAAACTATAGAGCAATAAACCAAAGTAGAACCGATAAACGCTTTTGATATATTCTCAAAACCGATTAATGTCAAAAATAGCCCTAAGTGGAACAGTATCCATATACTAGTATAATCTTCTTTCTTTACCATAATAGATTTTGTGTATCTAGGTATTACCGTGAGTAAAAATCCAAGTATTGCATTTATAAATACGCCGTATATCAGTCCAAAGATATGAACTCTTTGGAAATCTATGTTTAATCCCATAAGGGATAAAAAAGTACCGACCATAAAAAATACTGCAAAAAATAGGGCAGACGTAAAAAAAAGTTGGTGAGGTTGTTCGCTAAATCTTTCAAACCATGTTTTTTGTTTTATTTGTTGAGGGTTCCATTGCATATTAACTCCTTGTTGTAGAATTCTATAAAATTATGCAAATTAAATCATTGATTCATATCAATATCAAATTTTTACCTAATTTATGGTAGAATTTACTCTAATTTTAAAATAGGAAAAATCAAAATGAAACGATTAGCGATATTATTTGTATTTATTGCAACGATGTTAAATGCCGGGCTAGTAAATGGTGTAGCCGTAATAGTAAATGAAAAGCCTATAACATTAAATGAATTACAGGCAAAAATGGATAAATTAAACGTATCAAAAGAGATAGCTATAGGGCTTTTGGTTGAAGAAAAATTATATGATGAAGAGTTAAAAAAACTAGGTATTAGCGTAAGTATTTTGGAAGTTGAAGACCAAATAAAGCAAGTTGCCGCTTCAAATAATATGGATATGCCAACTTTCAAGAAAGCTGTTGTTTCTCAATATGAAAGCTATGAAGCTTATTCAGACGAAATAAAGAAGAAGATTCTACACTCTAAATTGGTAGCTCAAATAGCAAAAGGTAACCTTACTATCGCAACGGAAAATGACGTAAAGCTTTATTATGAGACAAATTCACATAAATTTAGTATGCCAAGAAGTGTAGATGTAGTTGAATATTCAGCTATGGATCAAAGAGCTTTGATGCAAAACAAAAGCGTAATATCTAGCGATAAAAACGTGACTAAAAAAAACATAACTTTTGATATGGCTTCAATAGCACCTGAGCTTAGATATATGCTTATAAATATGAAAGAGGGTGAGATAAGCCCTGTTTTAAATGCAAATAACGGTTTTGTAAGACTTGAAGTAAGAAAAAGAAATAATGTTGAAGTATTACCTTATGATGATGTAAAAGAGGCTATTTTTCAAGAGATAATGATGAAAAGAGAGCAAAGCTATCTAAAAGAGTATTTTGATAAATTAAAAATCTCGGCAGAAATATTAGTATTAAGATAAAGGAAGATAATGTTTGAAGTAGTAATAGGTTTAGAAGTTCACGTACAATTAAATACAAATACAAAGCTTTTTTGCGGATGTGCAACAAGTTTCGGTGAAGCACCGAATACAAATATATGCCCTACTTGTATAGGCTTACCGGGTGCATTGCCCGTACTAAATAAAGAAGCGGTACATAAAGCTATCATGTTTGGTAAAGCTGTAAATGCGAAAATCAACCAAACATCCGTATTTAATAGAAAAAACTATTTTTATCCGGACTTACCGAGCGGTTACCAAATATCTCAATTTGAGATACCTGTAGTAGGTGAGGGTGAACTATATATAGATTTTCTCACAGAGAGTGACAAGCACAAAGAAGACGGTAGTACAAAAAGGGTAGGGATTACTAGAGCTCACCTAGAAAACGATGCAGGTAAAAATACTCACCACGGTAATTCTTCTTGGGTTGACCTAAATAGAGCAGGGACGCCGTTACTTGAGATAGTAAGCGAACCTGATATGCGTAATGCAGATGAAGCTGTAAGATACCTCAAAAAACTCCACTCCATAGTAAGATATTTAGGTATAAGTGATGCAAATATGCAAGAGGGAAGTTTTAGATGTGACGTAAACGTTTCTATCAGACCAAAGGGAGATACGAAGCTTTATACTAGATGTGAAATAAAAAATATGAACTCATTTAGATTTATAGCACGTGCTATAGAGTTTGAGGTAAATAGACAAATTGATGCGTGGGAAGACGGTGTATATGATAAAGTTATCGTTCAAGAAACTAGACTTTTTGATGTAAACACAGGTGAGACAAGAAGTATGAGGGGCAAAGAAGATAGTGCAGACTATAGATATTTTCCTGACCCTGATTTGAGACCTCTTATTATTAGTGATGAGATGTTGGCGGAATATTCAAAAATCCCAGAACTTCCTGATGAAAAGAAAAATAGATTTGTTAGTGAATTTGGTATCAAAGAGTATGATGCAGCGGTATTGACTTCATCTTTAGAGATGGCACTTTTCTTTGAAGAGATGATGAAAGAGGGTATTAGCGGTAAAAATGCAGTTACTTGGCTGACTGTTGAGCTTCAAGGAAGACTAAAAGAGGGTGCAACGGTAGAAAGTTGCGGTATTAGTGCAAAAACGTTGGCTACCATAGTAAAAAGAATAGAAGATTCTACAATAAGCGGTAAAGCAGCAAAAGACGTACTTGATTATTGCCTCGCAAACGGCGGTGATATAGATGAAATTATAGAAAAATTAGGACTTAAACAAGTTAGTGATGATGGAGCTATTATATCTATTATCGATGAAGTTTTAAATGCAAATCAAGACAAAGTTGCAGAGTACAAATCAGGTAAAGATAAAATGTTTGGGTTTTTTGTAGGGCAGATTATGAAGCTAAGCAAAGGTAGTGCAAACCCTAATAAAGTAAACGACTTACTAAAAGAGAAACTAAGCTAATATGGGCAAACTAGCGGTTATCGGAGCAGGGAAGTGGGGAGAAGCATTATATAACGCTTTTTCTCATGTATATAGTGATGTTCTTATAACTTCAAGAACGCCTAGAGATATAAAAGGTTTCGTAAGCTTGGAAGAGGCTTTGAAATGTGAATATCTCGTTATCTCCATATCTACTCAAGAGATAGCTTCGTGGCTTGAAAAAAACTTTGTAAACAACAATCAAAAAGTATTAGTTGCAAGTAAAGGGATAGAAGCAAGTTCGGGGCGGTTTCTCAACGAAATATATTCAAAATACGTGGATGAAAAAAATCTTGGGTTTATATCCGGTCCATCTTTTGCTACGGAGGTAAAAGCAGGGCTTCCTACTGCTTTGGTCATAAATTCCGTATCAAAAGAGTTTTATGATGAGTTTTCTAAATTTTTTCCGAGTTTTATCAAAACATACTATAGCGATGACGTAATAGGCTCTGAAATAGCTGGAGCATATAAAAACGTACTGGCAATAGCAAGCGGTATTTGTGACGGGCTAAAGTTGGGGAATAATGCAAGAGCTAGTTTAATATCCCGTGGACTCGTGGAGATGCACAGATTCGGTGAATATTTCGGTGCAAAAGACGATACGTTTTTTGGGCTAAGCGGAGCAGGGGATTTGTTCCTTAGTGCAAGTAGTACCATGAGTAGAAACTATAGAGTAGGGCTTGGACTTGCAGAGAGAAAAAATATAGATGTGATAATACAAGAGCTTGGTGAAGTAGCCGAAGGGGTAAAAACAGCCGAAGCGATATATAAAATATCAAGTGAAAAAAATATCTATACCCCTATAGCAAATGAAGTTAAGTTTATAATTGAGGGGAAAAACCCTAAGCAAAGTTTGAAAGACCTTTTAAGTAGGTAAAAAGTAAAAGGGAAAAGGTAAAAATTATTGTTGGCGGTATGTAGTTTCTTTTTAGCTTAGTACCTCAGCATCTCAGTACCTTAATGATGGGAGTAAGAAATGATACAATTTTTAAAAGAAGCAAAAGCTACAAGTTCTGTTTTGGCTACACTAAGCGGTGATGTAAAAACAAAAGTTCTAAACGATATGGCAGATGCCCTTATGGCTCATTGCGATTATATAGTTTCAAAAAATAATCTTGATATATCGGCAGGAAAGCTAGGTAATCTAAGCTCATCTATGCTTGATAGGCTTTTTTTGAACGGAGATAGGGTCAAGGCTATGGCACAGTCCGTTCGTGATATAGCAAGTCTTAGAGAGCCTGTAGGAAGGGTTCTTGATGGATGGGTAACTCCAAACGGGTTAAATATCCAAAAAGTAAGCGTTCCGATAGGTGTAATAGGGATTATTTACGAAAGTCGTCCTAATGTTACAAGCGATACGGCTGCACTTTGTTTTAAAAGCGGAAACGTATGTGTACTAAAAGGCGGCAAAGAGGCTGAACACTCAAACAATGCCATAGCAAAAGTATTGCAAGAAGTATTAGCAAAAAATCATCTCCCTACACAAGCAATATCTTTGATACCTGATAGTTCAAGAGAGGGCGTTAAAGAGCTTATTAGACAAGATAAATATGTGGATTTGGTAATCCCAAGGGGCGGAGAGGGGCTTATAAGGTTTGTAAACGAAAACTCTACCGTTCCGGTGGTAAAACACGACAAAGGGCTTTGTCATACATATATAGATGCAAATGCAAATGCAAAAATGGCTATCGAAATATCTATCAATGCAAAATGTCAACGCCCAGGAGTATGTAACTCTATGGAAACATTGCTAGTACACAAACAAATAGCACCGTTTATTTTACCTGCTTTGTATGAGGCATTTATGGAAAACCAAACAGAGCTTCGTGGGTGTGACTGGACAAGAAAAGTGATACCTATAGAGTGTGCAACGGAAGAGGATTATGATACGGAATATCTGGCAAATATTTTATCTATCAAAGTAGTACACGATATAAAAGAAGCAGTGGCTCATATAGCAAAATTCGGAAGCGGACATAGTGATGCAATAATCAGTGAAGATTATCGCTCAATAGAGTTCTTTTTAAACAACGTAGATAGTGCTTGTGTATATGCAAATGCAAGTACAAGATTCACAGACGGTGGATGTTTTGGATTTGGTGCGGAAGTGGGAATAAGTACAAACAAACTACATTCTCGTGGACCTATGGGGATAAATGACCTTACAACATATAAATATAAAGTTTACGGAAACGGGCAAATCCGTTAGTAAGAGATTTAGTTGAGATATAAAAAATTTGAGACAAAAAATATCATTCAAACCGCTATCATCGATACCCCTCTGGGGGATATGGTAGCCGGAGCAATAAAAGAGGGTATATGTATGTTGGCATTTGTCCATCCTCTGAATATAGATGCCCATCTCGCAAAACTAAAAGATGTATTTGATGCTGAAGTGATAGCAGGTGAGAATCCATATTTTGAAACATTACGTGAACAACTAAAAGAGTATTTTGAAGGCAAAAGAAAAGATTTCAAACTACCGCTTAAGCTTGTAGGTACCCCTTTTCAAGTATCTGTTTGGAAAGAACTACTAAAAATCCCTTACGGACAAACCATAAGCTACAAAACCCAAGCAGCGGCTATAAATATGCCTAAATCTTACAGAGCCGTAGCAAATGCAAACGGTCAAAATATGATAGATATTCTTGTCCCTTGCCATAGGGTAATAGGGCATGACGGCAAACTAAACGGCTATGGTGCAGGGATAGAAAAAAAAGAGTTTCTTCTTAGGCTTGAAGGGGCTATCTAATAATTTATTACAAATCTACACTATAAGAAGGATATTTGAATGTTAAGTCAAGATATAAAGAGTTATGAGGATTTGCAAAATCTCTTAAAATTAATCTTTCAAAGTGAGAATGATGTAGAAAACAATAAGCTCACAAATCAAGATGAGATGTTTGATAATTTAGAAAAACGATTATTTGATTGAGATAATATGAAAGATATACTATTTCAAAGATTAATCAAATAATTGAAAATAGTCTTTAAGTAGCTAATTTAATGCTAATATTCGTATTGACAAAGCGTACGATATTAAGTATAATTTATCAAATTAATATAAAGGGTTATATATGACAAAAGTTATGTCTGTAAGCCAAGTTAGAGCGGATATTTACAATGTAATGGATGAAACGGCATTAACTCATGAACCTATACTTATTACAGGGAAAAGAAACAATGTAGTTATGCTTTCAGAAGAAGACTGGAAAGCCATAGAAGAGACATTATACTTAAACTCTATACCGAATATGGCTTCTTCAATTCAAGAGTCAATGAATGCAGATGATAGTGAGTTTAGTGAAGATATTCAATGGTAGAATATAAAATACTTTATAGTAAATTAGCACTAAAAGATGCCAAAAAACTTGTCGGTGCTAATTTAGCTACAAAAGCTAAAGAATTGATTGAGATTATTAGAAAAAATCCATTCCAAACTCCCCCACCTTATGAAAGATTAGTAGGCAATTTAAGCGGTTCGTATTCAAGAAGAATCAATATACAACATAGACTTGTATATGAAGTCAAAGAGTCTGACAAAGTAGTTAGAATTTCTAGGATGTGGTCACATTATGGAGAGTAAGATAATAGTTATTGTATGAAGAAAGAAAATGGAAATATCAGAAACCCATATTAATACTATAAAAAAAATTTTAAATGAATTTGCATATAGTGACGAATCAAATATTTATCAAAATGAAACTAGAATAAAAGTTGAAAGAGAATCTCTTCCCATTCCACAGCTTATATTCTTTTTGTTAAATAAAGTAATGCAATATAAATTAGGATACAGACACGATAAAATGCATTGGATTTTGTATTTTTCTTATGATAATACAAAATGCGCAGTTGCTTTAGAAAAGTTT
The DNA here is from genome assembly GCA_002421845.1 of Epsilonproteobacteria bacterium UBA6211. Taxonomy (GTDB): domain Bacteria; phylum Campylobacterota; class Campylobacteria; order Campylobacterales; family Arcobacteraceae; genus UBA6211. The sequence continues at coordinate 18,120 of DISL01000119.1, read as the reverse complement.
GGATTAAGATTTTATCTTGAGGATAAAGATAACTATGAAAATATAATTAGGAAAATCAATAAAGCTGTCAATTATATTGAGAAAAAAATATTACAAGATTATGCAAAAAAACAGATGTTGAATGGTAATTTAACAATTTCAAATCATTTCAATATGCTGTCAAATATGTATTATCATTTCAGGGAAGAAGCAAATAAAATTTATGGCAAAAAAGAACCTGACTTTAATATTGATGATATGTCAAGCTTTTTCAATACAATGGTGATAAAAAACAATACTGGATTTTATAATACTTTTTCTATGATAGAAGCTTACTTTAGCCGTTTTGAACATTTTTTAGCTTATTGTTTATTTTTTAATACAGATAGAACAATTAATATTTATGATTTTTATAAAAAAGATTTTTCTGAAAAATTTAAGATGATATTTCCATTAGATATACAAGAAAATAAACTATTTTACGATGAAATAAATATTATAAAAGAAAAATATAGAAATACATTTTCTCATGGTATGTTCAGTAAAAATGGTGAACCATTTTATTTTCAACTTGATAATGCTGGTATGATACCTGCGAACTTATCAAAATTTAAAGATAGTCCACACTTTAATTTTGTGCCTACAGATGAGATTAAATATGAAGAGATATGTGAGCAATTTGATAAGATAGATAATTGGCTTGAATATGAATCTTCCCAATTTGCATGGAAATATGCAGAAAGTGGATTGTCGTTATCGTTTTCAGACGATTTTTTTAATAAAGTGTCTCCATATCTTGGTGATATCAAGAACTTTCAAGAGTTTATCAATGCTGAACAAATGTATAGTGATATGATTGAAAATGCAGATTACTAAATATATAAATTATAACAATTACTTAACACTTCCATACCCTGCCAAAAACTTAGAACTTAGGCATTTATGGTTTGGGGTGCTTTTTGTAGGGCATCTTACGATAAAGCTATTTACTATTTTGCCATCTATATTGTGGCTATCCATATTATCCAAGTTTACATACCCTTGAGTTACTTTGCCGTTTAGTTGGTGTACAAATATGATAGTATTGTCATTATTTATGTTTTGTACTATTCCTATGTGGGTTATTTGGGAATTTGATTTTTTTGATGCTTTTACCGTATCTCTAAAAAATATCAAATCGCCGATACTAGGTAAATCTTGAGTTGATATTTTGCCTTGTTTTTCGTATAGGTTGTAGATAGCTTCTGATTTGGTAGTTGTTACTTTGAAATTTAGCTCTTTTTCATCAAAATATATATTGTTAAGTTCTTGATTTACTATTGATACGAAATCGGAGCAGTCTTTGCCTGTAGTTTTGTTGATATGTGAATTGAGTGTATTTACAATCTTTGTTTCATTTTGATAATAGGAAGAGTTTCTATCACCATCTATGCTCGGTATTTTCATAGAACATCCCGTTAGAATAAACACCAAACTAAGATACAATAAAAACTTCATCCACATACTCAATTTAACTAAATTTCTTCTCTATTGCAGTATAGATTCTTTTTAGTACTTCATTTTTCCCGAGTATTGCCATAATATCATACACTGAAGGGGCTTGTGTGCTTCCTGTAAGAGCTAGTCTTATAGGTTGGAACAGTTGAGGCATTTTAAGCCCGTATTGAGCAATAAACGGCTTTGTAATAGCTTCATAATCACATGCAAGATGTAAGTCACCTTGATAATCCATAATCATTTTTGCATAAATATCAAGGATATTAAGTATATCATCCGTGATAAATTTCTTTACTCCGGCTTCATCATAGCTTGATGGAGTATTTACTATAAGCTCTATAGAGTTTTTGAGTTCTAGCATAGTCCCGGCTCTTTCTTTACACAAATCAAGTAGCATCTCTACTTTATCATGTCCGTGTATCTCACACCCGTAAAAGTTCAAAATTTGAGCAAGTTCACTATTTGGTTTGTTTTTGATATAGTGAGCATTTAGCCATAAAAGTTTTTCTGCATTATAACTTGAAGCTGATTTATTGATATTGTTTGGATCAAAAAGGTTAAGCATCTCTTCCATACTAAATATCTCTTGATCTCCGTGACTCCATCCAAGTCTTACAAGGAAGTTCAAAAGTGCTTCAGGTAAATATCCTAGATTTTTATATTCCATTACATCGGTAGCACCGTCTCTTTTCGATAGTTTTTTACCTTCAGGGTTGTTTATCATAGGGATATGGTAAAATTTCGGTACATTAAACCCAAGTGCTTCGTATATTACGATTTGTTTTGCGGTATTTGTAAGGTGGTCATCACCTCTAAGAACTTCGGTAATCCCCATCAAAGCATCATCAATAACAACAACAAAATTATATATAGGAGTTCCGTCACTTCTTGCTATGATAAAATCATCCACTTGGTCACAGCTAAAAACCATCTCCGATTTGACACCGTCTATAAAACATATTTGACCCTCTTTAGGTGCTTTTATCCTTACTACAGGCTCAACACCTGCTGGAGGAGTACCGGTGAAATCTCTATATCTTCCGTCATATCTAGGAGTTTGCCCTGCTGCCGTTTGAGATTCTCTTAAGACATCTAGCTCCTCTTTTGTCATATAACAATAATAAGCTTTACCCTCATCAAGAAGTTTTTTAATATAGCCTTTGTACATATCCATTCTTTTTGATTGGTATTCTACCGTGTCATCATATTCTAGTCCAACCCATTCAAATGCTTCTAAGATAGCTTTTAGAGCATCTTCAGAGTTTCTAGCCATATCGGTATCTTCTATTCTAAGACGAAATTTACCGCCTGTTTTTCTTGCCCATAGGTAGTTATATAAAGCAGTTCTAAGCCCACCTATATGTAAATAACCTGTCGGACTCGGTGCAAATCTTGTTATTGCCATTTATTTTTTCTCCTCGTTTTTGTTGTGCAGATAAAACCCTACAGCCGATACAACCACTACCACTACCAAAAAAACAATCAAAAATATATCTTCAAAACCCATGTTAGTTCCCTTTATCTTTTTCTTTAAGTTGTCCGCATGCAGCACTTATATCAAGCCCTTTTGATTCTCTAATGGTGCATAAAAGCCCTTTGGAAATCAAATAATCTTGGAATTTTACCATATTTTCCTTAGAAGGTCTTTGATAAGGTGAATTAGGATAAGGATTGAAGTATATAAGGTTTACTTTTGCCTTTATTCCATTGAGTAGTTTCACTAGTTTTTTGGCACTAGTTAAATCATCGTTTTTATCTTTTATTACTAGATATTCAAACATAACCCTTTTTCTTGTATCTACAGGGAAACCTCTTACCGCATTTATTATAGATTCTATATTGTATGCTTTATTCATAGGTATTAGTTCTGTTCTTAGGTCATCATCTACGGCATGGAGTGAGATAGCAAGTTGTACACCCAAATCCTCTTTACCTAGTTTTTCTATTTTTGAGCTTATACCGCTTGTGGATATGGTTTGTCTTTTTGTGCTTATTGCAAGACCGTCAAGCTCTGATATTATCTTGATAGCTTTTATAAGGTTGTCAAAGTTATCAAGTGGCTCACCCATACCCATATATACTATATTTACCGCTTTATTCTCTTCTATATTGTTTAGCTTCTTTAGCATCAAGACTTGATATACTATTTCAGCCGCACTAAGGTTTCTTACAAATCCCCCTTTGGCAGTAAGACAAAAGCTACATCCTACTTTACATCCCACTTGAGTAGATATACAAAAGGTATATTTCTCCCCTTTGATTACATTACCTTCTTCATCGTATTGTTTATCTTTCATCAAAAGAAATACAGACTCTACACTATGACCGTCTGCAAATTCAAAAAGATATTTGATACTTCCGTCTATACTTGTTTCAGATGCTTTGATATTCGCCAAATCCAAAGTATAGTTTTCTTTTAGTGATTTAATCATCTCTTTGGGTAGGTTTGACATCTGTTCAAAATCTTGAATATATTTTTTGTATATCCAGTTATATATTTGCTTTGCTCTAAAAGAGGGTGATATGATTTGCTTTAATTCATCAAGAGTGTAATCATATAAAGTTTTTAAACTTTCTTGCATTTATTTCCTTTTTTAAGAAGCTACTAAGTGACTAAGAAACTAAGTTACTGAGTAAAATCCATTTGCTCCAATTCAAAATTAAAAATTCAACATTCAAAATTTACATTGTTTCACGTGAAACATGAGAGCCGTTTAACAGATAATAACTGCTTATTATCTGTAGGCTCGGAACCATAAATGATGTGCTTTGAACCATTTAGGGCTTTTCAAGTAATAGTTTCTTGTCTATTAAATATTGTATCAATTTATCCATTGCTTCACGATGATTTGCCATAAAGTCTTTATGTGCAAATTCATTGCAATAGTTAGTTACAACAAATATCCCCATACAAGGAATATTAAATTCTTTAGCAACTTGTAATACAGAGTAAAATTCCATATTCTCGATGTCTATACCATTTTTGATAAAGTTTGAACAAAGTTCTTGATTTGTAGATATATAGTTTGATGAATTAACTATAACACTTGATTCAACCTTTATATTGTCTATTTTGAGTACATTGTCTATGGGAGTATATGAGTCGTTTCTCCAAAGACTAAGTTCTATATTTGATGCAGTTACAGACTCAACCACATCAAATACTTTATACTTTCCGTAGCTTCCTGCACTCCCTATAAAAACCAAAAAATCAGGTTTATCAAAAAGGGCAATTCTTGTTACGTTTATTGCACTCTCTATAAGACCTACACCTACCGGCGTAGCAAACGGGAATGTTTCTTGGCGTCCTGCACTTATTATCATTTATAGCCTCACAGGGATATTGTTTTGAGATAAATATTTTTTCAAATCCATAATATCTATCTCTTTAAAGTGAAATATAGAAGCAGCAAGAGCAGCTTCTGCACCGTTTAAAAAAGCATCTTTTATATGTTCCATAGTTCCTGCTCCACCACTTGCGATTACCGGAATATCAACTAAAGATGAGATTTGTTTCGTGATATTTAGTTCAAAACCGGCTTTTGTACCGTCTGCGTCCATAGATGTAAGTAGTATCTCTCCGGCACCTCTATCATAAGCCTCTTTCGCCCATTCAAGTGCATCAAGTCCAGTATCTTGTCGCCCACCGTTTATAAAAACATTGTATTTATTCGGTGCAACCTTTTTGACGTCTATAGCTACTACTATACATTGACTTCCGAATCTTTTTGCCCCTTCGTTTATAAAATCAGGGTTTTTGATAGCAGATGAATTGATACTTATTTTGTCGCAACCTACATTTAAAAGTCTATAAATATCTTCTAGTGTTCTTATCCCCCCACCAACGGTTAACGGTATAAAAACCTCTTTAGCTACCTCTTTTACTACATCTACAATAGTATCACGATTTTCATGACTTGCGGTTATATCCAAAAAAGTGATTTCATCGGCTCCTTCTTCGTTGTACCTTTTGGCTACTTCTACGGGATTTCCTGCATCTATAAGACCTACAAAGTTTACACCTTTTACTACTCTTCCGTCTTTAACATCAAGACAAGGTATAATTCTTTTTGCAAAATATGACATTTTAACCCTTTGGTTGATTTGTGTATTTATAAATTTTATCTAAAACTAAGTTAAAAACAGCTATAATCTTCCCCATAATGGAAAAAGTGATAGCAAAGAAGAAGTTCGGACAGAACTTTCTAAAAGACAATACGGTTTTACAAAAGATCATCGAAGCGATGCCCAAGAACGATAATAAAGTCGTTGAGATTGGGCCTGGCTTAGGTGATTTGACTAAAGAATTAGTCAAGTACAAGGAAGTGATTGCCTATGAAGTAGATGCTGACTTAATAGGGTTACTTAAAGAGAAGTTTGATAAAGAGATACAAAACTCTAAACTTACCATAAATTTTGGTGATGTTTTGGAGTTTTGGGAAAAAAATAAGACTCTTTATGGTGAAGGTAAATATGACTTGATTGCAAATTTACCTTATTATATAGCAACGAATATTATACTAAAAGCATTTGATGATATTAACTGTGAAAATATAATGGTAATGGTTCAAAAAGAGGTTGCGGATAAATTCATCGCCGAAGTTGGTGATAGGGAATTTTCTGCTCTAGGAGTTTTGACAACTACGATTTCTACTCAATCTAAAATTGTTGTAGTCGTACCTCCCGAATCTTTTGACCCTGCACCGAAAGTTGATTCAGCAGTGATTTATATCAAGAAAAATCTTGACGTTTCTTTGGAAAAGAGATTTAAGGATTTTTTAAAAGCGGCTTTTGCATCTCCAAGAAAGAAACTGTCAAAAAATTTGACGGCTGTAATTTCAAAAGCAGGGCTTGATAGTATATATAAAGAACTTGATATAAAAGACGACATCCGTCCACACGAACTTTCCGCTTCCTTGTATCGCCAAATATATGAAAAGGTGATAAAGAATGGAAACGAGTTACGAAACTGAAAATAAAGAGATTGTAGAGCAAAATTCTAGCGAGAATAATCAAGACAATCCAAGACCAAAAAGATATAAAAACCCAAATTTCAAAAAAAACAAGAATTTTAATTTCAACAAAGATAAAGTAGGTAATCCACAATCTACGGATTCTAATGAAGAGGGTTCAGGATGGTTTAGTGATATGAAAAAATCATTTGAATCCAATGAAAAATCTCACAAAAATAGATTAAATCCACACTATAAATTAAATCTTTCTACAAATGCAAAAGTAAGAATTACTCCACTTGGAGGATTGGGTGAGATAGGTGGTAATATGATGGTAGTTGAGACGGAAAAATCTGCTATTATCGTGGATGTTGGGATGAGTTTCCCGGATGAAACAATGCACGGTGTAGATATATTGATACCTGATTTTTCATACTTAAGAGAAATCAAAAATAAAATAGCAGGTATAGTTCTTACACATGGTCATGAAGACCACATCGGTGCTATGCCTTATCTTTTTAAAGAAATGCAATTTCCTGTATATGGTACACCGTTACCGCTTGAGATGATAGGCTCTAAATTTGATGAGCATAAAATGAAACATCATAGAAGCTATTTTCGTGCCATTACAAAAAGAGTTCCTATTCAAATAGGTGATTTTGAGGTAGAGTGGATGCACATCACTCACTCGATAATAGACTCTTCTGCTCTTGCTATCAAAACGGCTGCAGGAACGATTATCCACTCAGGGGACTTCAAAATAGACCATACACCTATTGATGGGTATCCTACGGATTTACATAGACTTGCACATTATGGTGAAGAAGGGGTATTATTGTTACTTAGCGATTCTACAAACTCTCATTCTCCAGGATTTACAAAAAGTGAAAAGACTGTAGGACCGACTTTTGATAATATTTTCTCAAAAGCAAAGGGTAGAGTTATCATGTCAACATTTAGCTCAAATATTCATAGGGTTGCACAAGCTATAGAACATGGACTAAAATATGATAGAAAAATATGTGTTATCGGTAGATCTATGGAGAAAAATATCGAGCTTTGTATGAGCCTTGGATATATCAAGTTTCCTAAAGATAAATTTGTCGATGCCCACGAAGTTCATAAGTATGAAGATAAAGAACTCTTGATTGTTACTACTGGGAGTCAAGGGGAGTCTATGAGTGCTCTTTATAGAATGGCTATACACGAACATAGACATATTAAGATAAAAGAGGGTGATCAAATAATACTATCTGCAAAAGCAATTCCAGGTAATGAAGGAAGCGTAAGTGAGATTATCAACCATCTTTTAAAAGCAGGGGCTGCCGTAGCATATCAAGATTTTAGCGAAATACACGTAAGTGGACACGCAGCACAAGAAGAACAAAAGCTAATGCTTAGACTTGTAAAACCAAAATTCTTTATGCCTATTCACGGTGAATATAATCACGTATTAAAACATAGACAAACAGGTATAGATTGTGGCGTTTTAGAGAGAAACGTATATGTACTAAGTGACGGTGAGCAAGTAGAAGTAACACCAAAATATATCAAAAAAGTAAAATCAGTTAAAACAGGTAAGGTTTATGTTGATAATCAGTTAAATCATAAAATCTCTGATGATATAGTACTTGATAGACAAACTATGGCAAATGAAGGTGTTATTATGATAGTAGCACAAATTAACGAAAATGATAGAAAAATAGTTGATAAGCCTAGAGTTATGTCTTTTGGTTTAGTATCTGATAAAGAGGATAGAAAATTCTCTGATGAAATTGAGGAATTATTGTCATCTTTTCTTACAAACGTAAAACCAGGTATTTTACAAAACAATAGAATACTGGAAGAAGAGATTAGAAAAGTAGTTAGAAAACATTGTATAAGAAAGTTCAAAAAATACCCTATGATAGTACCTACTCTTTTTGTACAATAAGTAGGTGGCAGTGAGTAGTGAGGAAAGGAAGAAGATATGAAGTATTCTGATATTGCAAGAGAAGTTTTAGAACTTGAGGCACAGCAATTAGTAGTGGCTTCAAAAAGTATTGGTGAAGAGTTTGATAGGGCTATTGAACTTATTTACAATACGAAAGGGAAGCTTATTATCACAGGTGTCGGTAAGTCAGGTTTAGTCGGAGCTAAGATAGCAGCTACTTTTGCTAGTACAGGAACTAGTTCTTTTTTCCTACACCCTACTGAGGCTATGCACGGTGACCTTGGAATGATAAGTAAAGGGGACTCCGTACTAGCCATAAGCTATAGCGGAGAGAGTGAAGAGCTTATTAATATTCTTCCTCACCTAAAAAGATTTGATATTCCTCTTATTGCAATGGCAAAAGATACCAACTCTACATTGGGGCAATTTAGTGATGTTTTTTTATCTGTGAAAGTTGATAAAGAGGCTTGTCCTCTAAATGCTGCTCCTACATCATCTACCACATTGACTATGGCATTAGGTGATGCTTTGGCTGTTGCTTTGATGAAAAAAAGAGATTTCAAAAAAGAGGACTTTGCATCTTTTCACCCAGGGGGAAGTCTAGGTAAGAAACTTTTTGTAAAGGTAGAAAACCTTTTAAGAAAACAAAATTTACCGATTGTTTCACGTGAAACATCCATAAAAGATGCTATAATTAAAATTAGCGAAGGAAGAATAGGGAACGTAATAATTGCCGAAGAGGGTAAGGTTTACGGAGTAGTAAGTGACGGGGATTTAAGACGTGCTTTGATGAATGATGACTTTGATTTGAGTCACAGTGTAATATCAATAGCAACAAAAAATCCAAAAACAATAAAAGATAAGAATATCTTGGCAAGTGATGCGTTAGCCATCATAGAAAGTCATAAGATTCAACTACTATTAGTAGTGGATGAAAATGACACATTAGAGGGTGTATTGCATATACACGACTTAATAGAAGCTGGAATACAAAGTGAAAAATTATAAAGAAAGAAAAGCAGAGTTTGAAAAAAATCTGCAAAAATATAAAAAAGTTGAGAAAAAGCCTGTAAAAAAAGCTCCTCAGAAAAAAAGATTTGACGATACAAAAAAGGTAGTTTCTGAAGATATAAGACTAAATAAGTTTATTTCTCACAATTCAAAATATTCAAGACGTGAGGCTGATACTCTTATATCTGAAGGTAAAGTTTCCATAAACGGTAATGTCGTGACTGATTTAAGTCAAAAGGTAACTACGGAAGATAGAGTTGAAGTAAACGGAAAGCTTGTAAAGTTTGAAGAAAATAAAATGTACACCGTGATAGTGTATAATAAGCCAAAAGGGGAGCTTGTAACAAAAAGTGACCCACAAGGTAGAAAAACCATATATGACTCCCTAGGAGCTAAATTTAAGCACTTTTTACCTATAGGAAGACTAGACTTTGCCAGTGAGGGAGTTTTGCTTCTGAGTGATAATGTTGATGTGGTAAATGCTTTGATGCACTCAAACTTAGAAAGGGTCTATAAACTCAAAATAAAAGGGTATGTAACCCCTTCAATGATAAAAGCGATGGAAGAGGGTACTACTATAGATGATGCCACAAAAGGTGCACATAAAAATAGTGATATTACATCTATGACTTTTGCCCCTTTTAATGCCTATCAAATACAAAAAAACGATAAAAGCTTTTCAAAACTAAAAGTTGTGATAAGTGAAGGTAAGAATAGGGAGCTTAGAAGATTCTTCGGAGCTTTTAATAGCGATGTGGTGGATTTGAAAAGGGTAGAGTTTGGCGGTATATCTTTGAATAACTTACCGACGGGAAAAACAAGATACCTAAAAAAAGATGAATACAAAAATCTAAGAGTATTTTTAAAAGATAATGCAAAGACTAGCAACCTTACTGAAGCCGAATAATATATCAGAGTTTATAGGGCAAACTCATATATTAAATAATACGAGTCCACTTTATAAACTAATAGAAAAAAAAGAGATACCCCATCTCATTTTTTTCGGTAAACCTGGAAGCGGAAAAACTACCTTAGCTAAACTTATAGCAAAAAATTCTGATATGCCTTACTATTATTTAAATGCTACGACAATCAAAATAGATGAATTTAGAGATATTCTAAAACGGTACAAAAATAGCTTTGAAAAGCCATTGGTTTTTATAGATGAGATACATAGATTAAGCAAAAATCAACAAGAAGTATTGCTCCCTTTTATGGAGAATTATGATTTTATTTTGATTGGGGCTAGTACTGAAAACCCTTTTTATACCCTTACGAATGCTTTTAGGTCTAGGTCGTTTTTATTTGAGTTTAAAGCATTAAACTATAAAGAATCTGAAATATTAGTACAAAGGGCTATAAAAGCTTTAGAAACTACTATAGATGATGAAGCAAAAGAGTTCGTTATAAGAGTATCTGCAGGTGATGGTAGAACTATCCTTAACCTTATTGATTTTGCCTTTAGTGCAAGAGGTGAGATAAAACTAGAAGATTTAAAAGAGCTTAGAAACGTACCGCAAGGGTACGGCAGTAGTTCAAAAGATAGTCATTATGATATAACAAGTGCTTTGATAAAGTCGATGAGAGGAAGCGATATAGATGCCTCTATGTATTATCTAGGGCTTTTGATAGCAGGGGCGGAAGAGGCATCTTTTATAGCTAGACGTTTGGTGATATTCGCAAGTGAAGATATAGGAAATGCAAATCCAAATGCGTTAAATATTGCAACAAGTACACTAACGGCAGTAAAAGAGATAGGCTATCCGGAAGCTAGAATTATACTTTCTCAATGTGTTGTTTATCTTGCATCATCTCCAAAATCCAATAGTTCTTATTTGGCTATTAATAAAACTCTTGATATAATTAAGCAAGGAACTTTACTAGACATTCCAAAGAATATCAAGCAAGATAATGTAGGGTATCTTTATCCACACGATTTTGGCGGATGGGTAAAACAAAAATATCTTACACGTGAACTAAGACTTTATGAATCTAAAGATATAGGATTTGAAAGGACTCTTAGGGAGTGGAATGAGAAAATTAAAACAGTGGGTAGTTTGTAGAGTGTAGTCGGTAGTTTTTACCTTTTACTTTTTACCTTTTACCTCATAAAAGGGGATTTTTATGGAATATTACACTTGGATACTGGCATTTCACGTATTATCATTTATATCGTGGATGGCGATGCTTTTTTATCTACCTAGGCTTTTTGTTTATCATAGTGAGCATAAAGATAAAAAAGAGTTTGTGGAAGTTGCAAAGATTCAAGAATATAAGCTATATAAATATATAGGTGTACCTGCAATGTGGGCAACAGTACTAAGCGGTATTAGTATGCTTCTTTTAAATCCATCAATACTAAGCGGTGGAGGTTGGATGCACGCAAAGATAACGGTTGTGATTTTGCTTATAGCATACTCTTATAGTTTGGATTTTTATAGAAAACAACTTGAAGCGGATATTTGTCAAAAAAGCGGTCAGTTTTTTAGAGCTTACAATGAAGTTCCTACCATACTAGCTATCTTTATAGTAATTTTTGTAGTTGTAAAGCCGTTTTGATGAAAACTATGGATAACTTTGAAAAATACTTTGTACTAGATACGAATATCATCTTAAGCGATGCAAAAAATATACTCAAAATCTCCCAAAACTCTTCAAACCTTATAATACTTCCCGAAACTGTTTTGGATGAGATAGATAGCAAAAAAAGCGGTTTTGAAGAGATAAACTTCCAAGCTAGAGAGTTTGCAAGACTTCTTGAAGGGTGTGAGATTATAAATACCAAGCTAATCAATGACGTAAAAATAGTAAGGGTATTTATAAAAGACGGTCAAACGGAAGCACTTATAGACATAATCTCAAAAGAGCATTATGCAAGTGAATCAAAAAATATAGCTTTGAATATATACAATGATAGAAAGATTTTGGAACTTAGTGAGTTTTCAAAGCAATATTATCCAAAAGACGTGATTTTCCTTAGTATGGATGTTATGGCAAGGATAAGAGCTATTTCTCTTGATATTGAAGCTAAATCTTTGCTAGGGAACGATAAAAGTGAATTTGACTTGGAGTTTGTGAAAACAGTTGAGATTGACTTTGAGAATATAGAGTTTTTATCAAATGCCTCAATATATGATTTTGATGTTGAATATAAACCTTATAATTTTTGCTATTGTTTCAAAGTAAAATACTCAGATCAGATGATATTGGCAAGTATTGCCAATGAGAGAATTGTTGTCCTTGATGAAGATGATTTACGTGAGCAGGTTATTGTTCCCCTTAATAAAGAACAGTTGTTTTTCTCTCACGCTTTACTAAATCAATTTTATAACGTACTTATAATAGAAGCAATAGCAGGGAGCGGTAAAACATTACTTGCCCTTAGTGCAGCACTTAAACTTGTAAAGAAAAAAGAGTTCCAAAAAATCATTTATATAAGAAACTCCATAGAATCTCTTGACAAAGGTGAAGATGTGGGATATTTACCTGGGCTTGAAGAGAAGTTTAGGATATATAATCACCCTTTGATGGATAGTTTGAATTATATCGTAAGAAGTGAACACAAAAAGAAAAAGAGTGCAAAGCCTTTTTATGAAGAGCTTGAAGAGAGTGAAATAACAGCTAGGGTGGATATGCTAATAAAAGCTTACGGTATAGAAACCATGTGGGTAGGGGAGATGAGAGGTAGAACTCTAAGTAACTCTTTTATTATAGTTGATGAAGCACAAAATATGTCAAATAAGACAATGCAAATGGTTTTGTCACGTATTGATAATAGCTGTAAGGTTATCGTTCTTGGAAGTAATCTACAAATAGACAATTTTTATGTAAATAAATACACAAATGCACTTACTACGCTTCTTAAATCCACAAGGAAAAAACAAGAACTTGTAAATATTTTTGCAATTAAACTCAAAAAAGTTCTCCGTGGTACTATTACTCAATGGGCTGAGGATATTTTCTCGGCTAAATAAAAAATTAAGCCCCAACTAGATAACATAATAAATATATTTATTATACTTAAGGGGTTCTAATGAAAAAAGCTTTTAGCGTACTTGAAATCATTTTTGTCGTTGTGATAATAGGTATAATTGCAATGGTTGCCATGCCAAAATTAGGCTCAATAAGTAGTGATGCAAAAGCAAATGCAATAAAACAAGATATTTATACCCTAAAATCAAATCTACAAAGCTACTATATGGTAAATCAAAAGATAGATAAAATATCGGATGTAGTTTCTCTCAATTCAAAAACATGGTCGATAGAAGATAAAAAAGTGTTATTTAAAGAAAATGATAAAGATTGCGTTACTATGGAGATAGTAAACCAAACTGTCAAAGTAACAGTCAATAAAAGTGCCGGAAAAGTGTGTGAAAAAATAGAAAATTCAGGTGTGATTAGCGAAACGATAGATTTAAATTAAAGCTTTTATGTTACAATATGTATTATAAAACATATTGGAGTATGTAATGAAGATTGTATTTGTAGATTTTGATACTTTAGGGTGCGATATAAATATAGATGAGTTTAAGAGTTTCGGTGAAGTTGAGGTATATGGAACTACCAAATATGACCAAACTGCACAAAGACTAAAAGATGCAGATGTGGTTATTACCAATAAAGTGGTAATAGACTCTAAAATCATGGATAGCACAGACTTAAAACTTATATGTGTTGCAGCAACCGGTATGAATAATATAGATTTAGAGTATGCCAAATCAAAAAATATAGTTGTTAAAAACGTCAAAGGGTATTCAACCCCTTCGGTTGTTCAACTTACATTTTCGATGGCTTTATATTTTGTACAAAAGCTAGAGTATTATTCAAACTATACAAAAAGCGGTAAATGGTGCGAAAGTGAGATATTTGCAAATCTTGACGTACCTTTTTACGAACTACAAGGCAAAAAGTGGGGTATCGTAGGGCTTGGTGAGATAGGTCAAAAGGTTGCTAATATTGCTCAAGCTTTTGGCTGTGAAGTGAGCTATTATTCTACCTCTGGTACAAATCATAATACAAACTACAATATGTTAGAACTAGAAGAGTTGTTAAAAATAAGCGATATCATATCAATCCATTCACCGCTCAACGATACAACTAGAAATCTGCTTAATTATACAAATATGAGTTTGCTAAAAAACGGTGCAATAGTCATAAATATGGGTAGAGGCGGTATAATCAACGAAATAGATACGGCAAAGCTAATAGATGAAAAAGAGTTATATTTCGGACTAGATGTACTTGAAAGTGAACCTATGATACAAAATCATCCACTACTTAATATACAAAATAAGAATCAATTACTGATAACGCCTCATATAGGTTGGGCTAGTATAGAATCAAGGAAAAGATTGGTTGATGCTATTTTTAACAATATTAAAGAATTTGTGTTATAATACAAAATATAGTATGTTTCTAAATCAAAAGATATAAGGAGAGTTTATGGATTATTTACTTTACTCGTCTAAAGAGATGTTCTCGTCAACCGACTTGATAAGAAAAAGCAAGATGATTTTTGATAAGGTCGGAAACGGTGAGATTAATAAGGCAATCATACTTAGAGACGGTAAGCCGTCTTTTATTATGCTTGATTTTGATATGTATGAAGAGATGATGAAGGAGTATATATCACTTAAAAAAGGTGAACCGATAAACTCTCAAAAGCGAGTGCCGGAGGAACAAAAGGTGCAAATAGAGTCACCTAAAAAAGAGGTTGTTTGTCAAGTTCCAAAGGTTGTTACTAAAGTAGAAGTTGAAAATATATCCGTGCAAGAAGATGAGGAAGCAGAGCTTTTAAAAACCCTTAAGGCACTTGATGATATGGACTTTGAGGAAGAAGAAAAAGAGATAAAGAGTCTTGATGAATTTGATGATGAAGAAGTAGAAGACTACGAAGACGAAGATATAGATGATGTCGAGATTGAAGCACCGACTTCAAAAGAGCAACCGTTAAAAGATTTTTGGGAAAAATGATGTACGATGTATTAATAATAGGTAGCGGTATAGCAGGTCTTAGTGCTGCTATAGAGGCTAAAGCAAACGGTGCGAATGTTTTGGTAGTGTCAAAGACGGCCGTTACTGCATGTGGAAGTTCACAAGCACAAGGCGGTATAAACTTTGCCATAGATAGTGAAGATGATATAGAACTACATATAAAAGATACTTTGAAATCTTCTCAAGGGCTAGGGAAAAAGGAGCATATAGAAAAGCTTTGTAAACTCTCTTTGGATTCATTGTCATGGCTTGATAATATGGGGGTAGTTTTTAGTAAGCTAGAAGAGGGTAGTTTTGCCCAAAGAAGGCTTGGCGGAAGCAGCAAGAAAAGAGCTTGTTATGCGAGTGATTATACCGGACTTAAAATAGTACATACATTATATGACAAAGCTGTGAGCTTGGGTGTAGAATTTTTGAGTGAGTATATGCTTTTGAATATGATTGTAGAGGATAGATGTTGTTACGGTGTAACTTTGCTAGATATAAAAACTACTACCGTAAAAGAGGTCTTAGCAAAAAGTACCGTTTTGGCTACAGGTGGATATAGCGGACTTTTTGAAGGGTTTACTACCAATTCTTATGCGGTGACGGGTGATGGAATAGCAGCAGCTTTTAGAGCTGGGGCAAGACTAAGTAATATGGAGTTTGTACAGTTTCATCCTACGGCATTAAAAGATAAAAATATACTTCTTAGTGAAAGTGCAAGGGCTGAGGGTGGATATTTGCTAGATGCCAAAGGGGAGAGATTTGTAGATGAACTCCAAAGTAGAGATGTGGTAGCCCGTGCGGTGTTTGAAAAACTAAAAGAGGGTAATGTATATCTTGACGTAAGACATCTTGGGAGTCAAAAAATAAATGAACTTTTACCGCAAGAGGTAGCCATAGCTAGTAACTTTGCCGGTATTGATATTACAAAAGAGCCTATACCTATAAATCCTGCGGCTCATTATAGTATGGGCGGTATCAAAATAGATGAAGAGTGTAGAACGAATATCAAAAATCTTTTTGCTTGTGGAGAGTGTGCAGATGCTTTGGTTCACGGTGCAAATAGACTAGGTGGTAATTCACTTTTGGAAGGTGTTGTTTTTGGAAGGGTTGCGGGGGAAACTAGCGTAAAAGAGGCAACTAAAAACAACTCGTCTATCCATTCACCTACAAAACAGTTTTTAAGTGATAGTGCATTTATAAACGGAGTATTTGAGTTTTCTAATCAGATAGATTTTTATGAGAAAAGAAACTTTATGGGTAAGATTTTTTATAAAAATATAGGGTTGTTTAGGACTGATTTGAATATGAAAGCGGTATTGTCCCAAATAAGACAATGGCAAAAAGAGTTTTCATTTATGGGTATTAGCGACAAAGGGAGAATCTATAATACAAATTTGGTAGAGTTTATCGAGTTTGGGAATATGCTAGAACTTAGTGAAATAGTGGTAGTCAGTGCCGTTAGTAGGTGTGAAAGTAGAGGTAGCCATTTTAGGATTGATTATCCGCAAAGTCACGACTCCTTTGAGAAGATTTCAATTGCCTCTAGGGTTGATGGGATATTGGCGGTAGATTTTGGAGAAGTAAAATGAAAACAACCATACAAAGAGCTAAAGAGCAACTATTTGAGATACCTGACGGTAAATATACGGTTTTGGAAGCTTTAAGATACATCAAAATAAATATGGATAGAACTCTTAGCTTTAATCAAGGGTGTCGTAGCGGAGTATGCGGAAGTTGTGCTTGTACGGTTGACGGCAAAGAGGTCTTAGCATGTAAAACGTTTTTACAAGATAATCAAAAAATAGAACCTCTCAAAAATGTGGAAGTGATAAAGGATTTGGTAGTAAGTAAAGATAAAATAGAGCAAAATATCCAAAAATACAAAACTACAATCATAGAAAACTCCCAAAAAACAGCAACCAATAAAGATGCAAAAAAGATAGATATTCAAAGTAATTGTATTTTATGTCAAAGTTGTTATAGTTCGTGTCCGGTATTCGCCGTAAATAAAGAGTTTGCCGGTCCATATATATTGAGTAGGGTATTTAGATATGCAAACGATATAAAAGAATCAAACCAAAAAGAGCATATAGATTTGATACAAACAAACGGTATTTGGGATTGTACTTTGTGTGGTAATTGTGCTTTGGTGTGTCCTGAACATCTTGACCCTAAAAACGATATACAAGCTCTTAGAAATATGAGTGCTACGTACGGTTATATGGATCCAAATTTTGCTAGTATGAGTTTTGGCGGTGGTATGGACTTCGGATTTAATCCTAACTTTTAGCAATTATTAAAGAAAAAAAAGCTAAACTTCCACAGTTGGTTGTATAGCTCAGTTGGTAGAGCACTACCTTGACATGGTAGTGGTCACAGGTTCAAGTCCTGTTACAGCCACCATACTCACGTATCTTTTAAGATAAAAAATCCATTTAAACAACTATATTGTATTTAAAAATAGACGCTAGTTTTAGGTACAATTTTTTAATTTGTAATGAGTGAAATAAATTAAAACAACTTTGTAGTATTTAAGCTAACATTAAGAAATGTTGTGTCATAATTCTCATAGTTAAATAAATCAATACAAAGGATTGAGGATGAGAATTAATACAAACGTGAGCTCACTAAATGCTCAAGAGAGTGCTAATATAACTAATGCTAATCTAAAAAACTCTTTAGAAAAACTTAGTTCAGGTCTTAGAATAAATAAAGCGTCAGATGATGCTTCTGGTTTGGCGATTGCTGATAAACTTAGAACTCAAG
>DISL01000126.1 GCA_002421845.1 Epsilonproteobacteria bacterium UBA6211 | reverse complement strand
TCAACACGGCTTCGCTTTTTTTATGTAGTTTAACCTATATAGTTAGCTATTATATCACCCATTTCTGAAGTTGTAACAACCTCTTTTGCATCAAATGAGGCTAAATCTTTTGTTCTGTATCCATCTGCCAAAGCTTTTTTAATAGCACTGTCTATCATATCAGCTGCTTCAATTTCACCTAATGAAAATCTTAGCATCATAGATGCACTACTAATAGTTGCTATTGGATTTGCTATACCTTGCCCCGCAATATCAGGCGCACTACCGTGAATAGGCTCATATACGGCTGTTTTCTCACCTGTAGATGCAGAAGGCAATAATCCGATAGAACCGCTTAACATACTAGCCTCATCACTCAAAATATCACCGAAAATATTTCCAGTCAATATTACGTCAAATTGTCTTGGATTTGCTATTAATTGCATTGCAGCATTATCAACATACATATGTGATAACTCAACATCAGGATATTCTACTGCTATTTTTGTAACGGTATCTCTCCAAAGTTGGCTTACATCTAAAACATTTGCTTTATCCACTGAACACACTTTTTTTCTTCTTTTTTGTGCCAATTTAAAAGCAACATGAGCGATTCTCTCAATTTCAGGAACGGAATATACCATTGTATTCCACCCTTTGAAATCATCTTTACCTCTAGGCTCACCGAAATATATACCGCCTATTAGCTCTCTAACAACCATCAAATCAACACCTTTTACCACTTCAGGCTTTAGACTACTTGCATTTACAAGCTCGTCATACACAAGTGCAGGTCTTAGGTTGGCAAATACACCCATCTCTTTTCTAAATTTAAGTAATCCACTCTCAGGTCTAAGTTCTCTTGGTAAACTATCCCATTTTGCTCCACCTATAGCACCGAATAAACAAGCATCACTATTTAGTACACCGTCAATAGTCTCTTGAGGAAGAGGAACACCAGTCATATCAACGGCTATTCCACCCATTAAATACTCACTATATTCCAAACTAAAACCGCATTTATAAGCAACACGGTCTAAAACTTTCATAGCCTCATCAACTATCTCAGGACCTATTCCGTCACCTTTTATTATAGATATTTTATATGATTTCATTTATTTAACCTCATTTTTAGCATAATTCATCAAACCACCCGCACTTATCAACTCTTGCATAAAAGGTGGGATTGGTGTAAATTTATAAGTTTTATTAGTTGTAAGATTTTTTATCTCTCCGGCATCAAAATCTATCTCTATTTGCTCACCCTCTTTTATTTCATTCGCTTCTTTAAGTTCAAATATAGGAAGCCCCATATTGAAAGCATTTCTATAAAAAATTCTAGCAAATGATGGAGCAACTACCGCACCTACACCGGCAGCTTTCAGTGCTATAGGAGCATGCTCACGACTACTTCCGCAACCGAAGTTTTCACCTGCAACTATAACATCACCTACTTGAACTTTCTTTGCAAAGCTAGGATCTGCATCTTCCATAACAAATTTTGCCAGATGAGCCGGATCTGAACTATTTAAATACCTAGCGGCTATTATTAAGTCCGTATCTATATTGTCGCCAAAATTCCATACTTTTCCGTTGATTTTATCCATAATGTACTAACCTATTATTGAAATTTTTTTGTATTTTATCTAAATTTATAAAAAAATCTCTTTAAGTGACCGATTTTTAAAGAAAATTTGGGTATAATCCATACTTAAAATTTAACACTTATAAAGGTCTGTAATGTCCAAAGATATAAACAAAACTATAGACACACTGGCAAAAGAGTACAAAGATAGCGTACTAACTTATGAAACATTAATCAAAATATTTCCGAAAGTTCCACCTGCTGCAATAATCAAAAAGCTTATTGCCCTGATTCAACTTTATAATATCAATCTTATAAGCTCTCAAGAACAAGCGTCTATGCTCAATGCTTACGAACTAAAGAAAAAAGAGGAACAAAGAACAAAGAATCTTGCAAATTCCGAAGATGACGAGTATGACCTACTTAAAAATAAAGAGTTTTTAGAGTGGAGTAGAAGTGACTCTCCTGTAAGAATGTACCTAAGAGAAATGGGACAAATTCCCCTTTTATCAAAAGAAGAAGAAGTTGAGATAAGTAAACAAATAGAAATAGGTGAAGATGCGATATTGGATGCTATTTGTTCAGTTCCTTATCTTATAGACTTTATCTTAGAATACCGTGAACCGTTGATGAATCGTGAGAGAAAAGTAAAAGAGCTTTTCAAAACTTTCGATGACGAAGAAGAAGGTGAAGAAGAGGAAGAAGAGGAAGATTATGACGCTGATGATGAAGAATACAGCGAAGAAGATGGCGAACAACCTGAAAAAAAAGAGAAAAAACTAGACAAACGTGCAGAAGCTATCCTAGAATCTTTTAAAGTTCTTGAAAAAGCAAAAAAAGAGTGGATGAAGTTTATGAACAAAGAGGCTCCTGAAGGTGCTGATGAAATAGAACTTATGCAACACAACCTTAATATTGCGTTTAAAAAGAACTCTTTAAAACAAGCTCTAATAGACCTTGGACCTACAAGTAAACTTATTAGTGAAATAGTTAAAGCTATGGAAACCGCACTAAAAAGCGACACCGGATTTGAGAGTGAATTAAAAAGACTTGAGTACAAATTGCCTCTTTTTAACGATACTCTTGTTAAAAACCATGAAAAAATACTAAAAAACATAGTAAATCTTTCAAAAGCAGATATTGCTTCCATGGTTCCTGAAGCTACAATGGTTAGTACTTATATGGAAATCAAAAAACTTTTCCAAACAAAAGAGGCAAGTAAAGACGGCTTTGACCTTGAGCCAGAAAAACTTGAAGCTATTTTGGAACAAATCAAACGTGGTAAAAGTATCACAGACAAAGCAAAAACAAGAATGGCTAAATCAAACCTTAGACTTGTTGTATCTATCGCAAAAAGATATACAAATAGAGGTTTACCGTTCCTTGACCTTATCCAAGAGGGTAACATAGGTCTTATGAAAGCTGTTGATAAGTTTGAGTACAAAAAAGGTTATAAATTCTCCACATACGCAACTTGGTGGATTAGACAAGCAATAAGTAGAGCTATAGCAGACCAAGCAAGAACTATTAGAATACCTATACATATGATAGAAACTATTAACAGAATAAACAAAATCATAAGAAAAGGGCTTCAGGAAAACGGTAAAGAGCCTGATGTTGAGGATATTGCAAAAGAGATAGGGTTACCTGTAGATAAAGTAAAACAAGTAATCAAAATCACAAAAGAGCCTGTATCTCTTGAAGCACCTATAGGAAGTGACGATGACGGAAGATTTGGGGATTTTGTACCAGATACACACTCACCTACTCCAATAGAAAATATTATGAAAGAGGATTTACAAAATCAAATAGACCAAATCCTAGGACAATTAAACGAAAGAGAACAAGCGGTAATTAGAATGAGATTTGGTTTGATGGATGATGAGAGCGATAGAACACTAGAAGAGATAGGTAAAGAGCTATCCGTCACAAGAGAGAGAGTAAGACAAATAGAATCTAGTGCTATCAAAAAGCTAAAACATCCAAAAGTAGGTAAAAACCTAAAAACTTATGTAGAGAGTTAAAATGGGCTATTTTGCAGGGGATAATTTAAATTGGTTTGAAAATTGGATAGAGGCTGATTTAAATCCGTTTATGACGTTTCATAGTAGCGGTAAAATCAAATATACAAACAATGAAGCACAGTTTTTATTAAATCGTGTTCCACCTAAAGATATATTTGATATCGCTATGCAGTATGCTCCTGCAACATACGGTTTTTCTACATCTTATATCAACCTTACTTTTCAGAATTATCAATTCTATGCAGTAACCATAGGCTATGAAGATGATGAAACAATAGGTATAAAGCTTTACAAAAGTAACAGTGCAAAAAAAGAGAACCTTGTAAAAACAGGTGGTGATATTTCAAACATTTTTACCCTAATGGAACTAGCAATAAGTACAAATAAGCTTAAGTCAAAAGCATCATTTATAAAAAACTATGACCCGTCGATACCTGAGTTTAGACTAGTAATAAATGATTTCCTAAAACTACTAAATGCAACTTACGAGGTTTTCCTCAACTCTACTCAAATCACAACTAACGTAAGATTAAAAGTAGGTGAATTTTTGAAAATTAACAACGAAAAATATTCTTTGATTGCAGTGGAAATAAAAGGTGACAACGTGGATTCAAGCGGTTTTGATGTTATAGAAAATTTTGCTATCAAATACGGTTTTGCACACTCGTTCACATTTGATAGCGTAGAGTTCAATCTCCCTCTTATACTTAAGTGATTAGCGATTAGTGCTTAAGGTTTAGCTGAAACAGTAAAGTTCCGATTGGAACTATACTTACTCCTACTAAAAAACCGTAAATATTTAATATCTCATTGTTTCTAAGAAAGAAAAACCCTATAACAAGCAAAGCATACCCTGCAATTCTATAAATAGAAGCAAACCCCGATAATGAAGACAATGTATTTTTTATAGAACTACCTTTTGATCTACTTTTTTCTTCATTTATAATATTTTTTATCTCTTCAGAAGTAAAATCTTCTTGTTCGTTTATCTTAAAATCTTCGTCGTACAAATCATACGGGTCGTCTATTTTGTCAATAGTATCTCTTTCATTTATTTGTTCAGTCAAAATTTCAGCTCTTGCTTTTACGGTTCTATAGTATCCAAGAAACGTACCAAGAACTATAAACATAGAACAAAAAACGGCAACTTGAGAATTGAAGATAAAATTCTCACCGCCGAAAAGTAAGCCCACAATAATTATAGCAATGTCAACAACTAAAAAAATTAGTGCAAATTTTTTAATCGTCGTCATCTTCATCTTTACCTTTATCACCGTATTTTGCACGGTGAGCATATCTTGGGTCGTTTTCAAGCCCTTCAAACTCTTTTTGAGCGCGTTTGTAAGCTTTTTGGATATTTAGTCCTGCTCCGGCAACTCCCCAAAATACACCAAGCCATAACATCCAACCCCATCCGGTAAGAGCTTTTAGTCCCCACCCTATTGCTACACCTATGAGAATAGCCGCAACTATAGAAATACCCAAAGACATATGGTCTAACGCTTCAAGTTTAGGTCTATGCTTCGGTACTTCGTTTTTAATTTTTTCTTCCATAAAAAAAACCCTTCTTAATTAATAATTAACAACTAATAGCTAATAACTATTGAGTGACTTCGTCACAGTTTTTATTAAATGTTGCTTTAGCGACACCTAAATTGTTAGTTATTAATTATTCGTTATGAGTTTAAAGAGTATTTTCAAAACTACAGTTTTGCAAATACTCTTCTTGCCGCTTCTATACAGTTATCTATATCTTCATATGTTATAGCAGTACACATAAACCCTGCTTCATACTGACTACAAGCAAAATAATATCCCTCTTTTAGCATCTCTTGATGAAACTTAGCAAATCTAGCAAAATCACATTTACCCACTTCGGCAAAATTTGTAGGTACATCTTCACAAAAGAAAAATCCAAACATACTACCTCTAGTATCAACTTGTAAAGGAATATTAGCTTTTGTTGCTTCTGTTTTCAAACCATCTACCAAATATTTTGCTTTTTTTGATAAATCTTCATAAATTTCTTTGCTATTTGCTTTTAGTTTTCTAAGACTCGCAATTCCCGCAGCCATTGCAACAGGATTACCGCTTAGCGTTCCTGCTTGATATATAGGACCGTCAGGGCTAAGTTGAGCCATTATCTCTTTAGATGATGCAAAAGCACCCACAGGCATACCTGCACCTATAACCTTACCGAAAGTAATAATATCGGGCTTAACTTCAACAACACCGCAAGCACCGGTTAGACTTGCTCTAAATCCACTCATAACTTCATCAAAAATAAATAATGCACCGTTTTCATCACACAGTTTTCTAATCTCTGCCAAAAACTCTTTTGTAGCCGGAACAAGCCCCATATTACCGGCAATAGGTTCGATAATAACACAAGCTATATCTTTGCTATCGTTAAAACATCTTCTTAGATTTTCTATATTGTTGTATTCACAAAGTAACGTATGCTTTGTCAAATCTGCAGGAACTCCGGGGCTACTAGGTGTTCCAAATGTTGCTAAACCGCTCCCTGCACTTACTAACAAGCTATCGCTATGTCCATGGTAACACCCTATAAATTTGACTATATCATTTCTACCCGTAACCCCACGTGCAAGTCTTATGGCACTCATTACAGCTTCCGTACCGCTACTTACAAATCTTACTTTGTCTATACCGTCAAACATCTCTACTATTTCGTTTGCAAGTTCAGTCTCAAGCAATGTAGGAGCACCGAAACTTAGACCTTTTTTTGCGGTTTGGATAACTGCATTTTCTATATCTTTGTCGGCATGACCGAATATTAAAGGTCCCCAACTTTGTACAAAATCAACATATTTATTTCCGTCTATGTCATAAAGATAGGCACCTTCACCTCTATCTATAAATACCGGAGTTCCACCGACCCCTTTAAATGCCCTAACAGGTGAATCAACCCCACCGGGAATTACTTGTTTTGCTTCTTCGTATGCGTTAATACTATTTGTTATCATAAAAATCCTTACCGGTATATTAGTTATTGGTTATTAGTAATTGGTAAGATTTTTTTAATACACCAATATACCAATACACTAAATTAGGTGAATTGTACCTAATTATTGGTTAAAAGGAGTTCAAACTCATTAGCAGGAATAGGTTTGCTTCGTAGATATCCTTGGAAAGCATCACAACCTTGATTTTTCAAAAATTCCAGTTGGTCTTCTTTTTCCACACCTTCAGCTAGTACCCTAAAGCCGAAGGTATGACCCAAGTTTATAATAGTAATAGCTATTTCCATATCAGACTTACCAAAAGGTATATCATCTACGAAGCTTTTATCTATTTTGAGCATATCGATAGGGAATTTTTTGAGATAACTTAAAGAAGAATAACCTGTACCGAAATCATCCAAAGCCACTCTTATACCTTGAGCTCTTAAGTTTTCCAATATAACTATAGTTTCTTCTTCCTTATCCACAAGAGTGCTTTCCGTAATTTCAACTTCTAAATATTTTGCATCAACCGAATGAAAACCTAAAATAGTTTTAATTAATTTATTAATATCTTGATTATGAAACTGTTTTGCGGAGATATTTATAGCCATCGTAAAATCAGCACTAATTGCCTTTTTTTCAATCCAAATTTTAACTTGTTTGCAAGCCTCATTTATAACCCATTCACCTATAACAGAAATGAGTCCTGTCTGTTCAGCTACCGGTATAAATTCAGTAGGTGATATAATACTACCGTCAGGTTTTATCCATCTAATAAGAGCCTCTGCACCTATGATTCTATCTGTTTTTATACAATATTGAGGCTGATAATATAACTGAAGCTCATTTTTTATTAACGCATTTCTAAGCTTTGTCTCAATCTCTACCCTTTTTAATGCAGCCATTGTCAATTCATCACTATAATATGCAAATACCCCTCTACCTTTTTCTTTTGCAAGATACAACGAAGCATCAGAATTTTGAAAAATCTGTTTTGCACTCGCACCGTGATTTGGATATACTGCTATACCTATACTTGAATTAATACGTAACTCTATACCTGATTTTGTTTTGTAGCTAGTATTTACCATTCGCATAATATCACGAGCTACAACAGACACATCCTCGTAGTTTTCGACATGTTCTAACAAAATAGCAAATTCATCACCACCTAACCTAAATACGCTATCTTCTTGCCTTAGCCTATGTCTAAGTTTTTTTGATACGTCAAGCAATACTTCATCACCTATAATATGCCCATAACTATCATTAATATCTTTAAAATGGTCTAAGTCCAACGTCAAAAGTGCAAATTTAAGATTTCTTCTAGCAGATTGAGCCACAACCTGTTCAAGACGTTGCATCAAAAACTCTCTATTAGGTAGTTTTGTCAAAGAATCATGATAAACAAGAAACTTCAACTCATTTTCATACCTTTTTTGTTGGGTAATATCCGTAAAAATACCTATTAGATGCTTTATTTTCCCCTTATCATCACGTAATGTGGAAATACCCAAAATACAAGGAAAAATCTCACCTGTTTTTTTCGCATTAAAAATTTCACATTTATGGTAGCCTAGATTTTTAATATCATCCCACATCTTTTTATAAAACTCTTTATCATGCTTACCTGATTTAAGTAATGATGCGTTTTTACCTACAATATCTTCTTTTGTATAACCTGTAATTTCACAAAATGCATTATTTACCTCTTCCACAATACCGTTTTGATCAGTTATCATAACGCCGTTTTGACTATTTATATATACCGAAGCTGCTAATTGTAGTTTATTTTGATTTATTTCCAACTCTTTTTTTATTCTAGAAAGTCTAATGGTAACAAAAATCAAATACAAGGTAACTAACATCACCACAATAAGTATTATAGATACATAATCGCTATATTTTTCCACTATATCACTAGGTGTAAAATCAAGCTTTTTATCATAAGGTGGTAATTTTAAGGCATACAGCATATCTTTAACAACATCGTAGTTTTGTGGAGTATTCCAACCGTGATATTCACCGTTTATAGCTGCACTTTGTGTAGGAGAGATAGACATTAAGGCAAAACTTACATTTTTAACGGTCATATTATCAATATGATTTAAAACTGAAAATGACCACTCCGGATATAATACCGTAGATGCAACAAACGGGTAATTGTCATATGTTTTTTTATTGATGATTTTTATTTTATTAATATCTAATTTCTTGGACTTAACCAATGATTCAATAAGACCGGTACGAACAAAAGCAACATCTACTTTTTCTTCAAATAAAAGACTTAATGCTTGTTCTTGAGGCTGTCCCGTATAAATAAACTGCTCTTCATCGTAGGAGACTTTTTTATCAATCATCTCTTTTATTTGAGCCTGATATGAACCCAGTGAGTGATTTCCTGCTGATGCAATTTTTTTGTTTTTTAAATCTTTAATTGTATTTATATCTTGTCTTGTACTTAAAGCAACCATAACCCCACCAAAAGAGGATATATAGTTATCTTGCTCATTTTTTACTATTGTCGCTATTGCAGATAATTCACCTTTTTTTTGATGCATGACATAATCACCTGAATTAGTAAAAACAAAGTCGATACTTTGACTAGCTATGGCTTTGTCCAATTCATCATGAAACATAGGGATAATAGTAAATTTTGTGCCACTTATTGAAGTAGTTAAAAAGTCTGCAGTTTCTTGATATTGTTTGAGCGTTTGGTTTTTGTCCGTAAAAGACAATATACCTATTTTGTACTCTTTTACAGGTTCATTTGCGTATAAAAAGGAATAAACAAATAAGCATAAAATAGAAATTAATTTTCTCATCAAGCCCCTTAATTATAGAAGAAAACAATTCTATCTTATTTATTATTAAAATTACTTTAAAGTTATTTTAAATATTAAGATTCATTTAAAGTAACCTTAAACGAGACACCACCATCGATATTATTAGCAACTATGGAACCTTTGTGATGTTCACATACAATAACTTGTGACATATAAAGACCTAGTCCAGTTCCGTTTTTCTCGTCTTTAGTAGAAAAATAAGGATCAAATATCTTATCCATATGTTCAGGTAATATTCCTCCACCGTTATCCCATATTTCAAATTCTATCCCAGTTTTTGTATCTCTTGTCGTTATGCGTATTACTCTATTTTGTATATTCTTTTCTTTAAAATTATCATCCGAATTTTTCAAAATATTTAAAACTACTTGCATCATTTCATTATGTATCATAGGTAGTATTTTTGTAGAATGAAACTCTTTAATTATTTTAACTCCACTATTATTAACAATAGAAACCTCAATGATATCCAATGCCTTAAGTATTACTTGTTCAATAGAAATCATATTAATTTTTTGCGTAGGCTTATAAAAATTCCTAAAATCATCTATTGTTTGTGTTAAATTTTGTGAAAACTTCTCTATATCATCAAGTTGTTGAAAAATATACTTGACAAAACTATCAATTCCATCTTGTGTTGAGAAATCATATTTTTGAAGTTCAAGTTTCAATCTAATACCTATCGCTGTAGAAGCTATAGATGCCAACGGTTGTCGCCACTGATGTGCAATCATACTTATAAGTTCACCCATTTGAGCTAGTCTTGTTTGTTGCTGTAGAAGCTTATCTTTCAGAAGATTTGCATTAACCTCTTCCTTTACCCTACTCTCAAGAAGTATATTAAGATTATGTAACTCCTCTTGTTTTTGAGTTATTTCCAAATAAGCCAATTTCAACTTATTACTTTGTTCTTTTATCTCTCTCAAATCAAAAATAGCAACTATTCTTATGTTTTTGTCTTTTGTATTAAAATTTTGACATTTTATCAATACGGGTATCTCTTTGCCATATTTTGACATAAGTGTTATTTCTTTTGGTTCGACCATATCAAGTTGCATATTTTCTTCTACAAAACCCATAGATTCTAAAGATACAAATTCATAAATATACTTACCTACAATATCATTTTTTGAAGAATATCCCAATAAAACATAAGCAGATTTATTACAATCAATACACTCACCGTCTTTAAAAATCAAAATAGATTCCATCATAGTGTCTATTAGATACTGCATTTGAGCATTTGATTCTTTTATCTTGATATTAGCAGTTTTCAAACTCATATTATATCTTTTTAAAATATAATGCCTATATGCAAAAACAATCATCAATACCAAAATAACAGCCAACCATCTAAAAGTTGTAAGATAATCTGTTGTTGTTTCAAATACGATACTAGTCCATTTTGTAAGAATATCTTCTTTAGTTTGGTTATCTACGGATGCAACTACTTTATCAAAAATAGAAACCAAGATTGGGTCATCATTTCTTACCGCTACACCCAATTCCCAGTTTTCATCAAACTTACCGGCTATTTTTAGCTCACCTATATAATCTGTTCTAAGAAAATATCCTATAGTCATCAAAGAATCAATAAAACCGTAAAGTTCACCCTTTGATACCAACTCAAGCCCCTCTTGAATAGTACTTACGGAAACCAATTTATTATTTGGGTATTTTAAACGTAATATATCATTAAAAGCATAACCTTTTACGATACCTAACTTTTTAGTATTTATTATCTCTTTTATATCTGATATAAAAAGTTTATCATGTTTTGTTGCTATAACCAAAGGAGAACTAATATAAGGTCTCGTAAAATCCATATATTCTCTTCTTTGCGGAGTTTCCATTGCCAATGACCATATATCACATTTTCTAAGTCTTGCAAATTCCAAAGACTCATCCCAGTTCTTTGTAGGAATAAGTTTTATAGGAATACCTATTTTTGCCTCAAAAATATCAACAAACTCTTTTGTGATACCTGTATGTTGCCCATTTTGGATACTTTCATAAGGCATCCAATTTGGGTCAATACACAAAGTTATCATATTCTTGTGCTTTATATAATCTATCTCATTTAAATTAAATTGTAGTTTTTGGTCATTAATCTGAAGATTATCAAACCATTTTTGTTCTAAAGCTTTTATCTCTTCATAACTAATACTTTGTAATGCTTTATTGAAAATATTATTTAATACTTTGTCTTTTTTATTTGTTGCCATACAAAGATGAACTTGAGAAACTTCTGCAGAATTTAAAAATACATTTCCTGTAGGTACTACATTATGTATGGATTGCTCTATAATCACACTATGGGCTATTGGTTGCATTGTGATAGTTGCATCACTTTGAGAAAAACTTACAGAACGTATGGCATCTTGCATTGAATCGACTTCATTTATCTCTATTGAGGGGTAATTATCTTTGATGTACTCATATATAGCAAAATCTTTTACCAAAGCTACCTTTTTACCTTTTAGCTCATCTATTGAAGCTATTTTTGATGTGGAATTACTATAAATAATATAATTGTATTTTTTGTAAGGTATGGTAAAATCAAAATATTTCATCCTATTTGGCGTAGGGCTGATATTTAACATAACATCTATTTGTTGATTTTTTAACTTATCTAAAAAATTACTCCAAGAAGGACCGGTGACATATTGAACCTCTATCCCTAATTTTTTTGCTACTAGATTCATCATATCTATACTATAACCGGTAGGATTTCCGGAAACAAAAAAATTAAAAGGCTTATAGTTGAGTTCATTATGAACTCTTAATACTTTTTTCTTTTGTAAAAACTCTTGCTCATCTTGTGTTAAGTACAAATTATGCTTATCATATTCAAATACGATAGAGTCCATATCTAAATCTTTTTTCAAAAGATTGTTATCCTTATATAAATCTATCATTCTTTTGAGCTTTGTTTTTGTTATATTACCTAATATATCAGTCTCATAATATGCCATTTTTTTTAGTTCATAGGCTTCATATCTCAAAGCCTCTTTGGTTTTATTTTGAGTATTATATTTATTGTATATCAAATCAACAGTTTCATCTATATTATTAAAAGCATACATAAAGCCCTTTATGGTAGCTTCTTTAAAATTTTTTACCATATCAGGATTTTTATCTATTGTAGTTCTTTTTGTAAAAAGTAAATCGGCATAAAAATCAAAACCGTAATTTTTAGGATTTAATACGTTATATTCAATACCTTTTTCTTTTAATACAAAAGGCTCATTAGATATATAAGCATACATGGCATCTGTATTGCCATGTATTAAATCATTGATATTTGTTGAATGTTGTTGTATGGTAGTATCTTTTAAAAAATCAATGCCTAGATTTCTAAAAGCGGTAAAAAACTCAACATCTTGTTCGCTACCGCTTGAAATCATCACCTTTTTATTACGTAAATCCTGAGGAACGGCTATACCTGATTTTTTTAGTGTTAGCAAAACAGATGGTGAATATTGAAAGATAGAGGAGAGTAAAACAAAATTATCACCGTTTTCGATATTGACTAAAAGTCCGGTACGCCCTATACCAAATGTTGCCCTATTTTCTCTTACTTCTGTTGTTACATTCATATTAGGCTCAATCTCTTTGATGTCAAGATTTATCCCAACATCATCATAAAAACCCTTCTCCTTCGCAACATAATAACCTGCAAACTCAAACTGATGCTTCCACAAAAGCTGAATGGAGACATTTTCTTGAGCAAATAACTTGCCAAAAAACAACAATAGCAAAAGGAGTAATTTTAAACTATTCAATATCCAACACCTTTGATAATTCGTTTGTTATACTTTTTATATCTTTGTCAAACTCTTTTCTTAGATTGACTTTTGTAAAAACACTTAAAAACTTATCTATTCTAGAATCAGTATTCAATACTATTTTACTATATTCATTCTCAAAACTTATAATACCGTTTTTTGCATTATTCATTTTTATAATATCAAACTTCTCTTTAAATTCAAGTATTTTATTGTAAAAAGTTTGTATTTTTTCTTCCAAAGTTTCATAATCTTTATCTTTAATAGCAGTTTCTATAACTTCCAAAAATTGCTCGTATGAGTTTTTTAGTTTTAAAAAGCTATTTTTGTGTAATGCAGCCCAAAGCATCATTTGGCACTCACATTTTTGCATAGTTAGCTCTTCCTTTGCTTTATAGTGAACAGTTTGGTCAGCCAATACAAGCAAATATTTATGATCACTCAAGATATTATACTCCATAAAATATACTATATTGTCTATTATATACTCTTTTGGGAGTTTTGTAGTAAGAAGTTTTTTGGTTAATTCATTGTCCTCGTGATCTATATGATTGAAACACTCGTGGAAAATAGTAGATATTTCCCTATTATGTGGATATAAAACATCTGATAAATCTCTACCCAAAACTACACTTTCATCAAATAGAGCTATATCTTTTGATTTATAAATTTTCTCTATAATACAATCTTTATTAAATAAAACATACAACTGATTAGAGTTTTCAACTAGTTTTTCAAACTCTTCAATTTGTTTGTGATTATGACTATTTAACTTTTTTTCTTCTACTTTTAAAGAAGCATTATATAGTTTTTCGAGAAACTCGTCTATCTCAATAGGTTTTTTGATATAACTTTTTATACCAAAGTTTATAATTTTTTGTAATTTTTCAAAATCACCGTAAGCTGAAACTATAATAATCTCTTGTTCAGGATTGATTTCAAGCATTTTTTCAACCATTGACAAACCGTCAAGATTCGGCATATTTATATCCGTAATAACTATATCGTAATAACTACTACTCTTTGAATGATTATTTTTATACCTATTTAAACCATCTTCACCATCTTGTGCCGTATCAACGCTAAAAAAAAGATCATTTAACATTTGTGCGGTTTTTGTTCTTACGCCCTCTTCATCCTCAACAAGTAAAACAGTAAGATTTTTTGTCTTTGAATAAACATCTTGTATTGTCATAATATAAACTCCAATAATAACTTTGAAGATATATTACGATACAAAAGTGTCAATAAAGTGTCACCTTATAACCTTGTGAATAGACACTTTGAATCAAATCAAAGGGGAGTTTTTTCCTAAGTCGTTTAACCAATGATTTAATCTTGTCTATATTTACCTCATTATCATCAAGGTCATATATTGTCCAATATATATCATCATTGGAAAAAACCCTACCTATAGGGTTAATAAGAAGCTTAAAAAGTTTTTGCTCATTTATGGTTAATTTGATCTCTTGATTATTAAATATAAGCTGTTCAAGGGAATAGTCCCAAAAAAGTTCATCACCTAGTTTTAATATATTTTGATATTTTTTAGATACTAGATTTTCTAATACATCAATAAAATTGTTATACACAAAAGGTTTTTGAATAAAATAACTTACACCTATATTGATAAGTTCTATAAGATTTGTGGAATCTTGTACTCCGGATAGAACTACAAATAACTGTTCATTATTGAGTTTGATGATTTGTTTTGATAAATCTACACCGTTTATCAATGGCATATTTATATCACTGATTACAATATCGTAATACTTAGAATTTTTGTTATAGAAGTTAATATATTCATCAATAGCCTCTTTACCGTTTGATACGGTGGTAACAGATAAAAATAAATCATCTAACAAACTCTTTAATTTGTTGGATAATTCCTTGTCATCTTCTGCTAGTAAAACTGTTAGATGTTTTGTGATTTTTGATATATATTCTACTCTTTTCATAAGGGTTATAATACTATAATTCCCATATGAAAATCTTTATAACCGCTATTACCGTATCTATAATTATCCATGTATTAATTTTCTCATCATATAAATCACATAAAAACGAGGAAATAGAAGAGCCAAAGCCACCAAAAGCCACATCTGTAAAATATGTAAAACTAGCATCAAAAGAGTCAGTTCCACAAAAAGAACAACCACAAACAAAAGAGCAACCATCAAATAATAAACTAATAACTCCACCTACACCTATTCCAAAACAAGAGAGAATTAAAGATAAAAAAGTTATTGAGGTACCAAAACCACAAGAGATTGTCAAACAGGAGAAACAAGAGGTAAAACAACCATCCGTAAGCTCATTAGAATCTTCATTAAATAAACCGCAAAAAAGAGCTATTGACGAGCTTACTCAAAGTTATATCGACCTATACGGCGAAGAGTTTATGACTTTTAGTGAAGAGACAAAAGAGTTTTTGAAAGAGAATCTTTCAGATATTGGCAGAATTACGCAAAAATACCTTATGTATCCATCCATATCAATAAGAACAAAACAACAAGGTATGAACGTAGTAGAATTTTATCTTCATCCAAACGGAGATATAACAGAACTTAAATTGCTACAAAGCTCTAGCTACTCTGCACTTGATTCAAACTCAATACATACCATAAAAGTAGCTTACAAAGACTACCCAAAACCTAAAGAAGTTACAAAAATTAGGATTTTTGTTTACTATAAACTATATTAAATCATATTGCTTTAAGTAAAAAATCAACTCTATTGTAATATAATCTTCTCTTTGATAAAAATGAGGTATAAAATGAGACATTTTTTAACACTTAGAGATTTTACAAAAGACGAGATTTTAGATATTTTAAATCTTGCAATAACAATAAAAAAAGAGACGAAAGCAGGTGTATTAAAAGACTATATGCCCAAAAAAACTCTTGGGATGATTTTTGAAAAAAGTAGCACTAGAACAAGGGTAAGTTTTGAAACAGGTATATACCAATTGGGTGGTGTAGGACTGTTTTTGAGTTCAAACGATATTCAACTAGGTCGTGGTGAGCCGATGAAAGATACTGCACGTGTAATAAGCCGTATGGTCGATATGGTGATGATTAGAACTTTCTCACAAAGCAAAATAGAAGAGTTTGCAAAATACTCAAACGTACCCGTAATAAACGGTTTGACCGATGAATATCATCCTGTTCAGCTTATGGCTGATTATATGACGTTGATGGAACACGATATGTGTGATAACCTAAAAGTCGCTTATATAGGTGATGGAAACAATATGACACACTCTTGGCTAATCCTTGCTGCAAAACTAGGATTTGAGCTAAGAGTGGCTACTCCAAAAGGGTATGAAGTAAATAGCGAGATTTTGGGATATGCACTTAATGAAGCTAAAAAAAGCGGTGCAAAAATAATCATTACAAACGACCCGAAAGAGGCTATAAAAGATGTAACGGTAGCTACAACCGATACTTGGGTATCTATGGGGCAAGAAAATGAGAAAGAAAAAAGACTAAAAGACTTCAACGGTTTTATAGTTGATGATGCACTTATGAGTTTGGCTGATAAAAACTGCAAATTCTTACACTGCTTACCTGCTTATAGAGGATATGAAGTGAGCGAAGAGGTACTTGAAGGCGAAAACTCTTTGGTATTTGATGAAGCAGAAAACAGACTACACGCCCAAAAAGGGGTAATGGTTTGGCTAGATAGAAACAGAGCTTAAACTAATAATTAATAGCTAATAAGTAATATAACAAAACAGGATAATTATGATTGATTTTACAAAATTTGAGAAATATAGCAAAGCTGGACCGAGATATACAAGCTATCCTACCGCACCTGAATTTAAAGAGAGCTTTGGAGAAAAAGAACTTATAGAAAAATACCGTAACGGTGACAAAAATAGAGCATTATCACTTTATATACATATCCCTTTTTGTAGAAGTGCTTGTTATTTTTGTGGCTGTAACGTAGTATTTACAAGTAAAGACGACAAAAAGAAAAGATATATAGATTATCTTGAAAAAGAACTAAATCTAATAGCAAAATACCTAGATACAAATAGAACGGTAACTCAAATGCACTTTGGCGGAGGAACTCCTACATTTTTAGAACCTGAGGATTTGGATAGAGTTATTAAACTAGTACAAAAAACTTTTCCTAACTTTGCTAAAGATGCGGAGATAAGTTGTGAGGTTGATCCTAGATTTTTTACCGTAGAACATATGAACGTACTCAAAAACGGCGGTACAAATAGGCTAAGTTTCGGGGTACAAGACCTAGACCCAAAAGTTCAAGAAGAGATACACAGAATCCAACCCTTTGAGCTTACTCAAAATGTTATGAAAATAGCACGTGATGCAGGTATCAAATCTATAAATATTGACCTGATTTATGGACTTCCGTATCAAACAAAAGAGAGTTTTTTGGAAACTATAAAACAAATAGCGTCCCTTGACCCTGATAGACTTGCAATATTTAACTATGCACACGTCCCTTGGATGAAAAAAACAATGAGAAAGTTTGATGAAAGTACCTTTTCTCCACCTAGTACAAAGCTTGAAATACTAAAAGACACCATAGAATTTTTTACAAATAACGGCTATAAGATGGTAGGTATGGATCATTTCGCAAAACCAGATGATGAGCTGTTTTTGGCTATACAAAAAGGTGAATTACATAGAAATTTCCAAGGATACACCACAAAAGGCGGAGCTGACTTGATAGGTATAGGGCTTACAAGTATCGGTGACGGGGTGGACTATTACGCTCAAAATTTCAAAGAGCTTGACGTGTATGAAAATGCCATAGATAGCGGAAGACTACCTGTATTTAAAGGGTATCAATTAAGCAATGATGATATGATAAGACAATACGTAATCATGGAAATGATGAGTAACTTTGCATTAAATATAAAAAGAGTCGAAGAGAAATTCGGTATAGTTTTCAAAGAGTATTTCAAAGAAGATTTACCTGAGCTTCAAGAATTTATTGATGCAGGGCTTGTAACTATAAGCGATGATAAAATAGAAGTAAGTCAGACTGGAACTATGCTTATTAGAAATAT
>DISL01000100.1 GCA_002421845.1 Epsilonproteobacteria bacterium UBA6211 | reverse complement strand
TAAGAGAGAGATTTGGTATGCACTTTAGGATGCAGTTTTATGAGCCGAAAGAACTCGCAAAAATCGTAGAATTAGCTTCCGTGAAGTTAGAAAAACCGGTATTAGCAGATGCTAGTCACGAGATAGCAAGACGAAGTAGGGGAACACCGAGGATAGCCTTAAGACTTCTTCGAAGGGTGAGGGACTTTGCAGAAGTAGAAAATGAAGATACCATAAAACTTAAAAGATGCCAATATGCTCTTGATGAGCTAGGGGTAAATGATAGAGGTTTTGATGAGATGGACTTAAAACTTCTAGAGCTTCTTATCCAAAACAGAGGCAAACCGATGGGGCTTAGCACTATAGCTGCAGCTCTTAGCGAAGATGAGGGAACTCTTGAAGATGCCATAGAACCGTATTTAATAGCCAACGGATATATAGAAAAAACTGCAAGGGGTAGGGTAGCTACGGTCAAAAGCTATGAGCTTTTTAGACTTACGCCACCTCAGGCACAAGATAGCTTGTTTTAAACAAAAATCAAGCTTAGAAATGATACCATTATGTGGTCTTAATTTTTATTTAAGAAATGGAGTTGATTATGTCACTTGATATTAATGTTTTAAAAACTATTACTGTACTTTATGTAGAAGATGATTATCTAATAAGAGAACAAACAAAAGCTATGTTTCAAAATCTTTTCAAAGAGACTATAGTAGCAAGTGATGGACAAGAGGGACTTGAAGCTTATAAATCAAACAAAGATAAAATCGATGTTGTCGTAAGTGATATAAATATGCCGAATATGGACGGTCTTGAGATGTCTGAAGAAATCCACAAAATTGACCCGCAAGTACCTATCGTGATTACTACGGCTTTTACAGACGAAAATTATCTATTAAAATCTTTAGAATTAGACGTAAGCAAATATGTGACAAAACCTCTAAAAGTAAAAGAACTTGCTATTGCTATCACTGAAGTGGTTGCAAAATACAAAAATCTATTAAATACCCAAAAAATAGCAAAAGCACTAGTGTCTAAAAATACCATTGTAGCCAGTGATATTAAAAGTTTGGAATCAAATATAGATGTTCTCAAAACTCAACTTGATTTTGAAAGGGTTATTATAGATAGCTACGTACCGAATTTCAAAACAAATTCAAGCGGTGTTATATCATCTGTATCGGTAAAATTTTTGGAGTATTTCGGATATGATAAACAAGAAGTAGAAGGTATTAATTTTGCTCAATTCGTATCTAGTTCAAGTGCAGTTCAAAAAGTTATGGCAGAGTCTATTAGATATAAAAAAGCCATATCTACACTGACCAACTTCATCACAAAAGAGGGCAAAGAGATAGAAGGTGAGATTACTATTTTCCCATCTTTTGGGATAGACGGACTAGCTCACGAGTACTCTTTTTATATAGATTTATTATAAAATATAGCCCAAAACCCACCCTATAGCGAAGCCTATTATATGGGCATACCAAGCTATAGGCATACCTATCAAAAGCGGTGCAAAGGAAATCAAAAGCACCCACACGATAATCCCTTTTCTTTGAAATCTATCAAGTAGTGCCACATATCCTAAGAGGACGCATATAGCCCCACTTGCTCCTACCATATTGTGATTCATCCCCATTGTGTAGATAAACAACAAACTAAGCAAAGATGTAGCAATACCGCCTACGAAGTACAACAGCCCAAATCTCAACGCACCTCTGTGGGATTCTATAAGATTACCGAATTGATATAGTACAAACATATTAAAAAGTAAGTGCATTATACCGCCGTGGACAAACATACTACTAAGGGGTTGATACCAAAGACCGTATTCAAGAAAAAGTAAGTTCATCCCCATTTTTACTATGCCGTGTTCCATATTGTTTTGAACAAGATACATAAAAACCGTTACGGCTATGATAATGTTGGTAAGTGAGAGTACTCTATTTTTCATGGTTTTTAAACGCCTCTATTGTACAGTTTATTCTTTTTTTAATTTCTTCTAGTTCATAGGTATTAAAATCTATCTGCATCCTAAAAAACTGCACTCCGTTGATTTGAAACGATGTCAAAATATACCCAGCATATAGTTTGCAGTTTAGAGAGTTGCTTTTTTTATTTGGGTCTTGTTTATCGTTTTCTATTAGTTGATATGAAATTGTGAGATATTTTTGAGGATTATCGTTTTTGGGTATGTTGATAGCCTCTTGAAACATTATATCAGATTGTTCGACTGTGATTCTTGTTTCTAGTACCGGTGTCATGTATTTTGCAGAGGTTAAACCACCCAAAATCTCATAATCACCTTTATTTAGAAGAGCTAACCCTTCTTTTAAAAGTACCTCGTCATAAACTTTTTCAAAGCATATCACATCTTTTTGGCACTCCAAACCGCTGTTCATCTTCGGTTTGTCATCTTTTGGTACATACTTGACATAAATTATGATTACGATAGACATTAAGACTATCGTAACAAGTGCAAAGAGGTTGTTGATTCTTTGACTATCGCTCATTTTATTTTACTAAAGCTTCTTTCAAAACGTCATCTATGGTATCGACTGCTATTATTTTAAGCTCTTTTTTTACCTCTTCAGGTATTTCGTCCAAATCACGCTCATAATTTTTTCTAGGTATCAAAACTGTTTTTATCTTTGCTTTATAAGCAGCTATTAGTTTTTCTTTTAGTCCACCTATAGGGAGTACTTTTCCGCTAAGAGTAAGTTCTCCAGTCATTGCCACATCGTTTTTGACCGCTTTGTCGCTTAGGATAGATGCTATAGTAGTAGCCATAGTTATACCTGCACTTGGACCGTCTTTTGGTGTTGCACCCTCAGGGATATGTAAGTGTATATCGTATCTTTGGTATATTTCGCTAATATCAGGTTTGAAACCTTCTTCTTTTTCTTTATAGCTTAGAGGTATTTTTGATGGGTCTATTTTTATTTTGCCGTTATCTATCAAAACTTTTACTACGCTATGTGAAATATGAGCAGACTCTTTCATAACCTCACCCATACTTCCCGTCAAAGATAACATACCTTTGCCTTTTAGCTTGATAGCTTCGATTTTGAGTACATCTCCCCCGACGCTTGTCCATGCAAGACCGTTTGTAATACC
This sequence comes from Epsilonproteobacteria bacterium UBA6211, assembly GCA_002421845.1. Classification (GTDB taxonomy): domain Bacteria; phylum Campylobacterota; class Campylobacteria; order Campylobacterales; family Arcobacteraceae; genus UBA6211. Next base: position 113,726 of record DISL01000100.1, on the reverse strand, counting down.
TATTTGAGGTTTTTTATCACAAATATCTATATCAAATACAGGTTGATCCAAAAATTCTTTAATATTTTTTGTACTAATAGATACTTTTTTCAGCTCACTGTTTTCAAGTAGTTTTTTTACTACTTTTCTAAATAGTTTTGAAAATACACGCCTTAGATTTCTTACACCAGCTTCTCTAGTGTAGTTTTCTATTATCATTTCTATAGTATTTTTACCAAGATTTACTTCACTTTTTTTGAGTCCGTGTTTTGTAAGTTCTTGCGGTATCAAATAATCCACTGCAATATGGTATTTTTCGCTAGGTGTATAGCTTGATACTGTTATAAACTCCATTCTATCTCTAAGAGGAGCAGGGATATTTCTTATATCGTTTGCCGTAGCTACGAATATACATTGACTCAAATCTACGCTAAAGTTTAGGTACAAATCCCTAAATTCATGGTTTTGTTCAGGGTCAAGAACTTCAAGCATTACGGCAGTCGGGTCACCTTTATGGTTTGCACCTACTTTGTCTATCTCATCAAGCACGATTACTGGGTTCATTTTTTTTGCATTTACAAGCCCGTGTACAAGACGTCCTGGCATAGCTCCCACATAAGTTCTTCTATGACCTCTTAGTTCGTTTACATCTTCAAGTCCACCGAGTGCAATTCTTACAAGAGGACGTTTCAGTGCTTCTGATATTGAGTTTGCAAGTGAAGTTTTACCGACCCCCGGAGGTCCCACAAAACAAAGAACGGTACCTTTTGCTTTAGAGTCTTTTATATCTCTTATTTCAAGAAGCTCTTTTACGGCAAAAAACTCCACGATTCTTTGCTTTGCCTCTTTTAGTGAATAATGGTCTTTGTTTAGTTGCGATTCAACCGCTTCTATTGAGATTTTTTCATCGGCATATTGTCCAAAAGGTATCTCTAATACCATTTCGATATATGTTTGAAGCAAAGAAGCATCAGGAGAATCAGGGTGCAAACGTGATAGTTTATCTACTTGTTTTTTGGTCTCTTTATAGGCATCTTTCCCCATAAAAGGTTTTAGTTCTTTTAGTTTCTTTTTATAGTTTTTTATATCTTTGTCTTTGACGTTATCCGTGCCAAGCTCTTTTTGTAGGGCTTTTATTTGCTCTTTTAGGAAATACTCTTTGTGGCTTTTTTCTATTTTAGAGTTTACTTTATTGTTAATCTCTTTTTGTATTTTTATATTTTCTATCTCTACTTTTATATGTTCTATTATGCTAAGTAGCCTAGTTTCTATATTTGTCTCTTTAAAAAGCTTATACGCTTCATTTTTACTTAGTTTCAAAACAGATGAAATAAGGTCTATTATCCTTACAGGGTCAGAATTTTCATCCACTGTTTTTACCAAATCTACGGGGAATTTTGTATTTAGTTTTGAAAGTTTTTGGATATTTTCTTTGAGTACTTCCAAAAGTGCATTTATACTTGAAGTCACGAAAGGTTCAGGTACTAGTTGTTCAACAGTTGCCGTTAGGTATTTATCATGTTCGTTTACATTGATTATCTTACCTTTTGCAAGACCTTGAAAAAGTATTTTGATTTTACCGTCAGGTAACGATACTTTTCTCATAATAGTACCTATTACTCCAACATCATAAAAATCATCTACTTTTCTGCCACCTTCATGAGAGCTTTTTGTAACAGTCACCATTACAAGTTGATTGTGTTCCATAGCTTTTGTAGCCGCTATTATGTTTGAATCATCCCCTATAAAAATAGGTGCTATCATAAAAGGGTATAAAAATATATCGTCTTCTACGATAAGAGGCAAAATCGCAGGAAAATTATCATAGTTTTCTAGTTGCATTATATTATAAGTCCTTTATTATTCAAAAATTCTTTTGTACCATGGAGTTTCAGCCGGATTTACTTTTGACATATCTATATTGTGTGAGTTACTTTGCTCTTTGTAATATGCTGATGCTTCAGGTTTATCTACTCTATCATAAAGCTCACCGATTTCATACTCAAATGAAGTTTTAGACATATAAAGTCTGCTTTGCATTGTTTTGATACTGTGAATATACGGTGAATTAGGGTAGTTTAATACATAATCATCTATATTGTTTAGCGTATCGTATAGAAGTTGTTGGTCTCTTAGGTGATCTTTGAAAGACAAGAATTTAGCTCTAATTTTCAAGAACTCTATATAATCTATGTTTTCGGTATATCCAAATCTTTTTGCGTACTCTTCAAGATAGTAAACGGCAAGTTCGTATTGACCGTATTCAACGTGACCGTTAGCAAGTATTATAAGAGCATTTGGGATAAGAGGTGAATTTCTATGTTCGCTTTCTAGCGATATATAGTCCTCATCAGCTTGGTCGAGCTTCAAATCAGCTACGTTCGTAACTATTTTATTGTACCAGTAAGTTGCCGGTTTGTTGTATTCTTTTGCATCTTCTTTTTGTGAACAAGCACCAAAAATAAAAATAGAGCATATAGCAATAAATAAATATTTTTTCAATGTCAATCCTTCGACGTTAAATTTTGAATATTTTAACTAATACAACCTTAAAGTGTATCTATGATATAATCAACGAAAATATTATAAATTACAACGGAGAAGCACTTATGAAACTGACAATGATAGGTAACGGTAATATGGCAGTGGCTCTTATTGCAGGGCTTTATAAAAAATATGATTTGGAAATTGTCGGTAGAAACAGTGATAAATTGCACTCTATTGCAAAAAAATATAAAAACGTAACCGTCAAAGAAATAGGGGATAGTTTCGATATAGAGGGCAAAAACATAATACTTTGTGTTAAGCCTTATTCTTTGGATGATGTTAGCAAAAAGCTAAAAGGTAAAGCAAATAATCTTTTTAGTATCCTTGCAGGTACTACTGTAGAATCTTTGAAAAATGCGATTTCCTCGGCACACTACGTAAGAGTAATGCCAAATGTTTCTGCCGTATATGGTAGCTCTATGACTACGCTTACGGGTGATTTGGATGCAAAGGATTTGTCAAAAGAGATATTTTCTGCAATAGGTGACGTTCTTTGGCTTGATACTCAAAAAGAGCTTGATATAGCTACTGCAATAGCAGGGAGTGGACCTGCATATTTGGCACTTATAGCTGATGCTTTGGCTGACGGTGGTGTAAAAGCAGGACTCAAAAGAGATGATGCAAAGGCTATTACGGCAGGACTTTTTGCTGGGTTTGGTGACCTTATCAAAAATACCGAAGCTTCAAAAATCAAAGAACAAGTGATGTCACCGGGTGGCACTACCGCTTGTGGAGTAGCGTCACTAGAGGATGCAAATGTAAGAAGTGCTTTTATAAAAGCCGTAGAATCGGCGTTTAACAGAGCTGTAGAGCTTGGGAAAAAATAGTTTTTCCCTACTCGAAACACTTATCTGTGTTGTTATATTGGCAGTATTAAGTGTCGGTATCAATAAAATCATATCAAACAATACCGACACTCTTGCAAACAACTCAAAACTAGATGAAGCTTATTTCGCTATCTCAAACGATATAAATACAACAACTCAAACTACACAACTAAATACGTCACAAGGCACTTTGGAAGTCAAAAAAACTATTTATGACAAAGACGGAATATATTTTTATAGGTACAGACCGTGAGATATTTTAAAGGTGCGTTACTTATGGAGATGATAGTAGTTGTGGCTATACTCTCTTTTGTCGGGATTTATTTCAACCTTTATTTGTCCAAACTTTATATATCCAACAAAACCCAAAGAGAAATAAGCCTAAAGCTTATAGAACTTGAAAGTACAAACGTTTTTATATCCAAAAAATTATCCTTAGGGCATAGCATAGATGATTTTTATTTGCAAAACAATACTCTTTATTTTCAAAACTATGTACTTTTAAATGATGTAGATAGTTTTACCGCTACACCTACAAATAATAGATTCAAAATCAATATTTCGGTCTCAAACGGTCAAATACGAAAAGAGTGGTTTATATGAAAAAAGGTTTTGGTATTTTAATAGCTATTTTTAGCGTTTTGGCTTTTGGTGTTTTATCTTTGTATATTATGCAAAATATCGCTTTATCAAGTCATCTAAATATCAACAAATACAAGTATATACAGTCATCTTTGCACCTTGAGTTTGCCAAAGAGTATATAAAATCTCTTAAGTTTGATAGTATAGATTTTGAAAAGCTTGATTTAAGTGACGATAAATATGACATCGAGATAGATATCAAATCAGAAGAAACCAAAAAAACAGCCCATATTTTCGTATCACCAAAAGATGATACGACCGTAAGGGTTTATGATAAAGTGGTGGTGTTGAAGTAAATATTATTTGAGTTTCTTATGATTTCCCAAAATATCTTTAGCATTTGAACCAGTAACTACTTTTTGTCCAGTTTTTGATTCTAGCTCTTCTTTAGCAATTTTAGCTACATTTCCACCTTGAAAAGCTACTTGTTTGCTCTCCTCAAAATCTTTTGGATTAGTTGCTTGTGAAATTTCTTTTGTTGAAGCCTCGGCTAACATATTTAAAATAAGCTCCGTATTTGTCATATTGTCTCGTAAATTTTCTTTTTTTAGACCTTTTAGAATTTTGTATTCTTTAGTAGTTTTGTCAGCCCAAGTTTTTGTGATGATGTCTGTCAAAGTAGCAAATTCTATACCCTCTTTTATCCCTATATTTTTCCATTCATCGGTCAGTTCTTTTCTGATTTCTATACTTTTGAGTCTTTGATTTATCCAATTTTCACTATAACCTAGTTCTAAATATTGTTTCAAAGCTCTATCGATACTAAGTTCAGGGTCACTCATTTCATCAAGTCGCTCTTGTCCAAGCTTAGCTAACCATAGCTTAAAAGGCTCTGCATTTGGTGATGGGATAGATTGGATGAGCCTAAAAAGTTGTTCTGTGGTGGCTACATCAGTAAGCCTCATTTTCCCATCAAGTGCTTTTAATTTCAACTGGTGACAATTTGTCACCGTTTCATTTCCTTCTTCTTTTAACCGTTGTTTTAGCTTGTTCCAATATTTTCTTGCTGTTTGAAAATCTTTGCTTTGAGTAAGTATCTCTATCACATCAATAATAGAAACAAACCATTGCTCACTACTCTCATCCCAAACGGTTCGCACTTTTTTTTCTTCAAATATCTTTATAGCTTCTTTCATTGTGTGCCTTTAAAAAAGTTTTATATCCAAAATAGTATAATAAAAACTCTTTAAATAATATTAAATCTTATCTTTTGCTCTTATTACCACACCGATAAATAATCTGAATAATAGCCGCATTTTTACCATAATTGTTTTTTAGAAAAATTTGTAGGAATACATCGTATTTCAAGAATTTTTCTGAAAAAGAGTATGAGTAAATAATGCGAGTAGCATATCACAAATGCTAGTCATCTTATAACCTATCTCTACGTTGTCAACTTTCGCTTACCGATGGTAAGCTTCAAGTTTCCGCCTTGATATAGGATATAATACAACTACTATTATTTCACATTATTTGATGGTGTGGTAATATTACAATCAACCCTTGCATTAGCCCCAAAGCCTTTCCTCTATGGGAAATCTTTTTCTTTTCGTCTAGTTCGAGTTCAGCCGTTCGTACGCTCATTCCAATCGGTTCAAAAAGTGGGTCGTATCCAAATCCTTTATCACCTCTTAAGTCTGTATAAATAGTACCATATAAAAATCCGTGAGTTGTATAAACCCCACCTTTATATATGGCACAAATACACGCTACATAATATGCAGGTGAGCTATTAAGCCCTTTGGATTGAAGTTCGTTTATCACTTTTTGGTTGTTTTGTTCATCCGTAGCTTTCATCCCGGCAAATCTTGCACTATAAATATTTGGTCTTCCATCAAGTGCATCTATACATATACCGCTATCATCGCTTAGAACTATAAAATCATCTTTTATCAACCCTTTTGATACTATCTCGTCATATACGTATTTTGCTTTTATTATGGCATTTTCTTTGAAGGTTAGGCCTGTTTCAGGTATATCTACATCTCCCAATATCTCACCAAACGGTATCACTTCACAATCGAACATATGTCCAATTTCTTTTATTTTTCCCTTATTGTTTGAAGCTAATATAATTTTCAAGCCGATTTCCTTAAATTTATTATGATAAAATACGATTTTAACATAAGGATGATAAATGTTTAAACAAGTTATGCCTCTAAGTGCTATTATATCTCTTAGATTTTTTGGTCTTTTTTTAGTTCTCCCGTTAATTTCCCTATATGCTTATAATCTTGAAGGTGCTACGCCATTTTTGGTAGGTGTCGTAGTGGGTGGTTATGCAATAACACAGATGATTTTTCAAGTACCGTTTGGTACGTTGAGTGATAAATGGGGTAGAAAGCCTACTATTATATTTGGAATAGTTTTATTTGGTATCGGGTCTTTGATATGTGCTTTGACAAATGATATTTATATGTTGATATTAGGTAGATTTCTCCAAGGTGCAGGAGCTATAGGTGCAGTTGTTACGGCTATGATAAGTGATTTGGTCAAAGAAGAATCACGTGGCAAAGCGATGGCTATGATGGGCGGTACTATTGCGTTATCATTTGCTTTGGCTATGTTTTTTGGTCCTTTTATCGGTGGACTTTACGGTATGCATACACTTTTTTGGATTACCTTTGCGGTGGCTATTATTTCTATAGTGATTTTGGTTACGGCTGTACCAAATCCTCCTAAAATAACACACTCTTACGAAGAAAAAGTAAACTATAAAGATTTATTAAAAAATCAAAATCTTCTTACTATGAATATAACAAACTTTTTGCAAAAAGGGCTTATGACCTTTGCTTTTGTTCTTATCCCCGTCGTGATGACAAAAACATTTGGATTTGAGACAAGCGAACTTTACAAAGTATATCTTCCTGCGTTGATTTTAGGTGTTATAGCTATGGGACCTAGTGCCGTTATGGCAGAAAAAAAAGGTAAATACAAACTAATGTTGTCTATAGGTATCGCTTTTTTTGCTATATCTTTCGGTATTATGGGATTTGTAAGTAGTGATGTTTTATTTATCATAGGTATTACTATCTTTTTTGTGGGTTTCAATATTCATGAGCCTATTATGCAGTCTTTGACTACGAAATTTGCCAGAGTAAATCAAAAAGGTACCGTTCTTGGAGTGTTCAACTCTTTTGGATATTTAGGGACGTTTTTCGGTGGACTTGTAGGTGGATACGTTATAGAATTTCACAGTTTGGTCGGTACTGCTATGGTTGTTATTTTTATCTCTTTAGCGTGGCTTGTGTTGATATATAAAATGGCAAACCCATCTGATATAAAAAACATCTATTTAGATGTGGAGAAAGCAAAGAAAAGCTTTTTGGATTCTTTAGACGGTATTGATGGTGTTGTTGAATGGTATATAAATGAAAGCGATAAAAAAGTGATAATAAAATATAATTCAAGTATAATTTCACAAGAAGAAGTTTGTGCTAAAATGTAACAAATTGTAACAAAAATATAACACAAAAATGTAAAAAAACAATTTTGCTATATTTATGCTATGCTTTGTTTTTATAATTGAAGCAAATATAAGATACAAATTTAAGGAGAATAAATGTCTAATCTGTTTTATCCAAACAAGGAAAAGTTTAAAGCCCCACTTATCAAAAATATGTGTGAGTACAAAGATTTAGTTGAAGAGTTTTCAAAAAACTATGAAGGTACTTGGGCTAAATTTGCCGATATGAAGATTGATTGGTTTGAAAAATATCATACTGTATTAGATGAGAGCGATGCACCGTTTTATAAGTGGTTTGTCGGTGGAAAACTAAACGTTGCTTACCAATGTGTAGATAGACATTTAAAAACAAAGAAAAACAAAGCTGCTATTATATTTGAAGGTGATAACGGCGACCAAAGAATTATTACATATAGAGAACTTGCTTATGAAGTAAGTAAAACTGCAAATATGTTGAAAAATAAATTTGATATTAAAAAAGGTGATAGAGTAGTTATCTATATGCCTATGATTCCCGAAGCTGCTATTTCTATGCTTGCTTGTGCAAAAATAGGTGCAATTCACTCTGTGGTATTCGGTGGTTTCTCTGCTGAAGCTTTGAAAGATAGAATCATAGATGCTGAAGCTAAACTTGTAATAACATCTGACGGAGCTTACAGAAAAGGTAAGCCTTATATGCTAAAACCTGTTGTTGATGAGGCATTAAAAGAGGGTTGTGAGTGTGTTAAAAAAGTTTGTATCGTTGAAAGAAACGGTGAGACTATTGACTGGGTAGCAGGAAGAGATTATAGCTATAACGAACTTGTAAAAACTGAATCATCTTTTTGTGAATCAGAGATAATGGATTCTGAAGACCCATTGTTTTTATTATATACATCTGGAAGTACAGGTAAACCAAAAGGTGTTCAACACTCACAAGCTGGATATATCCTATGGGCTCAAATGACTATGGAATGGGTATTTGACATCAAAGATAACGATACTTATTGGTGTACGGCTGACGTTGGCTGGATTACAGGTCATACGTATATAGTTTATGGACCTCTTGCTGCAGGAGCAACAACTGTTATGTTTGAAGGTGTTCCTACGTTCCCGGATGCAGGAAGATGTTGGAAAATGGTTGAAGAGTACAAAATCAATCAATTCTATACTGCACCTACTGCTATAAGATTGTTACACAAAACAGGTGAAAATGAACCTGCTAAATATGATTTAAGTTCTTTAAGAGTTCTTGGAACCGTAGGTGAGCCTATAGACCCTGCTGCTTGGAATTGGTATTATAATGCAATAGGTGGCGGTAAATGTTCTATTGTTGATACATATTGGCAAACTGAAACAGGTGGACATATGATTTCTCCACTTCCTGCTGCTACACCTATCAAACCTGCTTGTGCAACATTCCCATTACCTGGAATTATTGCAGAGGTTATTGATGAGACAGGTAACCCAACTCCTGTTGGTGAAAAAGGTTTTATGTGTATTACTAAACCTTGGCCATCAATGATTAGAAATATTTGGGGTGATGGTGAAAGATTTGTAAAATCATATTTCGGTGATTGTAAAAAAGACGGTAAACCTGTATATTTTACAGGTGACGGTGCAATGATGGATGAAGACGGTTATATTACAATTACTGGTAGAACTGATGACGTTATTAACGTTTCAGGTCACAGAATGGGAACTGCAGAAGTTGAATCAGCTGTGAAAAAACATCCAAACGTAGCTGCCGTTGCAGTTGTTGGTAAACCTCATGCTATCAAAGGTGAAGGAATTTTCGCTTATGTTGTACTAAAAGGTGAAGATAGTGTAACTGAAGAGATGCAAATGGTTCAAGAAATCAACAACATAATCAAAAAAGAGATAGGTGCTATAGCACTTTGTGATGATGTTGTGTTTGTACCTGATCTTCCAAAAACAAGAAGCGGTAAAATCATGAGAAGAATACTAAGAGCCATCGCAAAAGGTGAGCCTATAACTCAAGATACTTCTACTTTAGAAGACCCATCAATAGTAGGAAAAATAGAATCTATAGTTAACAGTTGTGCACTGTAACTATAGAGGTTTTGATACTTTTAAAAGCACCCTTTTTTAAGGGTGCTTTTTTTATTTTATAGGTTTTGTAAAGCCTCTATTACGATACCCTCTTTAAGCCCATCATCAAAAACTATAGATTCGTTAAATCCTAAAGTGTCATAAAACATATCAAATATTTTTACGCCCATTATTACAAATTCTATTTTTCTACTTCCTACAAGAGGTGATATTTCACTTTGAGGACTTGTAGAAAAAAGGTTTTTGTAGTATGCTAAATCTTCTTTTGTGATAACCGTACCGTTCACTATATGTTTGTCGTAAGTTTGGTAATTTAGCCCTTGTTTGATGGCTGCTATAGTTGTTGGAGTACCTGCCGTGGCATAAAATCCAAAGCCTTTTAAGTCTTTATTACCCAAGAACTCTTTGACATCTTCTTGTGCATCTAGTAAGGCTTGATTATTATCTAGCGATTGGGACATTGTGACTATACCAAAATCAAAGCTTTTTTTCTTTACGGTCTCATTTTCTACGATAACAAGCTCACTAGAAGCTCCACCTATATCTACAAATAAAAATCTTTGATTATCAAAGCCATGTCTTTGTATGGCATTTTTGATTGCAAGAAGAGTTAGCTCCGCCTCTTTGTCACCGTCTATTATTTTAAATTCTGCATTTGTTTGTTCTTTGATGGTTGCTAGTACGTAAGCGGAGTTTTTTGCTTTTCGCATAGCAGCAGTAGTGATACACAAAGCCTCTTTTGGGTCAAAATCAAGTTTTTGTATAGATTCATTGATAGCGGTTGTTATCCTTTGTATTGCTTCATCGGATATATTTCCGCTTTGGCTAAGACCGTCAGCCGTAGCAACTACCTTTTCATACTCTCCTAGTTCTTTTTGATTAATATAGTCATACTTTAGAACCCTAAAAGAGTTTGACCCTAAATCCATGGATACAATATAATTCATCTTTTAGATTTTACCTTTTACTTTTTACCTAAATTACGGGTGTGGTATTTTAAGTTTTGAGTTTAGCAACGATGCTATTATGACTACAAAACCTAATACGATATATTCGTTAAAAAGTATTCCTACTTCCCATCCGATATATACAAACATCATCAAAATAGCACCAAGTGGCGTAGGTACACCTGTGAAGTATTTGGTTACGCTACCTGCATCGTTTGTAAGGTTGAAGTGGATAAGTCTTCTAAGACCGCTTATGACATAATATATAAATACTCCGGCAACCACAAAGAAGTTTAAAAACTCCTCTTTACCTTCAAATACCGCAAAAAATATAAAAAATACGGGAACTAAAACAAAAGATAAAAAGTCCGCAAAAGAATCGAGTTGTACCCCAAAAGGAGTAGAAAGATTGTATTTTCTTGCTATTTTACCGTCTATTATATCAAATGCTCCGCCAATCCAAGCAAATAAAATCGCACCCAAAAATTGACCGTGCGTCAAAAAATAAATAGCCAGTAAACCGGCCGTAATATTCATAAACGTAGCAAGATTTGCTATGTTGAAGTGATTGTTTTTATCAAATAAAAAACCCATTAAATTTACCCTTTATTCTATTATTTGTAAGTATTGAGTAGTCTTTTTACGATTCACGACTTACGACTTACGATTTATTCTGAAACTATTTTGTCTCTACCGCCGGTTTTCGCATTGTACAAAAGTTTATCGGCACTGTTTATGGTATCTGCGAATGAATGATGATTACTTCTTATACTTACACCTGCACTAAACGTTGCTTTTATTTTTTCTTCTTTGTATTTAAACTTACTTCCACGAACGATTTTTTGGATTCTACTTACATAAGCATTCAAATCAGGTTTTGTTTTGAAATTAACTAGTGCAACAAATTCTTCTCCACCGTATCTAGCGATTACATCAACATCTCTAGTCTCTTTTTTGAGTAATACGGCAAAAGTTTTAAGTATAGCGTCACCGGCTTCATGACCGTAGGTATCATTTATATTTTTGAAATAATCTAGGTCAAAAAAGACTATTGCATAGTTTTTCTTCTCTCTATTGTATCTGTTTTCAAACTTATCGCACTCTTCATCGAATGCACCCCTGTTTAAAAGATTTGTTAGAGAATCTACTTTTGATTTTTTCTTTGTAAGTTCAAGTTCTATTTCAAGATGTTTGATTTTTTCTTTAAGATTATCAACTTGATTTTTGCCTTTTGAAAGATTTTCACTGGCTTGTGACATTTCTGTTTCTATAGTTCTTGCCGCACTCACAAGCTTGTTTTGTAACTCTATAAGTTTTGAGTGTTCAGCCGTTTTGATATCTATTTGTTCTAGACTAGATTTGATATTAGATACGTTTTTTGCACCTTTGTCGCTACTTGCTATGGCATCATTTAGGTGTTGACTCATGAGTGTGATAAGTTTTGCAATATCAGAAGTTTTTTGGTGAATGACTTTTTTATCTGCTTCAAATCTTTTGGCAATAAAATCTTCCATCTCTTTTTGAATATCATCCTCAAAAATTAATGATGGGGAATCACCTATTTTGATACAAAAACGTGCTAAATTTTCATCAAGTTCTAGGCTTATGGAAGGTAATAAAGAATCTTTCAAAATATTTGCTAGACCTGATACGTTCGAAGCACTCACTCTTTTTAGCAAAATAGAGATTAAATCTTCGGCTGTTACAACTTCAGTTTTACTCATTTCTAATTGTTCGGCACGAGAAAGTTGCTTTACAAGTTCCCTAAAATCACTGCAATCTTTGTATTCTAGTTTTTTTTGTTCTACTAGTTTACAAAATGCTTTGTTGTATTCCCTAGGAGTAGGAGCTATACCTTGTTTGGTAAGACTTTCTAAAACCTCTTTTGCTAAATCGTGAGTATTCATAATATTATCCTAATACTTTTTTGACTGCTTCATTTATCCTTTTACCATCTGCAATACCTGCTAAATCCTTTGAAGCTACACCCATAATTTTACCCATATCTTTGATACTAGTTGCACCGGTAGTAGATATAATCTCTTTTATTTTAGCTTCTAACTCTTCATCGCTTAGCTGTTTTGGAAGGTATTTTTCAAGAACTTTTAGTTGAGCTGTTTCAGCCTCCACCAAATCATCTCTTGAAGCAAGTTTAAATTGTTCTATTGATTCATTTCTTTGCTTGATGGCTTTTTGGATAAGCTTTATTACGTCATTGTCATCCAATGCTCTTCTCTCATCTACCTCTATTTGTTTTATAGCAGAGTTAAGAAATCTTATAGTATCACGCGATACTACATCTTTGTCTCTCATCGCTATTTTCATATCTTCTTTTAGTTGTTCTTGTAAAGACATTTTGTAATCCTTTTATTTTGTACCTATTATATAATAAACTTGTTTATTAGAAACTTTTTGAAGCTCAAGATTGTACTTATCGGCAAAATGTTTCACTATTTCGGTAAATTCATTGATAAGTTCTTGAGAACTGTTTTCATCTGATTTGATTTTGAGATAATTATTTGTATTTGACATTGCTACAAAACCGTTAATATGAGCCAAAGAGTCTATAAGAGTCAGCAAGTGTTTAGAAAACTTTTCAAAATTATTTGTATTTTCTATAATAGTCGATGCTTGACTAAGTGTTGATTCATTTATTGGATAGCCAAGTTGTGTAAGTAAAACTTCTGGAGTAATTTCAATATTCATAATATTCCTTTTAAAAAATGTGATAATAAGGGTAATAATACCAAAAACTTATTAAAAATATAGTAAAATCCAAAGTAATCTTATTTATTGGCGGTTATTTTTGATTGAAAAATTATTTGTAAACCTTTCTATTAGAAAAATAGGTGTTTTAAGCTCATATCTAATAGGTTTTATAATATTCTTATTTGCGATGATTATAGTAAATGAAGAATATAATCGTTACGATAGAGAAATTAAGAAAATAGAAATAGAATATTCAAATCATGAAATGGCAGAATTATTAAAGTCGGAAAAAACACACGAACACAAAATAAGAATTATGCGATATGTTATCGGTGTGGGCGGTGTAACACTTTTTATGTTTTTTACGGTATTTGGGATACTTAGACTCGTTGCATTTTTGATAGAAAACGAGTTTAAGACTTTCATTGATGAATTTTCAAATTCTGCTACTAGCCATACCAAAATAGATGCGTCAAAATTCAATTTTGAGGAATCAAGAAGAATGGTAAAAAGTGCAAATACATTGGTTCAAGAGATTATAAATCGTGAAAGTGATTTGAGAGAGTTGAACTTACATCTTGAAGATAAGGTAAAAGAAAAAACTATAAAATTAGAAAATATCGTCAAAGCTCAAGATGAGTTTATACGAAAATCTATTCATGAGATAAATACTCCTCTTAGTATAATTTTAACAAATATTGATTTGCTTAAAATGCAACATATTCAAAATAAAAATCTGGTCAATATAGAATCCGGTTCTAAAATAATCCATAATATATATAATGATTTGAGTTATATGGTTAAAAAAGATAGGATTGAATATCCAAAAACAATCATAAATTTCTCAACGTTTTTATTTGATCGTGTTGCATTTTTCGATGAAATAGCAAAAGCAAACAGACTTGATTTTGTACTGAATATCAAGCAAGGTATTATTATAAAATTTAATGAAATTGAACTTCAAAGAATTATTGACAATAATTTATCCAATGCAACAAAATATAGTTTTACAAATGAGGCTGTTTTTATAAAACTTGATATAAATGGCGATATGGCGGAGTTTGCAGTCACAACGAAGTCCAAACAGATAGAGAATGTTGATTTGATATGTAGTGATTTTTATAGGGAAGATACGGTAAAAGGTGGGTTTGGTTTGGGACTCAAAATCGTAAAAGATATTTGTGATAAAAATAATGTTATAATGTCGATAGAATCTAGCCGACAAGAAACAAAATTTATATATAGGTTTGAATATGAAAATATTACTGCTTGAAGATGAGATAATGTTAAATAACTCAATATGTGAGTATTTATCAAATTTAGGTCATATCGTGTATGGTTTAACCAACGGTAAAGAGGCGTATGAGGCTATTGACGATAGTTTTGATTTGCTTATTTTGGATATTAATGTTCCTGGACTTGACGGTTTTGAATTACTTGCTAAGCTTAATGAAAATAAGATGATTATACCTGTAATTTATACTTCTGCCCTTGTGGATATGGAAGATATTACCAAAGGTTATGAACTCGGTGCAGTAGAATATATGAAAAAACCTTTTCATCTTCCTGAGCTTGGTATCAAAATCAATCAAATAATCAAACGGGAACAGTTAAATAATGCAAACCATATAATGTTTTCAAAAAGCTATAGTTACTCTAAGCTTGATAGAACTTTGTATTACCAAAATGAACCGCAAGACTTGACGAAAAAACAGCTTGACATTATCCATATTTTGGCACTTAATATCAATATGATAGTAGATTTTGAGCGGTTTAGAATGGATGTGTGGGACGGTGAACTTATAGATAATCCTACAATCAGAGCTGAAATAAGCAGACTTAATAAGTCTTTGAAAGAGGATTTTATCAAAAACGTCAGGGGTCTTGGATATAAAATAGAGAAGTTTTATCCGTGATAATAGAAGATAAAAAATATGTTTTGATTACAGGATGTTCCTTTGGCGGAATAGGGTATGCTACAGCAAGAATACTCCAAGATATGGGCTATTTTGTGATAGCAACAGCTAGAGATGAAGAGGATGTAATCTTACTTAAAAATGAAGGTTTCACCTCTTTTTTACTTGATTTAAAAGATAAAAAAACAATAGATAAAGCAATAAAAGAGACCTTACAAATAACTGGTAATAAACTTTATGCACTCTTTAACAACGGTGGATACGGACAGCTTGGTGCATTGGAAGATTTGAGTACAAAAGCGTTGAGAGAGCAATTTGAAACAAATCTTTTTGGTTATCATAGGGTTATCAAAAAAGTTTTGCCTATTATGAAAGCTCAAGGGTACGGTAAAATAATCAATCATAGTTCTATTTTGGGGCTTGTTAGTCTTAGGTTTAGGGGTGCGTATCAAGCAAGTAAATATGCACTAGAAGGGTATAGCGATACTTTGAGGCTAGAACTTGAAGGTACCGGTATAAGCGTAAGTGTTATAAATACAGGACCTGTTGAGAGTAATTTCCGTACAAATGCAATCAAAAATTTTTATGAAACAGTTGATACTCAAAATTCAAGATTTAAAGATGTTTATGCTGATAAGATAGAAAACCGCAAAAAGAGTGGTTTTTCTCTTCCTGCTTCAAGCGTGGCAGAAGTGGTATATCAAATACTCAAAAGTAACAAACCAAAACCTAGATATTACGTCACAAAAGCATCTTATATATTAGCTTATGCAAAAAAAGTATTATCTACCAAACTCAACCATAAGCTATGGATGGCTATATCTGATAGGGAGTAAACAAAATTTTGTTTCAAGAAGTTTATTATTCTAACTTCACAAGATTTCTATTCATTTACCTATAAATCCAAATAGCCACAGAGGTATTTTATTGCCAAATCCAATCTCTATATCATCTGCTACTACAAATGAATTTGGTATTTCTTTGATTTGTTCAAATGATTTATTTTTTCCTCCGATTTCAACAGTATATGTTTCATCGATTAAAAAATCTCCTTTATCTACATAATGCAAGGTATGATATGGTTTCATCGTTGAGACAAAAAAAGTTTCTCTTAGTGTCCCTATATCTTGATTGACGTAAAGTGCTTCAAATAGATTTGTATTTGCAAGATAAAGTTTATCAGATTTACGGATTGATTTAAATCTTTTCGCTTCGTGTGTAATATGATGAATCAGTTCTGCATCTCCTAAGTACTCTATGTATTTATATAAAGTTGATTTTGTAATACCAACAGTTGAAGCAAGAGATTCTATACTCATCTCTAACGGTTTTGAAACACATATAGTGATAAGGAGTTTTTTGAGACTATCTATTTTATCAGGTTGAATTGAAAATATTTTACTCAAATCAGTATGTAAAATAGTATTAATCATTTCATTTATTCTATCTACATATTTTGTACTATCTTCAAAATAAAACGGATATGCACCGACTTTTAAAAACTCAGCATAGTATTTGAGTATCTTTTTGTTTGGGAGTTTTGCTAAAATATTAGGAACAATATTTTCATGATTGGTTATTATTTGCTCAAAAGGATATATTGATAAATTTATATTACATGTAAGCTCTAAATACTCCTTGAAACTAAGTGGATAGAGGTGATACATCGAATATCTTCGTGCAAAATCAGGATTTGTAAGATGAAGGGCTGATGAACCTGTGAAATAGACTTTAATATTTAAAAAATCATATATAGATTTAAGTTCTTGCTCAAAATTGGAAGCTTCGTGAATCTCATCTATACAAATAAACTCACCACCCCTTTTACTAAACTCATCTACAAATTCAAAAAGCGACACCCCTTGAAACATTGCATGGTCACAAGAGATATAAAGCTTTGAACTATTTGGAAGTGGTGAAGTTTCCAAAACTTGCATCATAAGAGTAGTTTTGCCAATGCCTCTACTTCCATAAACGGCTGTTAGTTTTGCCGGTGAATTTTTAAGCTTATCAAAAAGATACCTTTTATATTTAGGTAACCCTTGATTTTGTTTGAGAGTATAGAGTCTTTTAGCATTTTCAAGTAGTTTTATCATATTTTGTCCTATCGTTTTAGGTTTTATATATTATACTATATTTTGCCAAATAAGTCTATTGTATTAGACTAAATAATCACTTTTTAATAACTATTTACAAATCAGCACTAACTAAGCTCCCTTAAGGTAGCAATATTTGCAGCTAGTTTGTTTGTTACTTCAAGATATTCTAGCTCAGGTTTACTATCTGCTACTACACCGGCTCCTGCTTGGAAATATACCACATCATCTTTTAGTAAAGTTGTTCTTATGGTTATGGCACTATCCATATTACCGTCAAAACCAAAATATGCAATACTCCCGCTATAAAAGCTTCTTTTAATACCTTCAAATTCTGCTATTAGCTCCATAGCTCTGATTTTTGGTGCTCCCGTCATAGTTCCTGCGGTGAAAGTTGCTACAAACAAATCAAACATATCGTATTTTTCATCCAAAGTACCTTCCACATCACTCACTATGTGCATTACGTGAGAATATCTCTCTACTCTCATAAGATCTGTTACTTTGACTGTTCCGCTTTTTGCGACACGTCCAACGTCATTTCTACCCAAATCTATAAGCATTATATGTTCAGCTCTTTCCTTTGGGTCGTTGATAAGTTCGTTTTCCATTTCAAGGTCTTTGGCTAGTGTCTGACCCCTTTTTCTTGTACCTGCTATAGGGCGAAGTAGAATTTGACCGTCTGTTAGCCTTACCATGACCTCAGGACTACTTCCTGCAATAGAGAAATCTTCATATTGCAGTAAATACAAATACGGGCTAGGGTTTTTGCTTCTTAGCACCCTATAAAAGCTCAAGTGATCTACTATGGCTTTTTGGGTAAATCTATTTGCCATAAGTATTTGAAATACGTCACCGCTTCTAATCATCTCTTTGCTTTTTGCAACCATCTCAAAAAACTCATCTTTTGTATAGGCGAATTTCCCCTCATCTATAATAGTTGCTTTTTTCAAAGGTAAATATTCATAGTCTGTTTTTAGTTCATTTTCTATTTTGTCCAAACTATTTTCATACTCTTTGAGTGAAGTCACTATTACAAGTTTTGAGCTTTTGTGTGAGTATCCAAGGATTATTTTAGGTCTGATTAAATCCAAATCGGCAATATTTATATCGTCTTTTAGATTTGACATAGATTTTTTGAGTTTAGGTTCAAACTCGCAAACCATATCATATCCTATATTTCCGATAAAACCGTCTATTAAACCTATACCTAACTCTTTTGCTTTTGCTTTGTAAGTATCTTTATCTATACTTGCATAATATTTTTTCAAGAATTTAAATGGATTTGATTCTATCTCTTCTGTTTTACCGTTTTCATTTAGATAAAAACTTTTACCGTCTTTATGCCAAACTCTTTCTCTAACGCCTACAAATATAAAGCTAAAATTTCCGTCATGTGAATTACTTATGCTACTTTCAAATAAAAAAGTTATCTCATTTGGAAACAACTTTTTTACTTTTGCATATACCGATACAGGGGTAAATTGGTCTAAAAAAAGAGTTTTGCTATAAAACATACTATATCACCGCTCTTTGTATTAAAAACTTAGTATAAAAGCACTATTTAGTTCAAGAGCTTTTTTTACACCTGTTGCATTACTTTCAGCCTCTGTTCTACTGTTAAAAGGTCCTACTAAAACTTTATTATATGTAATACCATTTACGTTGTCTTTAAAGATTTTGTATGAATAACCTTTTGATTTGATTTTATTTAGAAAATTATTACTAGGCTCTTTTGAAAATGCTCCAACTTGTATAAAGAAACCTTTTAAGTCAGAATTTGAATTAGCCTTAGAAACATTTTGTGTTGTACTACTGCTAGATGGAGTTGTGGCTTGAGTAAACAAAGCTTTTGTATCTGTTTTCGGTGCAGTAGTTTTTGGTGTAGGTTCAGGTTGCACTGTTTTTTTCTCTACTATAGGTTGTTTTACAGTTTCTTTGATAGTCTCTTTGACCGGAGTTATAGGTGTCTCTTTTATAGGTTCTTCTACGGTTATAGGCTGTTGTACATCAGGTTGTTGTTCTTGCATAGGTTGTATTTGTTCTGCTTGAGTAGAAGTTTGTGACTGTTCAGCCTCTTTTTGTTCCTGAAGTTTTTTTAGTCTTTCGTTGATTATTCTTTGGTATTCTTGCTCTATACTTTGACCTTCAAGAGCTTTATCTTGAGAAATGGTCTCTGAAGTCTTTGTCAATGTATCGTCTTGTGGAGAGCCTGAAAAAACTTTTATTAAAATAAGAATAATTAAAAAAAGTACTACTAGTGAACCTGCTAATACTATGTATTTTTTCTTATCTTGTGAAGAAGAGTTGGCACTTAAGAGTATATCTTCAAGTTCACTGTTGGTATCATTGTAAGGTTTGCCACCGCTTTGACTATATGGGTTGCCTTCATCGGCATATATATCATTTGCTTTGAAATTCTCGCCATCCCTTTGCTTTGAAGCTTTCTCAACTTTTCTCAAAAACTCTTCACTTTTAAATTCCATCTCTTCTCCTTTTTTCGTAAGTCGTGAGTCGTAAATTGTAAGTCGTTTAAGTAATTATCGTCACTACTTACGACTTACGATTTTCAATTCACGAAATTAATATGTTGATTGATTGTAAATTACGAATTTACTTGCCAACTCTTCAAGTTCTTTTTTTACTTGTGCTTGAAGTTCAGTATTGTTTATATCGCTTAATACATCAGCTATTTTGTTTGCTATAAATTCAAATTCAGCTTCTTTCATACCTCTAGCCGTAAGAGCAGGGCTTCCTATTCTTATACCGCTTGTTACGAAAGGACTTCTAGTCTCACCAGGAACTGTGTTTTTATTTACGGTAATCCCTGCATTTCCAAGAGCTGCATCAGCCTCTTTACCGCTAAAATCTCTATTTACAAAAGATAGTAATACAAGGTGATTATCAGTTCCACCGCTTACAAGCTCAAATCCTCTTTTTACCAATACTTCACCAAGAATTTTTGCATTTGCTTTTACTTGTTTAGCATAAGTTGTCCACTCAGGTTTAAGAACTTCACCAAATGCTACAGCTTTTGCAGCTATTACATGTACAAGAGGTCCACCTTGAGTTCCAGGGAAAATTGCACTATTGATTTTTTTTGCTATCTCTTCATCGTTTGTAAGTATAAGTCCGCCTCTTGGTCCTCTTAGAGTTTTGTGTGTTGTTGAAGTTACTACGTCTGCATATGGAAACGGACTCATATGTTCACCTGCTGCAACAAGTCCTGCAATGTGAGCAATATCAGCAAATAAAATAGCTCCAACTGCATCTGCAATTTCTCTAAATTTTTTGAAATCTATCTCTCTAGCATAAGCACTTG
This sequence comes from Epsilonproteobacteria bacterium UBA6211, assembly GCA_002421845.1. Classification (GTDB taxonomy): domain Bacteria; phylum Campylobacterota; class Campylobacteria; order Campylobacterales; family Arcobacteraceae; genus UBA6211. The sequence goes on along the minus strand of DISL01000100.1, from coordinate 93,223 downwards.
CACCGCAAACTATGATTTTAGGTTGTACTACTTTTGCTATTTCCATGATTTTATCATAGTTCATTCTACCGTCAAGTTCTACTCCATAAGTAAAAGAGTGGTAGTTTTTACCGCTAAAGCTTGGTTTTGAACCGTGTGTTAAGTGTCCACCGTGGCTTAAATCCATACCAAGAAGTTTATCTCCTGCTTGAAGAAGTGCAGCATATACGGCACCGTTTGCTTGGCTACCGCTATGTGGTTGAACGTTTGCATATTTACAGCCGAATATTTCACAAGCTCTATCAATAGCAAGTTGTTCTACTTGGTCTGCAAATTCACATCCACCGTAGTATCTTTTATATGGGTAACCTTCAGCATATTTGTTTGTAAATACGCTTCCCATAGCTTGCATTACTGCAGGACTTGTGAAGTTTTCACTAGCTATCATCTCTAAGTGTGTAGTTTGTCTTTTTAATTCACCTTGTACCATATTCCATACTAATGGGTCTGCATCTTTTAAACTTTTTTCTTCAATAAATGCCATTTTCTATCCTTTTTCTAAATTTATTCTTCTTCGTTTTCTTGTTTTTTAATAGGTTTCATCGCTGGAAACAACAATACATCTCTAATACTGTGGTTATTTGTAAGCATCATTACTAGTCTATCTATACCGATACCTTCACCTGCAGTAGGAGCCATACCGTATTTTAGTGCTTCTACGAAATCTTCATCCATTTCGTGTGCTTCATCATCTCCACACTCTTTTGCTTTTAGTTGGTCGTTAAATCTCTCATATTGATCAACAGGGTCGTTAAGCTCACTAAATGCATTTGCTATCTCTTTACCGCCTATAAAAAGCTCAAATCTATCTGTTAATTCAGGCTCTGCATCGTTTCTTCTTGCAAGAGGAGAAAGCTCAACAGGGTAGTGTGTGATAAAAGTAGGGTCTATTAGTTTGCTTTCTACAAACTCATCAAATAATACGCCGTATAATTGTCCAAGGTTCAATTTATCGTTTGCTTCTAGGTTGTTTGATTTTAAAAATGCCAATATTTTTGTTTTGTCGCCTATTATATCAGCAGGTACTCCACCTATTTGGCTAAGAGAATCTATCAATCTAATCTCTTTCATATTTGAAAAGTTGATTTTCATATCTCCGTAAGGTAAAACTTTCGGTAGTTCTAAATGGTCAAATAAATATTCAAAAAGCTCTTTTGTAATATGTATTAAATCTTTGTATGTTTTGTATGCCCAATAAAATTCTATAGATGTAAATTCTGGGTTGTGGGTAGCATCCATACCTTCATTTCTAAAGTTTCTATTTATTTCAAAAACAGCTTCAAATCCACCGACTATAAGTCTTTTTAGGTATAGTTCAGGGGCAATTCTAAGGAATCTATCTATTCCAAGTGCATTATGATGGGTTACGAAAGGTCTTGCATTTGCTCCACCGGCAATAGGGTGCATCATAGGAGTTTCAACTTCTAAGAAACCTTTGTCCTCAAAAAATCTTCTAATAAGTGAAACAATCTTACTTCTTAAGTGGAATGTTTTTCTAACTTCAGAATTCATTATAAGGTCAAGATACCTTTGTCTGTATCTCATCTCTTTGTCTGTTATACCATGGAATTTTTCAGGTAATGGAGCTATTGCTTTTGTAAGCATTTTGATACCGTCAACATGTAGTGAAAGCTCACCTTGACCTGTCACAAAAGGGTAACCGCTAACTTCTATAATATCGCCAACTTCGAAGTCTTTTTTAAATACATCGTTGAAAAACCCTTCAGGGAGGTTGTCTCTAGCTACGTATATTTGAAGCATATCATATTCATCTTCTATTTTTAAAAATGCAGCCTTACCCATAAGTCTGTAGAATTTTATTCTACCGGCTACCGTATAAACTCTATTTTCATCCCTTTTATTTTCAAGATGTTCAATATCACTATTAACGTTTTTAAACTTTTTTATAGTTGTATTTCTATTTGACTCGTTTGAATATGGATTTATTCCAATTTCTTTTAGATGGTTTGCTTTATCTATTTTTTGTTTTACATATATATCTGCGAACAATATTTCTCCTTATTTACAATCACTGCAAATTCCAAAAATTTGCATATTATGAGATGTAATTTCAAATCCGTTTTTCTTTGCGATTTGCTCTTGTTTTTTTTCTATTTCACTATCCATAAATTCTACGATTTTACCGCATTTTGTACAGATTAAATGGTCATGATGTTTTTTTGTGTTACCTTCATATCTTTTACCTTCAGTTCCAAAAGATATAGAAGTGATAAGATTTGCCTCTTCAAGAAAACTAAGAGTTCTATAAACAGTTGCAATACCTATGTTTGAATCAGGATAGTCTTTTTTGACTACATCATGAATCTCTTCGGCGTTTAAATGTCCATCAATACTAAATAATATTTGTAATATTATAGCACGTTGTTCAGTAAACTTCATCCCCTTTTTTCTAAGCAAGTCTTTGAAATCATCAATAAGTTTGTTTTCGTTTTCCATACTATTCCTTTGTTTGAGGTGTTGAATTGTCTTTAAAATCTTCTACGGCTTCTTTAGCTTTTTTTGTGGTATCTTCTACAACTTTTTCTTTTACATCTTTAGCCGTATCATCTATGCTAGTTTCTATTTTTTTAACTATTGCCGAAGTATCCATTTTTATGATAGCCGCACCTGTTTCTACAAAAATAGGGTACATAAAGGAGTTACCGACTTTTGCTTTGATAGCATTTTTGATGGCATCTACTTTTGATAGTGCATAAAATATTATAGCAAAAATTAGGAATATTTTACCTGCACCGAATATTACACCAAGAGTTCTGTCTAATATTCCAAGTCCACTTAAGGAAAACATTTTGCTGACTAATGTCCCAAGTAAATAAACAAGACCCCAAAATATTATAACAGATACTAAAAAACCTATAAACAATATAGTAGATTCATTATCTATTTTGAAAAAGCCACCTATAAAAAAGCCAACCTCTCTAGCAAGTCTTGATGCTACGAATATACCGCCGACAATACCGATAAGTGCAAAAACTTCTTTGATGAAACCTCTAAAAAGTCCTTTTAACCCGATAAGTATAATTAGTAGAAGAGTAACAATATCAAATATATTTAAATTTTCCAAAAAACAAAACCTTTTTTAAAATTGGCGATATTCTACCATAAATCTCTTTAAAGAAAATTTTGATAGAATATCCAAATGATAAATAGATATAAAACTAAAAAAATTTTTGTAGGTAATGTTGCCGTTGGTGGAGATTCACCGATAAGTGTTCAGTCTATGACTTTTAGTAAAACGGAAGACATCAAAAGTACCGTTGAGCAAATAAATAGATTACATTTTGCAGGTGCGGATATAGTAAGATTGGCTGTTCCCGATATTGAGGCTGCAGAAGCTTTAAAAGAAATCAAAAAGCAAGTAAAACTCCCTATTGTAGCCGATATTCATTTCAATCACAAACTAGCTCTTATAGCATCCGAAGTTGTTGATTGTATTAGAATAAATCCAGGTAATATTGGCTCCAAGCAAAGGGTTGCCGAAGTCGTAAAAGCTTGTAAAGAGAGAAATATACCTATTAGGATAGGTGTCAACTGTGGCTCTTTGGAAGCAGAGTTTGAGGATAAATACGGTCAAAGTGCCGTAGGTATGGTAGCAAGTGCAGAGTATAATATAAAGTTTTTGGAGGATTTGGGCTTTAGCGACATCAAAGTTTCTCTAAAAGCAAGTGATGTACAAAGAACGGTTGAAGCCTATAGACTCCTTAGACCAAAAAACGAGTACCCTTTTCATTTGGGTGTAACTGAGGCTGGGACGTTGTTTCACTCGACTATCAAATCTTCTATAGCTCTTGGAGCTTTGTTACTTGAAGGTATCGGTGATACTCTTAGGGTTTCTATAACCGGAGAGCTTGAAAAAGAGATAGAAGTGGGACGTGCCATACTTAAAAATGCCGGTGTTATAAAAGACGGTTTAAATATCATCTCTTGCCCGACGTGCGGTCGAATAGAGGCCGATTTGGTAAGTGCCGTAGCACAAGTGGAAGAGGCTACAAAACATATAAAAAGACCTCTTAATATATCGGTTATGGGGTGTGTGGTAAATGCCATAGGTGAAGCAAAGAGTGCCGATGTAGCTATAGCTTACGGCAAAGGTAGCGGACTTATTATAAAAAAAGGGGAAGTTATAGCAAAACTTCCTGAAAATGAATTATTAAAAAGATTTTTGGAAGAAGTGGAAATTGAAGCAAATAAACCTGAGTAGTAAAAAAAATTTAGTTCTAATAGTATCTGTTTTTGTTGTGTGTATGTATGTTTTTTGGTATTTTCTAGGCAAACCTGCGAAGCTGAAAGCATCATATCATTTTAGTGATAAACTTCAAAGTGTATCTTATGCACCTTTTAAATACGGTGAATCTCCGGCTGATTTAAACAATGGTTTAAAAATACCGGAAGAGAGAATTGATAAAGATTTGGAACTTTTATCCACAAAGTTTAACGGTATAAGAATATATTCGGTTACAGGTTTGGAGTCGATACCTAAATACGCAAGAAAGCACGGTTTGAAAGTTTTGCTTGGTGCATGGGTATGCGGTGATGAAAAGGTGACTCAAAAAGAGTTAAGAACCGTAGTAAGACTAGCTCGTGAGTATCCAGATGTTATAGAAGCGGTAGTTGTAGGTAATGAGGTGTTGTTACGCCGTGAAATGAGTGGACAAAAACTCGGTAGTTATATATCGTGGGTCAAAGAGCAGTTGCCTGATACGAAAGTGACTTACGCAGATGTGTGGGAATTTTGGCTTAAAAATCAAGAGTTATCTTCTTTAGTGGATTTTGTTACTATACATATTTTACCTTACTGGGAAGATTATCCTGTAGCAGTAGATAATGCACTAGAGCATATCAAAAATACACACGGGGAAGTGGCTTCTATTTTGAAAGATAAAAAACTTCTAATAGGTGAGACAGGATGGCCAAGTGAAGGTAGAATGAGGGAAGCATCATTGCCTAGTCCTATCTCTCAAGCGGAATTTATAAGAGGATTTTTAAGTATAGCAAACGAACAAGGCTGGAATTACAATATTATAGAAGCGTTTGATCAAAGTTGGAAAAGAGCTAGTGAAGGTGCAGTCGGAGGATATTGGGGGATATATGACGAAAACTCAAATGATAAAAATATCATAGACGGTGATATAAGCGAGTTTCCAAATTACGGGCAATTATTTGTTATTTCAACCGTACTGTTTATGTTATCTTTGATTTTTATAACCAAAGCTAACAATAGTGAAAATAGTGTTATTATAAAGGCTTTATTATTTGCCTTTGTGAGTTCTATTTTATTGACTTTACAATTAAACCAATATATCATTACATCAAAAGATTTGGTTGATTATTTTCGCTCTAGCATATCTTTTATCGGTATGATGATTCTTTACACGTATATTTTGAATATTTATCTAAATTTCACTCAAAACAAATTTACATTGACATCATTTGAGATAGCAAGACTATTTATTGTTGCATTTGTATTTATAGAAGCTTTTGCAATTTTTATAGACGGTAGATACAAAAGTTTTGCAAATTACGGATTATTGTTTGTTCTGATAGTATTTGCTATGTTGTATTTCAAAAAAATAGCATCAATGTTTAATACTAACCTTTTTGAAAAGGTGGTTTCTATTTTGGTATTAATCTGTGCCGTAGGTATTTTGTATAATGAAACTTTAGCAAATATTCAAGCAGTTGCATTTTCTTTGATAACGTTTTTTATTGCACTTTTGATATACAATCAGTCAAAATCTGCACATCTAAAAGGAATGTTGCCTTATTTTGTATTTAGTTTGATTAGTGTTGCGGTTATTTATCTATTTAGACAAAATATATTTTTAAATACAGAATATATCTTGCTATGTGAAAATGACCCTAAAATGTTAGCATGTGTTATAAAAAATACGGTAGGGTATATCGTATATCATAAAATTCTTGAACTAACTGCCGTGATTTTGGGAGTGGCATTATTATTGATAAGAAATAAGATGTTTGCATATATTGTTTTGTTTGTTTCACTATTTGCCATATTGTTTTTCAACTCAAACGCAGGTGCTATAGTTTTGGTTGTAGTTCTATTTATCATCTCTAAGTTGGAAAATGATAAAATGTTTGCTTCAGAAATAAAAGAAATAAAAGAATAGGGTGTTATTTGGATACGGTTTATAATATAAATATTGAAAGAGCTGTTTTAAGCTCGATACTTTTCAGTCCTGAAATAATAGAAGATGTTTTAGGTGTGCTAAAACCGACGGATTTTTATCTTCCTGCACACCAAAAAATATTTGCTACGATGCAACTTCTCCATTCGCAGGATTTACCTATAGATGAAGAGTTTATCCGTACTAAAATAAAACAAAACAAAAGCTCTATAGAAAAAGACTTCGATGACTCTATTTTGATAGAGATTTTATCGGCAAATCCTATTTCAAATACATCTGCGTATATAGAACAAATCAAAGATAGTTCAGTAAAAAGAGAACTTGCATCTTTGGCAAACAGTATAAAAAAAGTTGCAATAGAAGATGAACTCCCATCAAGCGAAGCACTAGATTTTGTTCAAAATGAGCTTTATAAAATCAGTGTAAATTCAGCAAATAGCGAACTTAAAGATATGACTGTTATTACCAATGAAACTATCAGTTATATCAAAAGAATGAAAGAGATGGGTAATAAGTTTCTAACGGGAGAAACTACCGGTTTTGAAGATTTAGATAGAAGAACAACCGGATTTAACGGCGGTGACTTGGTAATCGTTGCGGCTCGTCCTGCTATGGGGAAAACTGCATTTACCCTTAATATGGCACTTAAAAACGTAGAACTAGGCAAAGGCGTAATTATATTTTCTTTGGAGATGCCAAGTGAACAGTTGATGCTTAGGCTTCTTAGTGCAAAAACATCAATACCTCTACAAAATCTTAGAAAAGGTGACCTTGATGATATGCAATGGAGCAGACTAACTGCGGCATTGGAAGATTTGAGAACTAAAAAACTTTTTGTTGATGATGGAGGAAGTGTTAATATAAATCAGCTTCGTGCTAGGGTTAGAAAACTTGCTTCAAATCAGGATAACAAAATCTCAATGGTAATTATAGACTACCTTCAGCTTATGACGGGAAGCGGAGCAGGAAAAGATAGACACCTAGAGGTCAGTGAAATAAGTCGTGGACTTAAGATGTTGGCAAGGGAGCTTAAAATCCCTGTAATTGCACTTTCTCAGCTAAACCGTGGACTTGAAAATCGTCCTGATAAACGACCAATGCTAAGTGACTTAAGGGAATCGGGTGCTATAGAGCAAGATGCCGATATTATAATGTTCGTTTATCGTGATGATGTATATAAAGAGAGAGAAGAAGCACGAAAAGAAAAAGAGGCAAAAGACAAAGGTCAAGAGTATAAAAGTGCCTTTGTAAATAAACCTGAAGAAGAAGCAGAGATAATTATAGGTAAGCAAAGAAATGGACCTATAGGTACGGTCAAACTAATGTTCCAAAAAAATTACACAAGATTCGTTAATGCCGGTACGAGAGATACTGCTCCTATTGAAACAGTATTTGAGACTATGGAAAGTGGGCATGATACGAAAATAGATATGCCGGACATTTTGTAAAGAGCGAATAATGAATAACTATTAGTTATTCATTGTTAGTTGTTAATTTAGATATTAAGCTATTTATTGGTACAATTTTGAAAATCAATTTAGGAGATTATTATGGGTATGCCTGGTGGAATGGAATGGTTAATTATAGCTATTATTGTACTTTTATTATTCGGTGGTAAAAAAATACCGGAACTTGCAAAAGGTTTAGGGGCTGGAATAAAGAACTTCAAAAATGCAGTTAAAGAAGATGAAGTAGTGGAAAACAAACCTTCACAAAATATAGAAAACACAACTACTACTGCTGAAGTAAAAAAAGAAGAACCTGTTAAAACTGAAACAAAAAATAGTTAATTAGGGATATTGTTTGCAAGAAGTTATTAAAAGTTTAATTGAATCGAAAATCGGCAGAAGTGTTGTTCTTGAAAAGCCAAAAGATGTAAATCTTGGACATTTTGCTACACCTGTTGCTTTTTCTTTGGCAAAAGAATACAAAAAAGCTCCAAATGCAATAGCTACGGAGTTGGCATCTTTATTTGATGATAGTGATATATTCGAAAGTGTAACGCCGGTAAATGGATTTATAAATTTTAAATTGTCACTTTCATATTTGGAAAAGTTGGCAAACAAAGCTTTATGTGATGAGTCAAACTATGCAAAAGGCTCGGCTAAGGAAGGTAAAATATTGTTGGAGTTTGTTAGTGCAAACCCTACAGGTCCACTTCACATAGGTCATGCTAGAGGGGCAATATTCGGTGATGCACTTCTAAAGGTTGGAAAATATTTGGGATATGATATTACAAGTGAGTATTATATTAATGATGCCGGAGCTCAGATAGATTTGCTAGGTGTATCTTTGTATCTAGCGGCAAAAGAGTATATTTTGAAAGAAGATGTAGTTTATCCTGAAGCTTACTATAGAGGCGAGTATTTGATAGAACTTGCAAATGAAGCGTGTGAGCTATATGGTAAAGATGTTTTCAACGATGCAACTAAACTTGATGAACTTGTAGAATTTTCTAAAAATAAAGTAATTGATATTATCAAAAAAGATTTAGGTGATATAGGTATTACTTTTGATAATTTTGTAAGTGAAAAATCCTTATACGATAAATGGGAAGAGACAAAGGAAGTTTTATCCAAAAACAACTCTTTATACGAGCAAGACAGCAGAGTTTGGCTTCGTTCAAGTGAATTAGGCGATGAAAAAGATAGAGTCGTAGTAAGAGAAAACGGAGTACCTACGTATTTGGCGGGGGATATTATATATCACAAAAATAAGTTTGATAGAGGATTTGACCACTATATAAATATTTGGGGTGCAGACCATCACGGATATATCCCAAGAGTAAAAGCAGCCGTTAGCTTTTTGGGGTATGATTCAAATAAACTAGAAGTTTTACTTTCACAAATGGTTTCACTTCTTAAAGACGGTGAACCGTATAAAATGAGTAAACGTGCCGGAAATGTTATATTGATGAGTGATATAACAGAAGAGATAGGTAGTGATGCTTTGAGATTTATATTCCTTACAAGAAAAAGTGATACTCACTTGGAATTTGATATAAATATGCTTAAAAATCAAGATTCATCAAATCCTATTTTTTATATAAATTATGCTCATGCTAGAATTAATCAGTTATTTGAAAAAGCAAATGTTAGTTTGGAACAAATTACAAAATTTGAAATTTCAAGTGATATATCTCAAAACGGTAAAGATTTGCTATATGAAGCTTTACTATTGACTGATGTTTTAAATGAGTCATTTAATAAAAGGGATTTCCAAAAGATTACGGACTATTTATATTCATTATCGGCTTTTGTTCATAAGTTTTATAATGCTCAAAAGATAGTTGATGATGAACATCAAAATAGTTATCTGAAAATTTTGGCAATGTGTGCTATGTCTATAAGGGTAGGATTAAAACTACTTGGAATTAAGGCAAAGGATAAAATGTAACATGAAATGGTGGGTTTGGCTTGGTTTATTGATAGCATTTATAGTTGTAATATTCGTAACAGGTTACAGGGGTGGTGCAAAAGATGCAACGGCTAACTATAATAAGGTTATGAGACCGGGCGAATAACTCCCAAGGAGATACTTCATGAAATGGGTACTAATTATACTTGGTATTGCATTGTTTATAGCTTTGATATTGGGTTATAGGGGAGGGGCACAAGATGCTGCTTCTAACTATAATAAGCTTCTAAGACCACAAGAGGTGGAGAAGTAAAGGCTAGTTTGATAGAGGCTCAATACGCCTCTATCAAAGTATTATCTACTTTTTGCTATTTCTGCAAGAAAATCATCTAAGTGATATTTTTCTCTGTAAGATTCACTTATTAAATGAACCATAATATCACCTAAATCTACAATCGTCCAGTTGTCATCTTCATCAACTCTTAAAAACTCTTCACCAAGCGGTTTTAGCTTGATTTTAAGTTCATCTTGTAGTGAAAAAGCATGTTTTGAGTTTAAAGTTGTTGCAACTACTACATAATCAACCATATAATTTTTGTCTCTTACATCAAAAACTTCTATATTCTCACCTTTTTTTTCATCTAGTACTTTTACTATTTGTTGTATTCTTTTTTCCAAATCTCATTTACCTCATTTTTAATTTTTTGCGGGATACTATCTATATCCAAATGTTCCCTAAGTTTAGAAGAACTTACTTCTATTTTTAAAGGAAGACTTTTATAGTCGGTTTGTATATCGTGCCTATTTATTACGATAAATTCAACCAACTTGCTAAGTTCATCGAATGAATTCCATTTTGATAATGTGCTTAAGTGGTCATCACCTATTATCAAATAAACCTTTTGCGGTTTATATTTATCATATAAATATTTTACCGTTTTTATTGTAGGCACACTTTCACCGGCATTTACTTCATAGTCACTGACTATGACTCTCTTTTCATCCTCAAAAAGCTTTTCAATAAGATTAAGTCTTGTTTGCGGACTTAAAAAATATTGACTTTTAAAAGGACTTAAAAAAGCCGGTACAATAAATAATAAATCTATTTCTAAAGAGTTTAGAATCAGTTTTACTATTTGTTCATGTCCTATGTGAGGAGGATCGAAACTCCCACCAAAAATTGCTATCTTCATTTAAACAACATTATAGCTAAATTTAGATAAAATACACCAAAAATTATATAAATAAGGGTTTTTTATGGCGGTAAAAGTAGCAATAAACGGTTTTGGTAGAATTGGAAGAAGTGTTGCTAGGATTATTGAAGCAAGAGATGATATAGAACTTGTTGCAATAAACGATACAGCGACTCCTGAAGTTTTAGAGTATTTAAGTAGATATGATTCCGTGCACGGTAATTTCGAGAAAGAAGTGAAGTATGTGGACGGTTATCTTCACATGGGTAAAATAAAAGCAAAAGTATTCAATGACAGAGACCCGAAAAACTTAGACTTTGCCGGTTGTGGTGCAGAGATAGTACTTGAATGTACAGGTGTATTTTTATCAAAAGACAAAGCTCAAGTACATATAGATAACGGCTGTAAAAAGGTAATATTTAGTGCACCGGCAAAAGATGATACTCCTACTTACGTACTAGGTGTAAATGCTGACCAATACAAAGGTGAGTCAATCATTTCAAATGCAAGTTGTACTACAAACTGTCTAGGACCTGTAGCAAAAATTATAGATGATTGTTTCGGTATAGAAAAAGGTTTGATGACTACAATTCACTCTTATACGAATGACCAAAATATCCTTGACGTAAAACACAATAAGGACAAAAGAAGAGCAAGAGCAGCTGCAATAAATATGATACCTACTACAACCGGTGCAGCAAAAGCTATGAAACTTGTAATGCCTCAACTTGACGGTAAACTTCACGGTCAAAGCGTAAGGGTTCCTACTCCAAACGTTTCTATGGTTGACTTAAATGTTGTTGTATCTAAAAATACTACAAAAGATGAAGTAAATGCTAAATTTAAAGAGTTTGCAAACGGTTCTTTAAAGGGTATTTTAGCTGTTGATGACGATATGAGAGTATCACAAGATTTTCAAGGATGTTCAGATAGTTCTATCGTTGCTCTTGATTTGACACAAGTTGTTGCAGGAAATATGGTAAAAGTTATGGCATGGTATGACAATGAGTGGGGTTATTCTACAAGACTTGTAGATATGGCAGTGCATATAGCAAATAAGTAAAATCTAAAAGGTAGAAGGTATAGAATGAAACTTCAAGAAATAAAAAATATTGATGTTGCAGGTAAAAAAGTATTTATAAGATGTGATTTTAACGTTCCTGTTGATGAATATCAAAATATTACCGACGATAGAAGAATAACATCTGCATTAAATACAATTAGATATTGTATTGATAATGACTGTGCTATTATCTTGGCTAGTCACTTTGGAAGACCAAAAGGTATAGGTCATGAAGATGAATACTCTTTAAAACCTGTTGCAAAAAGACTTCACACTTTACTAAAAACAGATATTATTATGGCAAAAGGTATAGTAGATGAAGAGACTATGGCTATGGCAAAAGAGCTTAAAAGCGGTCAAATTATGCTTCTTGAAAACCTAAGATTTGAAAAAGGTGAAACAAAAAACGATGCTGATTTCAGTGCAAAACTAGCTTCAATGGCTGAAGTTTTCATCAATGATGCTTTCGGTGTAAGCCATAGAGCTCACGCTTCCGTTGAAGGTATTGCGAAGCATTTTGATGCAAATAGTAAAGCAGCAGGATTTTTACTTGCAAAAGAGATAGAATTTTTCCATCATATCGTACATAATCCAAAAAGACCTTTCGTATCTATCGTAGGTGGTAGTAAGGTATCAGGTAAACTTGAAGCTTTATATAATCTAGTTCCTAAAGTAGATAAAATTCTTATCGGTGGAGGGATGGCATTTACATTCCTAAAAGCCCTTGGTGAGGAAGTAGGGAACTCTTTGGTTGAAGATGATTTGATTCCTGAAGCTTTGAAGATTATGGAAGAGGCAAAAAAACTAGGTGTTAAACTATACCTTCCAGTAGATGTAATAGCAGCAGAAGCGTTTAACTCTGAAGCATTTGCAAAGGTAGTTACGTCAAAAGAGATTCCTGCAGGTTGGATGGGACTTGATATTGGACCGGCTAGTTGTATGCTTTTTGAAGAGGCACTTGCAGACGCTCATACGATACTATGGAATGGACCTATGGGTGTTTATGAAATGGATAAATTTGCCAAAGGTAGTTTTAAAATATCTCACGCTGTTGCAAAAAGTTATGCTACAACCGTAGTAGGCGGTGGAGATACTGCAGACTTGGTTAGAATGACGGGCGATGAAGAGGATATGACTTTTATCTCTACCGGTGGTGGAGCTTCACTAGAACTAATAGAAGGCAAAGTTTTACCTGGTGTTAAAGCTTTGGTTGTAGAGTAATTATGAAAAAAATTCTAGCATCAAATTTCAAAACAAATCATACTAGGGCTTCAACAAAAACGTTTGTTGAAGCTATAGACAAGTTTGTCAAGCAAGAGGGGATTACAAATGATGTGTTTATATTCCCTACGGCTACATCTTTGGATTGTTTTGATGTGTGTGAGAATATCTCTATAGGGACTCAAAACGCTTATCCTGTAAGTGACGGTTCGTTTACGGGTGAGATAGGTACGGCTCAACTTGATGAGTTTGGTATCAAAACTATTTTGATAGGGCATAGCGAAAGAAGACATATACTAAAAGAGTCAAACGAACTTATCGTAAAGAAATATGATTTCTTTAAGTCTAATAATTATAAAATTATATACTGTATAGGTGAACCTTACGAGGTAAAACTTGAGGGAATGGAGTCTATTATAGAATATCTTTTTGCCCAACTTGAAGGGATAGATTTGACTTATAAAAATCTTATAGTTGCTTATGAACCGGTATGGGCGATAGGTACAGGAAAAGTAGCTACGGTGGAAGATATAAACGAAATACACGGTGTATTAAAACAAAAAATCACTGCTCCATTGCTTTACGGTGGAAGTGTGAAAACCGACAATATCGAAGAAATACTAAAAATAGATAGTGTTGACGGTGTGTTGGTCGGTAGTGGAAGTTGGAAAATAGAAAATTTTATAGAAATGATTAAAATAGGAGCTAAAAATGTTATTAAAAGGTAAAAAAGGTCTTATAATCGGTGTTGCAAACAATAAATCTATAGCTTACGGTATAGCAAAACAATGTGCAGAACAAGGTGCAGAACTTGCATTTACTTATTTGGATGAAAGATTTATAAAAAGAGTAGAGCCACTTGCAAACGAGCTAGGAAGTACAAAAGTATATCCGCTTGACGCAGGTAAACCTGAAGAGATTAAAGCACTAAAAGAGAGTTTAGAAAAAGATTTCGGCAAACTTGATTTTGTCGTTCACTCTATAGCATTTGCTCCAAAAGAGGGATTGAGCGGAAGATTTTACGATATAAGTAAAGAGGCTTTCAATATAGCTATGGAAATATCCGTATTTTCACTTATCGAAATAACAAAAGAGCTTAAACCTATTATGAATGAGGGTTGTTCAATCCTTACGTTATCATACTACGGCGGAGTAAAATATATACCAAATTATAACTTAATGGGTGTAGCAAAAGCAGCACTAGAGATGACTGTAAAATATATGGCTGAAGACTTAGGAAAAGACGGTATTAGAGTAAATGCTATAAGTGCAGGACCTATAAAAACTCTTGCTGCATCAGGAATAAGTGATTTTAGCTTTATGTTAAAATGGAACTCTGCTCATGCTCCGTTAAAGAAAAACGTAACTATCGAAGAGGTAGGAAACAGCGGTATGTATTTAGTTAGTCCGTTAAGTTCAGGTGTAACGGGTGAGATTCACTATGTGGATTGTGGATTTAATATCATGGGTATGCCTTCTGTTGTATTTGAAGAGGGTCAAAAACCTAGAATTGCATGGAACGGTGAAGATAATTAATAAAAGATAAATTCATTTATCTTTTATTAAAGGTAAAATGGAAAAGGTAAAAGTATTAACTATGAATGTAAATTATAAAGAATTAGCAAAAGAGTACGGTACTCCGTATTATGTATATGATTTTGACCAAATAAAAGCAAACTATCAAGCTATTAAGGGTGCTTTTAAAGCTAGAAAATCACTTGTTTGTTATGCAGTAAAAGCTAACTCAAATCTTTCTGTTATCAAAACATTGGCAAACGAAGGCAGTGGGGCTGACTGTGTAAGTATAGGTGAAGTTAAACGTGCTTTATATGCCGGTGTAGATAAATATAAAATCATTTTTAGCGGTGTAGGCAAAAGTGACGATGAGATAAAACAAGCTTTAGAATATGATATTTTGATGATAAACGTAGAGAGCGATGCGGAGCTATTACGTGTTGAGTTAAAGGCAAAAGAGCTAAACAAAAAAGCAAGAATCTCCATAAGAGTAAACCCAAATATAGACCCTAAAACTCATCCTTATATTTCAACGGGTCTTCATGAAAATAAATTCGGTGTAGATATAGATACTGCCAAAAGAATGTATATCAAAGCAAAAAATAGCGAGTTTTTAGACCCTGTGGGGATTCATTTTCATATCGGTTCACAGCTAACGGAGCTAAATCCTATAAAAGAATCTGCCGTTATCGTATCAAATCTTGTGAGAAGCTTGAAGGCTATAGATATTGAGATTAAGTTTTTTGATATAGGCGGTGGGCTAGGTATCCAATATAAAGAAGAGAGTCTAATAGACCCAAATGAGTATGCACAAGCTATTTTGGATACACTTTTCGGTCTTGATGTAACTGTCGTGTGTGAACCTGGTAGATATATAGTAGGAAACAGCGGTGAGTTTGTTACCAAAGTATTGTATGAAAAAAACAACGGCGGTAAAAGATTTGTAGTGGTTGACGGTGCTATGAATGACCTTATTAGACCAAGTTTGTACAATGCTTACCATAGGATAGAAGTACTAGGTAAAATGGATGAAGCAAAGCATAATTGTAACGTAGTAGGTCCAATATGTGAAAGCGGTGATTTTTTTGCAAAAAATATAGAACTTCCTATGACTGAACATGATGATTTGATGGTAGTGTATAGTGCAGGTGCTTACGGTTTTACTATGAGTAGTAACTATAACACTAGAAATAAAGTTGCAGAACTTGCTCTTGAAAACGGTAATATAAGACAAATCAGAAAAAGAGATACTTTTGAAGATCAAATAGCTAATGAAACGGAATTTTTGAACTAATGTACTTTATAGATGTCCAAGGTACACTTATAAGCGATGATACGAGAGAGCCTATAGATGGTTCAAAAGAGTTTATAGATTATCTAAATAGTTCAAATATCCCTTATGTGGTGATTACAAATAATACTAAACATTCAAGTGATGAGTTTTTGGGATATTTGCATTCTATAGGGTTGAATATACCAAAAGAGAACTATTTAGACCCATTTGCTATGCTAACACTCTCTTTAACGGCAAAAAATATAGTGGCGTTTGGACAAAAAAGTTTTATAGAAGTTTTACAAACATTAGGGTATGAGATAGATACGCTTACTCCAAAAGCTATGGTGATAAGTATCACAAAAGATTACACCAACGAAGATTATGCACAAATGATAGAATATGCTTCAAAGGGTGTAGAGATAATAGGTATGCATGAAACTTCCATATACGCTAAAGACGGCAAAAAATACCCGGGCGTCGGTGCAATACTACAAATGGTATCGTTTGCTACCAATAGAAAATATAGTGTTGTAGGAAAACCGAGTGTTGATTTCTATACAAAAGCAAAAGATATGCTAGGGTGTAAGTTTGAAGATATTACTATTATAAGTGATGATATGATAGGTGATATTCTTGGAGCTCAAAAGCTTGGGATGAAGGGTGTTTTTGTACTTAGCGGTAAAATCAAAAATGCCGATGAAGTTTTACCTACCTTAAATGCAGAGCAACAACCTAGTGAAGTTTATAAAAATATAGGAGAATACTATTGGAAAATGAAGCACAACTAAAACTCCTGAGAAATCAATTAGATTCTATAGATGACGAAGTATTACATCTCTTAAATAAAAGAATGGATATAGTAAAACTCGTAGGTGAACTTAAACATCAAAGCGGTGGAGCTATATATAGACCTGAGCGTGAACGTGAGATTATAAATAGACTTACGGCTAATAGCAAAGGACTACTTAATGAAGCTGCAATAGAGGCTATTTATCTTGAGATATTTGCTGTTAGTAGAAATCTTGAGTTACCGGAGCGTGTGGCATTTTTGGGTCCGGTAGGTACATTTACCCACCAAGCAAGTGAGATGAGATTCGGTGCTATGAGTGAATACCTAAGTGTAGGTAGTATAAGCGGAGTATTTGAAGCTGTCAAAACAGGACGTGCAAAATACGGCGTAATCCCTATAGAAAATAGTACAAGCGGTATGGTATATGATACCCTAAGGTCATTTAACGAATATAACTTAAAAGTAATAGCACATTTCAATATACCTATACATCACTCTTTTGCTACAAACTGCGATAGCATATCTCAGGTTAAAAAACTATATTCAAAAGATGTGGCATTTGGACAATGCTATAAGTTCTTAAAAGAGTATGCTTTGGAACATATAGAACAAATACCTGTAGAATCCACCGCAAAAGCTGCAAAACTAGCTCTCAATGAGCCAAATAGTGCTGCAATATGTCCAAAAATAGCTGCAAAACTAAATAATCTTCCTATACTTTTTGAAAATATAGAAGATAATAGTAGCAACCATACAAGCTTTGTAATAATCAGTAATTTCGATAACGGACAAAGCGGAAACGATAACACTTCTATTTTGGCAAAGATTCCTCAAAGAAGCGGTTCTTTGGTTGAGTTTTTACAAGATTTTAAAGCAGAAAATATCAACCTAGAAAAAATAGAATCTCATATAATAAGTAGTGAGCTAGTGTTTTATATAGAATTCAACGGTCATTTTAAAGATTCTAATATACAAAATATACTTTCAAAACACCAAAACCAAATCAAAGTTTTGGGTAGCTACGTAAGGGAATAGAGGTATATAAACTATATTTGGATATTGTTTATATTGAAGACTACAGTATATTGCTTATAAACTATATTTAGGTATTGTTTTATTGTATGAAAAATGATACAATTACATAAACAGTATTTAGATATAGTTTATTAAAGGTGTATAATATGGCAAAAATTGTTAAAATAACAAAAAAACCCACAACCAATAGTATAAAATCAATGAAAGATTTTGGTGAACACCTTATGTATCAAAGAACAAAACTACAATTATCAAGGCAAACTGTAGCTGATTTTTGTTCAATTAATTATAAAACATTAGAAAATATAGAAAAAGGCAATGAGAGTTGTCATATATCAAATGTAATTCAAGTAGCACATATGTTGGGTCTTGATATTAAAGTGGAAGAAAAATAGATGCAACATAGTTTAAATATATTTTTCAATACAATAAAAGTGGGAATTCTTCTATACGATAGCCAATCAAATGAGTTTGATTTGAAGTATGATAAGAGTTGGATACAAAATGGGTTTGCTATATCTAATGTATTGGGATTTGATTATAACTTTCAATCAATAGATATAAAAAATTTTATTGAAAACCTTTTGCCTGAAGGTGATGGACTTGATAGAATTGTAAATTATCTTCAAATATCAAAAAACAATAAATTTGCACTATTAAATGCAATAGGAGATGAAACTTCAGGAGCATTATCATTTATCAAAGATGACGAAGTAGATATACTAAAAACTTCTTTTAGAGAGATAAGTGATGAAGAACTAACAACAAGGATAAAGCAAAGAAAAGAGATACCCATAACAATATGGGATGAAAAACCAAGACTTAGTTTAGCCGGTGTACAAGAAAAGTTACCTGTATGTAAACTTAACCAACAATATGGTTTAGCATCAGGACAACTCTGCTCTACTCATATTCTAAAATTTGATAAAGCATCTGAAAATTTAGTACTAAATGAATATTTTTCATTGCAATTAGCGAAAATAGCAGGACTTCATATCCCAAAGGTAGGTATTAAAAAGTTTGGAGATGAATTTGTTTTGGAGGTTGAAAGATTTGATAGAAAGACCATATCAAATACCAAGATAGAAAAAGTACATATTATTGATTCATGTCAAGCGTTAGGTTTACCTACATCTTTCAAATATGAAAGAAATTTTGGTAATGGACGAGATGTAAAAGATATACGAGAAGGTGTGAGTTTTCAAAAACTAGACTCTTTATCAAATAAAGTAAAAATCCCAATATTGGCAAAGAAAACAGTTTTAGAGTGGAGTATAGTAAATCTTATTTTAGGAAATAGTGATGCTCACGGCAAAAATATATCATATTTTGTGGACAAATCAGGTTTGAGTTTAGCTCCTTTTTATGATATAGTAAATATCTCTTTATATGAAGATAGATATGATACTTCTCTTGCTATGGCAATAGATGATGAATTTAATATATCTGCCTTGACTCCTTATGATATAGCTAGTCATTGCCATAATCTCAATCTTAGCCCAAAAACTTTTTATGATACTTTTAATACTATATCAAAAAAAATAGAACATGGACTTTTTGGTGGTGAATTTGAAAAAATATCAACCTATGACTTAGAATTTGCTAAACGATATACGCAAAATATATTAAAAAGAATAAAGATACTTACAAAAGTTTGTAAAGAGTCGTTAAATATTAACTTATAGTTTATCTAATTCTCGGATATTTTTATCATATAAATTCTTATAATTAATTAGTTTCTCTTTGATAACATTGATAATATTTACAGGGGCATATTGTAATAAATCAATGATTTCTCGTATCTCTTTTGATTTTTTATAATTATAACTAGCTGCATATTCCAAATCAAAATTAAATAATTCCTGTTCTTGTATATCTAACACCTCTGCTATATAAGGTATCAGTTCTATTTTAAGCTCTCTATCTCCGCTTAAATATCTATATATAGTTTGTTCGGTAGGTGTTTCTCCTGTTGTTTTTAGTTTTGGTTCAAGAGCTAAAAGTTTTCTGACAAAATCTCTTTTTGATATGTCTCTTTCTTGAATAAGGAAATTAATTTTTTCATAAACTTCCATAATTATTTTTTCCCCTTTTAATTTGATATTCAATAACATTTGTCCAAAATGGTTAAAGATTAGGAAATTGTAAGGAATTATTAAGTCTGAAATGGTTAAAATTATCCAAATTAATTAATAATAAAATAAATGTGATATTAATATGAGAAATTGGCATTACGTAATATACTTAAGTAAGTTATATGTCAGCCAAGGTAGATATAAAAATGTGAACAAACAACTACTGTTTTAGGCTTGATGGCTAGTTACTAGCTATCAATCGTAAACCATAGTACAGTTTATACACCCCCACGTCATAAGGTACTATGGTTTACCGATATAAAAACCTTAGCTATTATCATCCATATTTCTAGTATATGATCTGAGTTTCATCAAATATTCTGATGGATATTGTGCGATTACTTTTTCTTCTTGCATAATTTTTACGTAAAAATCACCGCTTTTGTCATTGAAACCAAATTTTGCACTATTGATTACGACTTCATTCATCTCCTGAATTTTTTCAGCAGTAGTTTTTTGGTCACCTTTTAAATCATTTTGTACTTTTAGTAATGACTCTTTTACAGGCTCAACTTTTTGGATTGTCTGAGCAACATTTTCTTTGTAGCTATCCATTTGAGCGACTCTTCCTAGTTCCATGGGACGCCTCCTAAATGCGAAATATGTTTTTAATCTACTTTTAAGAAAATTATAGCATAAATTTTTTGAAAAGTGAATATTTTTATATAAAATATGATAAAATAATACTAAAATGTAACTAAAATAAATTAAGGTAATAAATATGATAGTAGATGATAAAGTAATAGATAAATTGGCAAAACTTTCAAGTTTGGAAATAGATGAGAGCAAGAAAGAGTCTTTAAAAGAGGAGTTGGCAAATATATTGTCTTTTGTTGAGAATTTAAATGCTATAGATGTAAGTCATGTTGATGCAACGTTTACGACTCTTAGCGGTGGTACACCTTTTAGAGAAGATACTCCTAAACAAGATGAAGAATTTGTACAAGGTGTGTTTAGAAATGCACCGAAAAGTGAAAACGGTTATTTCGTAGTTCCTAAGATAATAGAGTAGTAGATATGAAAATATACGGTATTAAAAGTTGCGGAAGCGTTAAAAAAGCTTTTGTATATTTTGATTCCAAAAATATACCCTATGAGTTTGTAGATTTGAAAAAAGTTGCTTTGACAAGTGAAGATTTAACAAAATGGTTAAACTATATACCGTTAAGCAAACTTCTAAATCGTCAAGGTACTACCTATAAAAAGTTGAATTTAAAAGATTTGAATCTAAGTGATGAAAATATTAAAAATTGGCTTTTAAAAGAACAGATGCTTTTTAAAAGACCTATTATAGAAAGTAGTAAGACAATCACTTGCGGTATTGAGGATTTTGATAAGCACTTGTAGAATGTGGAATACCGGATAAATCCGGTGTTCCGTCTATTTATTTGCTTCTTGAATGTTTTAGCGTCTCTGCAATCATAAAACTAAGTTCTAGTGCTTGATCTGCATTTAATCTAGGGTCACATTGAGTATGGTATCTATCCCCAAGTTTATCTTGAGAAATAGGGCAACTTTGGCTTCCCGTACACTCTGTTACGTTTTGTCCAGTCATCTCTAAGTGAATACCACCGGCGTATGAGCCTTGAGCATTATGGATTTGGAAGAATTGTTTTACTTCCGATAAAATTGCTTCAAAATCTCTAGTTTTATATCCACTACTTGCTTTGATAGTATTACCGTGCATTGGGTCACTGCTCCATAGTACTTTTTTACCTTCGCTTTCAACTGCTTTAAGTAAACTAGGGAACATGTCACCTATTTTTTCTGCACCCATTCTAACTATTAGATTTAGTCTTCCGGCTTCGTTTTCCGGGTTTAGCTTATCTATAAGTCTTAGTAACTCATCATGTTTCATTGATGGTCCTACTTTAACTCCGATAGGATTTTTTATACCTCTAAAAAACTCCAAATGTGCTCCGTCAAGCTCTCTTGTTCTATCACCTATCCAAAGCATGTGTGCAGAGCAATCATACCAATCACCGGTCAAAGAATCTCTTCTTGTCAATGCTTGTTCATAGTTCAACAATAACGCTTCGTGTGATGTGTAAAGAGTCGTTTGTGACAACTGCGGAGTATTTGCCGTAGTAATACCGCAAGCTTCCATAAATGCTAAAGAATCAGATATTTTTGTAGCTATCTCTTCGTATTTTAGCCCTAACGGATGGTCTTTGATAAAGTCAAGGTTCCAACTGTGAACTTGATGTAAATCAGCCATACCGCCTCTAGCAAATGCTCTTAAAAGATTTAGTGTTGCAGC
Source organism: Epsilonproteobacteria bacterium UBA6211 (assembly GCA_002421845.1). Classification (GTDB taxonomy): domain Bacteria; phylum Campylobacterota; class Campylobacteria; order Campylobacterales; family Arcobacteraceae; genus UBA6211. Next base: position 71,172 of record DISL01000100.1, on the reverse strand, counting down.
ACTTTGATTGTATGCTTTTAATAGTTTTTTTGCTTTTGGACTTCTTGCTTTTTCCGTAAAGTCAATATCATTTATAATATCACCTCTATAGCTTGGAAGAGTGATACCGTCTATTGTCTCATCATCAGCACTTCTTGGTTTTGCAAACTGTCCTGCCACACGACCGACTTTTACTACCGGACAACCACCTGAAAAAGTAAGCACTACAGCCATTTGCATCATAACTTTGAATAAATCTTTTATATTTGCTGCATTAAAAGAGTTGAAACTCTCTGCACAATCTCCACCTTGTAATAAAAATGCTTTACCATCTACAACGTTTGCAAGTTTTGATTTTAGACTTCTCGCTTCTCCTGCAAAAATAAGCGGAGGATAACTAGCTAATTCATCTTCAACTTTTTTTAATTTTTCTAAATCTTTGTATGTAGGTTGTTGCTTTATCGGGAAGTTTCTCCAACTACTTGGACTCCAATTACTCATAAATTACCTCTTAATATTTTAAATTGCTAAATTATAGCTAACCGAAACTTATTTTATCGGTATTTTTAATTTGAATATAGCTCCGTAAGTTCCATTTAAGGCAAAAATTTTTCCACCAAGATTCTTTTCTATAATATCTTTTGACATATGCAGACCTAGTCCTGTTCCATCTTGCTTTGTTTTGGTAGTAAACTTTTTATCAAATATTTTATTTAGGATAGATTCTTCAATCCCCCCTGCATTATCTTCTACTTCTATGTCTATATAGTTTTCACTATTTAAAAATCTTATTTCAATATTAGGCTCTTGCGGTTTTTTATGTTCAAATTCATCTATGGCATTTTTTATTAGATTTAGTAATACTTGTACAAGTTCGTTTTCATCCACCAAAAACCATTCATCATTGTCTATAGAGACTTTTAAGATATTTGTATATTGTTTTAAAAGGGGTGCAATAAGTATAGATACTTTGTGTATTATCGCGGACGGTTTTGTTTTTTTGACTATTTTATCAGGATTGAAAAATTCTCTAAATATTGTTATCGTTTCATTTAGAAAATAGACATTATTCATCATAATATCAGTATGCTTTTCAAACATCGTATCACTAAGTTGACCTGTTTCTTTAAATAGTTGTAATGTTGATGTTGCCAAAGCAAATGTACTTAAAGGCTGTCTCCATTGATGTAGTATCATCTCTATCATTTCACCAAGTAGTGCTTGTCTTGAGTTTAGTTTGATAAGATTATCTTTTTCTATAGATTTTTGAAGTTCCCTTTGAACCTCTTTTTTAAGTTCATTTTGTAGTGTTTCAAGCTCTTTAGAAGTTTGTGCTATAAGATTTGATAAAGCTTTTTTGCGTATAAATTCAGAATCAATTTTACGTGAGCTTGGTTTGAAATCATTTGTTCTAGGGGTTGTTTTGGATGTTTCGCTTAGTGTCAAAATAGTCATTGTTTCATTTAAAAGATAGTTTTTACCGTTGTGGTTAAAAAACTCTCCGTAGGTGAAAAAACCGCTCATTTTTGCTATATTTCTAAGAGGTAATATCTCCATATTTACATCTTTTTTGAGAAGGCTTTTTCTTGCAATACAAGAGTATATAAAAATAGATTCTATAGGGATATGGTTGTTTATTTTGTCTGCCATATCTTTTGAATGATTTAAAATCATCTCTATATCACCATATCCGAATTTTATAGGTGTTCCTATCTTTAGGCTACCTGCAAAGCCCAAGCTTTCATCATCAAATTTTTGTAAAACTGCTCTAGCTATCGGTAGTTTTTCATTTTGTATAATGAGCGGAAATTCTATCCCTATATTAGGTAAAAATTCTATTACATCATCACCGAGATAGTGCTTATAAAATTCTATCGGCGTCATATCATCAATTTTATAAACTCTATTTTCTTCAGAGCTTGTTATAGTATGAATTTTACCTATACTCATCCAGTTGAAGTTACAGTCTGTATGTACAAATAAGTCTTTAGAATAAAGTCCGGCTAGAACTATACCTTGACAACATATTCCGCTATCATCAAATACAAAGGTTTGTGAAAATTTGGAGTTATCCCCTGCAATACCTCCGCATATAGGTATATCGCTTTTTATTGAGTTAATACCGTTGATAATTTGTTCTGCATTGAAATGCAAACCGTCGCTAAAGGCTATAACACACTTTAAATCTTCTTGCGATAACAACTCTTTTGCTATCTCTTGACCTATTTCAAATGGTTTTGATACGTTTGGTTTGAAAATAGTTTTCACTAACGTGGAATCAAAAAGTGAAAAAGATAAGATGCACGAATTTTCTAACATCCCTTTTTCATATATTTCTCCGCAAGTCGTAGTACCTATTATTTTTGCATTTGGTAATATTCTTTTGATTTGTGTTACGACACTGTTTATATGCTGTTTATTGTTTTTTGAATTAAAGATTTGAATTAGAATTTCACCACGGTGGTGAGTGATATTTGACTCACCTATAAATTTTACGAGTTCCGTTTCGTTTTTATAAACCGTGGTAAAAGTTTTCATATTAGTTTTTTAGTTTTGTTAACATTTGGGCAAAAGATACCTTAAATGCTTCCAAGCCGTCATTTAATAGTTTTTGGCTTGTAGCTTCAACATCTATACCGTTATCTTTTAGAAGTTGGAAATAATCGTCACAAGCTTCTTCTTTGATAAGAGTTGTTTGTACTTTCGTACCGTTTGTAATAAATGCTTTTATGGTATCCAGTGGAGCCGTATTGATACTATTTGGGTATATTAACGTATCTATGTAGTAGCTTTTTGGTAAATCATCACCTTTTACACCTGTACTTGCAAATAGTGTTCTTATATTTGGTTGATTGAATTTTTCAACTTCATGATAACATTTTGTAGCATTAACAATGCCTAGTTTTGCAGTTTCCAAACCTTTTGCTTTGCATATATCATCACAAGCTCTATCAAATCTACTTACAAATACGGAAATTACAGCTTTTGGATTTTTGTCACTTTGTTTGATACCTGTATCAAGTGCTTTAGCACACTCTATGGCTTGAGCTACACTGAAAATTAATGTTGCATTTACGTTGATACCCATATGTGTAAGCTCTCTCATAGCACCGTAACCTGCATCAGTTGCAGGAACTTTTATCATAACGTTTGGCATATTTATAGTTTTAAACAGTCTTACACCCTCTTCAATAGTACCCATCATATCATCGCATAAGGTCGGGTCGACTTCGATAGATATAAAGCCGTCGTTTGAGTCTTTTTCGTATAACGGCAGTAAAATCTCCGCAGCTCTTTTTATATCTTTGATAGCAAGTGCTTCATAAATCTCTTTTTGTGATAAATGTTGCATTGCACTTATGTCGTTTTTATAAGCAGGTGAGTTTGTAATAGAGTTTTCAAATATTGCCGGGTTGCTTGTAGCTCCGTGAATTATTCCGTCGTTTAGGATAGTTTGGAATTCGTTTTCCAAAAAATCTCTTTCTATAAAATCACACCATATAGAATAGTTTATATTTTGTTTTAAGTTCATTTTGTTCCTTTTTTCTTTGTAGGTAATGAGGTGCTAAGTACCTAATTAACTTATAACCTTTCTAAAATCAACGATAAATCTTTCGTATCTATTATAATATTTGCCTCTTTTTTGAGTACCTCTTTTGCACAAAATGCAACTCTTTTACTTGCGTGTTCAAACATACTTTTATCGTTAGCACCGTCACCTACTGCTATAGTATCTTCTACACTAACTCCAAGAAGTTTTTGAAGACGAACTAGCATATCACCCTTGCTAAATCCAAACATCATATCTCCACCTACAAAACCGCTAAGTACGCCGTCTTTGTGGTGTAAGAAATTTGCAAAATCTCCATCAAGACCTAGTTTTAGTTTGGCTGGAGTAGTACCCTCTCTAAATCCACCGCTAAAACATACCACTTTATAACCTCTATCTTGAAGCCCTTTTACTACTTCTACGGCTCCAGGCATAAGCGGTAGGTTTCTACAAATATCTTGTACTTTGTGATACGGTAAACCTTTTAGTAAAGATACCCTAGTAGTCAAAGATTCAAAAAAATCAAGTTGTCCGCTCATGGCAAGTTCCGTTATGTGAGATACTTGCTCTTTTAGTCCAAGCTCTTCAGCCAAAAAATCAATAGTCTCTCCATCCATAAGTGTAGAGTCAAAATCAAATACTGCTAGTTTCATATAATTATTCCATAGTTGTTATTTTTAGGTACATATTTTATCAAAACATATATAAAAATATGGTTTATTACAATGTTGAGATAGAACTCGATAAAGTCATATATCAGTCACATATTGAGTATATTTACGTGACTGATAGGTGACCGTTGAAATGATACAATTCCAAAACAAATATAAACAAGGTGGAAAAATGCCGTTATTTAATTTTAAAACACATGAAGAAACATATAAACTAAGAGCTATTGATGATAATTATGCAGTAATTTCATTTAAGCCTGATGGTACGATACTACATGCAAATAAAAACTTTTTGGATGCTTTAGGTTATAGTGCATACGAAGTAGCAGGAAAACATCATAAGATTTTTTGTGATAGCCGATATGTTGCAAGTAGAGACTATAGTGATTTTTGGACAGGTTTAAACAGTGGTACTACTATGACATCTGAATTTAAAAGAATTAGAAAAGACGGTAGTTCTATATTTATACAAGCGTCCTATATGCCAATCAAAGATAGTAGCGGTAGAGTAATTCAAGTAATCAAATTTGCTCAAGACGTAACACAAAGAAAACTTCAAACACTAGATTATGAAGGGCAACTTAGTGCTATAAGCAAATCTCAAGCAGTAATAGAATTTAATATGGACGGTACCGTAATAACTGCAAACGAAAACTTTTTGAAAACTCTTGGATACCAACTTAACGAGATAGTAGGTAAACATCATAATATGTTTTGTGAAGATACTTATAAAAATTCAAATGACTATAAGGATTTTTGGAAAAGACTAAATAACGGTCAGTTTGATTCAGGCGAATATTTAAGACTTGGTAAAGGCGGTAAACATATATGGATACAAGCTTCTTATAACCCTATTATGGATATAGATAACAAACCTTTCAAAGTAGTAAAATATGCTACCGATATTACCGATAAGAAAAATTTGATTTTTGAGATTGATAAAAAAGTTCAAGGACTTACAGGTTCATTAAATCATTTATCTAATGCTGCAGAGTCTATGTCTCAAAGTGCTCAAACTACTATGAACAGCTCCCATGAGGTATCTGTAGCAAGTGAACAAATAAATCAAGCTGTTTCTGACTTGTCTGAAAAAATAGAATCTATGCTATCTTCCATCACAAGTATTGCAGAAACTTCAGCTCAAGGTGAAAAAGTGGCACAAGAAGCAAAGTCACAATCAAGAAGTACTACAGAAGCTATGATGCAACTAAATGAAGAATCTACAAAAATAGGTGAAACTATACATATTATTACTCAAATAGCTTTTCAAACAAATATCCTTTCACTAAATGCTGCAGTTGAGGCTGCAACTGCAGGAGAAGCAGGAAAAGGATTTGCTGTAGTTGCTCAAGAGGTGAGAAATCTAGCTTCAAGATCAGATGAAGCAGCAAAAGAGATTACAAATGCAATAGCACTTATTCAATCCCTTGTAAAAAGTGCTTTAGGCTCTATCAATAACATAGATAACACTATTCAAAACATAAGTGAAATGTCAAGTACTATATCAAGGTCTATGACAAGCCAACAAACAATTACAAATGATTTAGCAAGTACTGCTTTAGAAGTAAGTCAAGGTGTCAATGAAATCTCTAATAATATGGTTAGTGTTTCAAGAAGTGCTGAAAACAGCGGTAAAAAATCAGTGGAGACTATGGATGCTACCGAAGATTTAATCAATGTTTCAAATTCTTTAATAGATATATTAAAAGAACTAAAATAAATGGGACTTTTGTCCCATTTGGAAGTTTAAAATTTTTTTGCTTTTTGCTACATCCATTCTTCAACTATATTTTTTAGATAATTATTGGTATAATATATAAAAATTAATCAATATTTCTATAAGGTACTTAATGTTTGAAACTTTAATACAAAAACTTCAAGGTGACGGTAAATATCTTACTCTTGAAACAACACCTGCTCATGAGCCTAGTATAAACGGTATCATATCAAAAATCAAAGCATTGGAGCTTGACAGTCTTATAGACGGCTTTAGTGCGACTGATAGTCCACTAGCGAAGATGAAATATAGCTCACTTTTTGCTTCTTTGAAATTACAACAAACTTTTGGCAAACCTTGTCTTGCTACGATGACAATGAGAGACAAAAACAAAATAGCTTTGCAGTCTGATTTACTTGGAGCAAACGACTTTGACGTAAGGGCTATCTTGGCTTTGACTGGAGACCCTGCAAAGATGTCAGACCAACCTCATACGAAAGGTGTATTTGAAGGCAATAGTAATATGCTTCTTCAGATAATCAAATCTTTCAATCACTCAATGGATTTTGCTGGGCGTGTATTTAAAAGCGAACCAAAACCTATATATCCTTTTGCGGTAAGTAACTCTTATGCAAAAAATATGCAAAGTCTTCAAAAAAGATTACACAAAAAAGTTCAAGACGGAGCAGTGGGTATCATAACACAGCCTGTTTTTGACGTGGATAATGCAAAAAAACTTTTGGAGCTTTTTGATGAGGTAAAAAATAGTTTTGATGACGATAGAAATAAAGCAACACTTATTTTAGGAATTTTCCCTGTTACAAAGTTTAGAACTGCTCAGTTTTTGAGTGCTCATGTTCCAGGTATTTATGTACCGCAAGATTGGATAGATGCACTTAGCGAAGCTTCAAAGGTAAGTGAAGATGAAGAGTATAAGGTGGGTATGAGTTTGAGTAAAAAGCTTTTTGATGATGTTATGGCAATTCATCCAAAAATCCATCTTATGACAGCCAATAGATTTGATGTCGCAAAAGAGTTGCTATCGTGAGACTTTGTGCCATAGATGTCGGACTTAAAAGAATAGGTGTAGCAACATCCGTATTTGCTGATATTGTTACTCCTCAAGTTCCTATTTTGAGAAAAAATAGAGACCAAGCCGCAAATGATGTGGATAAGTTTTTGAGTGAAAATCAAATAGATAAATTGATAGTCGGTTATCCTACGTCTAGCGTAGATATGCAAAATAGAATTAAGCATTTTGTGGGTCTTTTGAAATTTGAGGGAGTCAAAGTATTTGTAGAAGAAGATATGAGTTCCATTGAAGCAGAAGAACAAACTAAGGGAATTATAAAGCATCAAAGGGACGGTAAAATAGATTCAATAGCTGCGAGTATAATACTAAAAAGGTATCTTGGATGCTTGTAGGTACAGATATTACCGTCATATCAAGATTTGATAAAATGGTTGAGAGATTCGGTGACAAAGCTTATCAAAAATTTTTAAATGATAGTGAAATCTCTTTGGTCAAAAGTACATCCACGGCAGCCGGTTTTTGGGCAGTTAAAGAGGCATTTAGTAAGGCTTTGGGGTGTGGTATAGGGGCTGAAGTATCTTTTCACGATATATCTATTGCAAAAACTCCCAAAAATCAACCGATACTAAATATAAAAGAAGAAATAATAACTAAATTTAATATTAAAAATACATCAGTATCTATTGCACACGATGGAGGTTTTGCAATAGCTATAGTAGTTATAGAAATAAAATAACTATTTCTCTACACACTTTTCAATCGTTTCATATTCACCTGTTCTATAATTTAGTCTTTTTATTTTGTTATACTCAAATCCTGCTTCTTTACATTCTTTTTCACTTAATGACTCCACATTATTACCAAAGCATCCACTGAAGAATAAAGCAATAATAGCGACAAACACAACATTTCTCATAATGTCACCCCATCCATGAATATATAGTTCATTTATAATGTATTCATACTGAATTGTGACTAAACTTAACTTACAAGATACTTAAAATGTTATTGTAATGAATGGTGTTTTCTACGTAATTTATCCTTTATTTATAAATGAAGTAATGATTTATAGATTAATAAGAATTTATCTTGTTGTTGAAAGTTTTATCGATGTATTTTTATATTATCTTTGGAGTGGAAGTTTTTTGGATTAATAGTTCTTTGGTATAACCTATTTAAACTCTATTTTATAGAGTTTTGAAAATTCTTTAGGGTTTTTAAGAACTATTTCACATTTATATGATGATATGTGTGTAGAATCGGCAACTTGGTACATTTTATTGATTTTAAGGTCTGTTTTTTCACCATCTAAAAATATTGTTTTGCTTTTAAGCATTTCCGCATCGTTTATAGGGATAAAAAATTCTAGCTTCCCTTTACTAAAATCCATTGCGGTATATAGTAAAGTTCCTGCATTTACATATTCACCCACTTTTACACTGATTTCATGAAGATAAGTGTTGTTTTCTTTTAAAACTTTATTATCAATTTTGTCTTTTAATGTAGCAACTTTTATTTCCAAATCTGCTACTTGAGTTTCATAATTTAGAACTTTTGTTTTTTGGGCATCTTTTTCAAATATGGACTTTGAAGTAAGATTCTTTATACTGTCATAATTTTTTTGCTCGATAGATAACATATCTTTGACACTGTTTAGCTTTGCTATCGTGTGTTTTAATTCTGTTTCATCTAACTTTATATCCATTTTGATAATAGTTTCATTTTTTACCACTTTACCCAAAGCATTTGTATTGATATAATCAACTTTACCACTTACGGCAGATTTTACCACAAAAGTATCATAAGGCTCTAGTTTGGCATAATATTCAGATGCATAAATCGATATAGTTAAAAAACAAAGGCTAAGTAAAAACTTCATATTATCTCGCTTTAAAAAAATTTTTCTATTTTACACTATTAAAATTATGCTTTTGCTTAATTACAAGATTGCAATGAAAGTGGTTACCATTTTATAAGAATTTAACTATTTTAAGGTTATAATACCCCATATTAATATTTTATAAAGGTTAGAGATGTCAAATATTCCGTCACCGTGTTTTGTGTGTGAAGAAGAGTTATTAGAGAGAAATTTATTGATTTTGGATAGAGTACAAAAAGAGAGTGGTGCAAAGATACTTTTAGCACTCAAAGGCTTCGCCCTTTGGAGTAGTTTTGATTTGGTAAAGCAGTATTTACAGGGGTGTTGTGCTAGTGGATTAAATGAAGCTAAACTTGCATACGAAGAGTTTGGTAAGGAAGTACATACTTATTCACCTGCTTATAAAGATGAAGATTTTGCCGAAATTGCTCAAATTTCACATCATATAGTATTCAATTCATTTGCTCAGTGGCAAAAGTATAAAACAAAAGTAAATTTTAATAATAGTTGTGGGCTTAGAGTAAACCCTGAATATTCAAGTGTAGAGGTAGATTTGTATAATCCTTGCGGTGCCTATTCAAGACTTGGAATTACACGAAGTGAGTTTAAACCTGAATTATTAGATGGTATAGAGGGGCTTCATTTTCACGCACTTTGTGAGCAAAACGTAGATGCCTTAGAGGGTGTATTGGATGCTTTTATAGATAAGTTCGGTGAGTTTATACCTAAAATGAGATGGATAAATTTTGGAGGTGGGCATCATATTACAAGAATAGATTATGATGTAAATAGACTGATTGAAGTGATAAAAGAGTTTAAAAATAAATATCCTATGGTTGAAGTATATCTTGAACCAGGTGAAGCGGTAGGTTGGCAAACAGGATATTTAGAAGCTACCGTACTTGATATAGTACACAATAAAATAGATATTGCTATACTTGATACTTCAGCTGAAGCTCATATGCCTGATACTCTTGCTATGCCTTATCGCCCGATGGTAAGAAATAGCGGTTTTGTAGATGAAAAAAAATACAATTATAGATTAGGCGGTAATACTTGTTTGGCAGGTGATATAATAGGTGATTATTCATTTGACAAAAAGCTTGAAGTAGGGCAAAGAATTATATTTGAAGATATGATACATTATACAATGGTAAAAACAACTACATTTAACGGTATAAATCTTCCATCTATTGCTATCAAAAGAAAAGACGGGACTATGGATATAATTAAAAATTTCGGTTATGAAGACTACAAAATGAGGTTGTCTTAAAGTATTGTATTATTTTATTATGATAGAATGTAAGGATAAATAAAAATTAATAAGGGAGTTAATGAAATGGGTGAGGATAGAAGTTTAATAAAAACAGAGTTTTCTGATTTGGATGAGATAAATAGTGAAGAAACAAAAGAGCATTTAGCTTGTAGCCTAGAAAAACCAAAACCTCTGAAAGAAAAGAACGGTAAAGTTCAAATTTGGGTTAAAAAAGAGACTTTAGAGTATGAAAAACAACTTGTTCAACTTCAAATAGAACTTCTGAAATTTCAAAACTACGTAAAAGAAAAGGGTTTGAAGGTTTTGATGATTTTTGAGGGTCGTGATGCAGCCGGTAAAGGTGGTACGATAAAAAGAATTACCGAACATCTAAATCCAAGGGGTGCTAGAGTAGTAGCTCTTGAAAAGCCTAGTGATACTGAAAAAACTCAATGGTATTTTCAAAGATATGCACAGCATTTACCAAGTGCCGGTGAAATAGTAATATTTGATAGAAGTTGGTATAACCGTGGTGGAGTTGAACCTGTAATGGGTTTTTGTACGCCTAAAGAACACCATGAGTTTTTGAGAGAAGTTCCGTTTTTTGAAGAGATGCTAGTAAAGTCAGATATTATGTTAATGAAGTTTTATTTTTCTGTTTCTAAAGAAGAACAAGCAAGAAGATTTGAAAAACGTGCAGTTGACCCACTAAAACAATATAAACTTTCACCTGTTGATAAACATTCACAAGCTCTTTGGGATAAATATACGATAGCAAAATTTTCTATGTTAATGGCATCAAATACAGATGTAACACCATGGACTATTGTAAGAAGTGATGATAAAAAGAGAGCTAGAATAAATTGCATTAAATATATACTTAATAAAGTATATTATGCCAATAAAATATCTCCTGATTATCTAGTAACAGACCCTGAAATAGTAATATCAGGCAAAGAAGAGATAGAGCTTATGGAGGCTTCTAATACATTTACATCAAGTACATCTAAGGTAAAATAATATGGATTTGACAAAATTTGAAAAAACTGCATATTCAGGCTTGTTTGTCTCTATAGATGAACATGCCTCTTACGGTAAAAAATATATTGCAAGGTTTCAACAAAACGGTAAAAGATTTGTAAAAGTACTAGGTTATACAACAAAAAATAAGTTGGATGATAAAGGTGCCTATGATTTGTTGGTTGAGTATAAAAACTCTTTGAAAGCTAAACCAAAAGCCAAACCAAAATCACCTGTTGTAAAATCAACTACACCAAAAAGTAGTGTTAGTCCTGTCGAAAAGAGTGTGTTGAAAGATTGCGAAGCTATGAAGGCAATTTTGGGTGAGTATAAAAAATATGATTTGGATGCCTTGAAAGAGTCTATACAGGGCTTTTATGATTCTGAAGAGATGAAGCCGTATCAAATTGAACTTATCAAAATGCAAAATTATCTTGAACACACAAATAAAAAGATGATTATCCTTTTTGAAGGTCGTGATGCGTCCGGTAAAGGTGGAGCTATAAGAAGAATTACAAGGTATATGAATAACAAACATTATCGTGTGGTTGCACTAGGTAAGCCAAATGATACGCAAAGAAGTCAATGGTTCTTTCAAAGATATATAGAACACTTCCCTACCGGCGGTGAGGTTGTACTATTTGATAGAAGTTGGTACAATCGTGCTATGGTTGAGCCGATATTCGGTTTTTGTACAGAGGAAGAACACCAAATTTTTATGGAAGATGTTGTAAATTTTGAACATGATTTGGTGAGACAAAATATAATACTTATCAAACTTTATTTTAGCGTGTCAAAATCTGAGCAATTAAGAAGATTTGAAAGACGTATGACAGATCCACTTAGACAATGGAAACTTAGTGAGGTTGATTTACAAGCACAAGATTTGTGGGAAGATTTCAGCGAGAAAAAGTATGAAATGCTCAAAAGAACAAACTCCAATTATGCTCCTTGGTATGTTGTAAGAAGTGATGATAAACATAAAGCTAGATTAGAAGCTGTTAAAATTATTTTGAATAGTGTTGATTATCCAAATAGAAGTCAATCACTTGATTATATGCCGAATGAAGAGGTTAATATAAGCGTTCAAAAAGAACTAGCTCGTATGAGAAAACAGAAAGACTATTAGTCTTTTCCTTGAAGAAACTACTAAAATTAAAAAGGTGTTTTTAAACACCTTTTTAAAATATAATCCCACCAGATTCTTGAATATGTGTTGTCGTATTTGGATTTTCTAATTTAGACTTATCCGTGAAGTATTCCGTTTTACCGTTTATTGTTGTGCTTTGTACATTTTCAGGTACACTAAATTGTCTAGGAATTTGTGGATAAACCATCAATAAATTTTCAAAAAAGTATCTAAATACCGGAGCCGTACTTCTTCCGCCTGTTTCACCTTTTGACATAGGGGTGTTATCATCATTTCCAAACCATACAACAGCTTGTATAGATGGTGAATATCCACAAAACCAGTTATCTACGTTGTTGTTTGTTGTACCTGTTTTACCTGCTAGTTCTATCCCTCCAACTTTAGCACCTCTACCTGTACCGTTATTGACTACGTTTTTTAGAATATCAGTCATCAAGAATGCTTGTTCAGGAGATGTAAACTCTTTCTTTTCTGCACTGAAAGTTAGATTTTTACCGTTTTGGTTTGTTACCGATTTTATCAATAAAGGTTCTATTTGAGTCCCTTGATTTGAAAACATAGTAAATAGTTGACTCAAATCCAAAGGAGATATTCCAAAGCTACCAAGAGAAATAGATAAATCTTTAGGAACATTTTTAAAACCGTATTTTAGAAGATTATCATAAACTACGTCAAGTCCTATATCAGATACAAGATTGATAGTTGCAAGGTTTCTTGAGTGTGTAAGTGCCTCTTTTAACGTAATAAACCCTTTTAGATTATTTTCATAGTTTGTAGGTTGCCAAACTTTTTCTTCATCATCGGGAGTTGTATATTCGTATGTTCTTGAAATATCCGCCAAATTTGTATTTGTACCGTATCCCATATCAAGTGCAATTTGATAAAAAAACGGTTTGGCACTACTTCCAGGTTGTCTTTTTGTTTGTGTAGCTCTGTTAAAAGATGACTTTGAATAATCTACCCCACCTACAAGAGCTAAAACTTCACCTGTAGAACTCTCAGTAACGACTAATGCACCGTTTAGTGTTTTACTAAAAGCATCATTAGGGTCACGTTGTTTGATTTGGTTATATCCAAAAACAAGTGCATTTTGTGCAATTTGTTGAGTTTTTAAATCTATAGTTAGATATATTTTATAACCACCGCTTTTTATATCAGGAAGTGTTGAAGATGTGGTTCTTAAAACTTCATCTATAACATACGGTGCTTTATTTTGTGTTAATGTTTGGTCGTAAACTTTTGGATCGACTTCTACGTAAGTTTCATACTCTTTTTGACTAATCCACCCTAGGTCATACATCCTTTTTAATACTACGTTTGCACGTGCCAAAGAGAATTTGTAATTTTTAGTCGGGTCATAAAAGCTAGGTGCTCTAGGTAGTGATACAAGCATAGCTATCTCTTTAGGGTTTAGTTCGTATAATTGTTTATTAAAATACCCTAAACTTGCAGTTTTTACACCATAGTATCCATGTCCAAAATAAATTTCATTAAAATATCTATGTAATATCTCTTCTTTTGAAAGAATTTGCTCAAGTCTTATTGCAAGAACTGCCTCTTTTATTTTTCTATCTATCTTTTTTTCTCTCGTAAGAAGCATTGTTTTTACAAGTTGTTGAGTTAGTGTACTAGCACCTTCTACAAATTTACCGGATTGTAAGTTCTTAGCCATAGCTCTTATTATAGCTTCTTCGTTTACTCCACGATGTTCAAAAAATTGAGTATCTTCTATTGCTAGTAGTGCCTCAATAAGTCTTGATGGAATTTCATCATAACTTGCCAAAACTCTGTTTTCATTATCAAAAATATTCGCTACAAGCTCACCGTTTCTATCGTAAAATTGTGTTGTAAGTTTTGGGTTGTAATTGACTATTTTGTCCAAATCAAAATGTATTTGTGAATATACATATAAAATAAATACCGTCACGGCAATAGATGCTACAACGAATGTACTAAATAGAATTTTTTTTATCATTTTATGCTCTTTTTTCTCTATATTTAAAATTTGATTCAATTAATTGCTTTGTATAATCATTGACGGGATTTTGTAAAACATTTTTTGTTATACCTTGCTCTACAACCTGACCGTTTTTGATAATCACAATATCATTGCAAATATCTGTAATAGTTGCAATATCATGTGTTACAAACAAGATTTTTATATCTAGCTCATTAGATATTTTTTTTATTAAATCTACTATTAGTTCCTTTGATTTAGTATCAAGTGCCGTAGTAGGTTCATCAAGAAGTAAAAGCTTTGGATTATTGCTAAGTGATATAGCTATAATAACCCTTTGTAGCTGACCTCCGCTTAATTCGCTTGGAAATCTATTTAGTAATCTTTCATCCAATCCCACAAGGTTTAAAAGTTCAATTTGTCTTTGTGTATCCACAAAAAACTGATTTCTTATTTTTGTCAGAGGAGAGAGTGAAGTAAACGGATTTTGTGGAACAAATCCTATACTTTGTGAATTTAGTTCAAATTCACAATCTACTAAAATATCTGCCGTCAAATTTGAAGGTAGAAGGTTTAACAAAGACTTTATAGTCAGTGATTTTCCGCTACCGCTTTCACCTATCAATGCAGTTGATTTTGGTATATCAAAAGATATATCAACAAGAGTTTTTTCAAATTCTTTGATAATGATAGATTTGATGCTTATCAATTACGCCTCTTTATTATTTGTAAGTGCTTTATCAATCATATCTATAAGTTCTATAAAATCTATAGGTTTTTCCATCACAAATTGTACTAAATCACGTTTTTGTAAATCATGTACATAAGCAGAAACTACTATTATAGGTATTGTAGAATCAATATCTCTGATATGTTGTATGAAGTCGTTGCCGTCTTTTGCTCTAGGCATCCTAATATCCGTTAGGATTAAATCAGGCTTGTGATTTTTATACAATTCAATCCCAACGGCAGGGTCAGGTGCTAAATAAATATTTTTTACAAGAGCCTTAAAGGTATTGTCCATAATCCTTATTATATCTTCACCGTCTTCTACGATAAGAAGTGATATGTTTTTCAAGTCTTCCATTATTTTGCGTTTTTTTAGCATAGCGGTTCATCCATTTCTTTTGGTATATTTAGACCCATAAGTTTCAATACGGTCGGAGCGATATTATTTAGTCCTCCGTTTTTGATACTTTTGACATTGTCATCTACTATGAAGCAATAAACATCCCCAACCGTATGATTTGTTAATGTATTGCCGTCAGAATCTCTCATCATTTCACAGTTTCCATGGTCACTTGTGAGAACTATTGAGTAATCTTTTTCTTTTGCTTTATTTAAAATCTTCCCTAATTGCTCGTCAACTGCTTCAACAGCCTTAATCCCTGCTTCATAAATACCTGTATGACCTACCATATCGCCGTTTGCAAAGTTGACTACTATAAAATCATACTCTTTATCCATAGCTTCAAGTACGGCACTTCCTACTTCAGGAGCAGACATTTGAGGTTGTTCATCGTATGTTGCTACTTTTGGAGAAGGTATCAATACTCTATCTTCTTTCTCAAAAGGCTCTTCTTTCCCACCGTTAAAGAAAAATGTAACGTGTGCGTATTTCTCCGTTTCAGCCGTATGAAGTTGTCTTAGTCCTGCACTTGCTATGGTTTGTGCCAAAGTATTTGTTACGTTGTCTTTTGGAAAAAGGACAGGCAACGGCGTGTTTTTGTCGTATTCCGTTAATGTAGCTATATGAAGTTTAACTTTTTTTGTTTCAAAATGAGGAAAATCATTTGAAGCAAAAGCACTTGATATTTCCCTAGCTCTATCGCTTCTAAAATTACAAAATATCACTCCGTCATTTTCTTCGATACCGTTATAACCTTCAAATGCAACAGGCTCTAAAAACTCATCGTATGTTTCGTTAGAGTATTGAACATCTATGTATTGAGTAGGGTTTAGTGATGTTGTAGGAGTGGCAAAACTTATAGCATCATAGCCTCTTCTTACCCTTTCCCATCTGTTGTCCCTATCCATAGTATAAAATCTTCCGCTTATAGTTGCTATTTTTATGTCGTTATCACAAATAGCAATAAGTTGTTTTATATATTTTTGAGAGCTTGTAGGGCTTACGTCTCTACCGTCTGTTATCGGGTGTAAAAATACCTTTTTGCCGTTAGCCTTTGCTATTTTTGCAAATGCTATAATATGGTCTATATGTGAATGTACTCCACCGTCACTTGCTAAACCTATCAAATGGATATTATTTGATTTTTCTAAAACATCTTTTAGTACGCTATTATCTTTTAAAGTGTCTTTTTCTACGGCAAGATTTACTTTTACTAAATCTTGATACAAAATCCTACCGCTTCCCAAAGACATATGCCCAACTTCACTGTTGCCCATTTGACCATCAGGTAGACCCACGGATAAGCCGTAAGTTTTTATATAAGAGTGTGGAACATTAGCAAATAAGTAATCATAAGTAGGCTTTTTTGCATTACAAAAAGCATTAAATTCACAATGGGGATTATGCCCTATACCGTCAGTTATAACTAATATTACTTTTTTCGACAAATCGAATCCTCCCGATATTACTAAAACAATAAAAAAATGTTTATATATTAAACCTTTTTAAATTTATTTTTCTGTATAATTTCTCCTATTATACCATTTCCGAGGTTAAAAGTTTGTTTTATTCTTTATATAATTTATTTGATATAAATATTTTTCAGTATATTACCGTACGTGCAGGGATTGCATTTGCAATCTCTTTTTTTATTGCGTTGTTTTTGATGCCTTATTTTATCAAGTGGGCAAAAAAACAAAAAAGTTCACAACCGATATATGAACTTGCTCCAAAAACCCATCAGCAAAAAGTAGGAACTCCTACAATGGGTGGTATAGTTTTTGTTTTTAGTACCGTTATAGCGACATTGTTAACTGCTAAACTGAACAATATTTACGTTGTTGGCGGTTTGGTTGTAATCATACTTTTTGCACTTATCGGTTTGCAAGATGATATTTCAAAAATTATCAAAAATAAAAATAGCGGTGGTTTGTCCGCAAGAGCAAAAATGGCTTTACAAATAGTAGCCTCTTTGTTTGTGGGAGGTTTACTTATTTTAGGTGGTCATGACACTATGCTTTATGTCCCTTTTTATAAAAATCCTTTGGTTGATATGCAATATTTTGCGCTTTTGTTTTGGATAGTTGTTATAGTTGCTTCAACAAATGCAGTAAATCTTACCGATGGGCTTGATGGATTGGCTGTAGTTCCATCCATAATAGCATTTTTTACACTTGGTGCATTGGTTTATATTGCAGGAAATATCGTAATAAGTCAATATTTATTACTACCTAGTATTAAAAACTGTGGGGAACTTACTATCATTATTTCAGCTTTTGTAGGTTCTATGATTGCATTTTTATGGTACAACGCTCATCCGGCTGAAGTATTTATGGGTGATACCGGAAGCTTGTCTATCGGTGGTTTTATGGGATATACTGCTATCGTTTCAAAAAGTGAAGTGTTATTATTATTGATAGGATTTGTTTTTGTTATGGAGACAATATCGGTAATCTTACAAGTTGGAAGCTTTAAACTTAGACAAAAAAGGGTCTTTCTTATGGCTCCTATACATCACCATTTTGAACAGCTTGGATGGAAAGAAAATAAAATTATTGTTAGATTTTGGATTATAGCATTTATGACCAATCTACTTGCCCTTTTGACGTTGAAAGTGAGATAATATGAGAGTATTGGGACGAGGCGTTACTGCAACTGCTATTTTTGAAAAATATCCACAAGCTTTGGTATATGATGACAACAATATAGATGATTTTGATGCTAGTAGTGATGATATTACTATCGTAAGCCCCGGTATTCCACCGCATCATACACTTGTCAAACAGAGCAAGAATTTAGTAAGTGAGTATGATTTTTTTATTGATGATAAGAGATTTAGTATATGGATAAGCGGAACTAACGGCAAAACTACTACTACGCAGATGTGTGAAACTCTTTTAAAGCCGTTTGGAGGAGTTGCAGGAGGAAATATAGGTGTACCCCTTGCCAAACTAGATGCCAATGCACCTATTTGGATACTTGAGACATCTTCATTTACAATACACTATACAAATAAGGCAAGACCGAATATATACTTATTGTTACCTATTACCGACGACCACGTATCTTGGCACGGTAGTTTTGAGGCTTACGAACAATCAAAGCTTAAACCTCTTGATTTTTTAAAAGAGGGTGAGGTGGCAATAATCCCTAAAAAGTATGAAAATTACCCTACAAACGGTTTTAAAATCACATATTCAAATTCCGCTGAACTAGCTTCAAAGCTAGGTATAGAAATAGAAAAAATCAAGTTTAAAGAGCCTTTTTTACTCGATGCTTTGATGGCTATGGCAACTACAAAGATTTTGTTTGACAAAGTTGATTATGATTTGATAAATAGCTTTAAAATAGATGCCCACAAAGTAGAAGAATTTAACGATAATCATGGAAGATTATGGGTAGATGATAGTAAAGCTACAAATCTTGATGCAACCATCTGGGCTATGACGAATTATGCAGATAAAAAAGTACATTTGATTTTGGGCGGTGATGACAAGGGTGCCAATCTAATCCCGCTTTTTGAAGATTTAAAAAAATACAATATCACAATCTATGCAATAGGTACAAATGCACAAAAACTAGAGAGTCTATCAAAAGAGTTTGGGCTTGAAGTGGTGGTATGTAATATTATAGATAATGCCGTACATGAGATTTCAGCTAGACACTCAAATGACTCGGTAGCTATACTTTCTCCTGCTGCTGCAAGTCTTGATCAGTTTAAATCATACAAACATAGAGGCGAAAAGTTTAAAGAGCTTGTAAAGGCTCTTTAAACAAAATTTGATATAAAGGAGTTTTGTGGTGAATTTTTTTTACATTTTTAGAATAATTTTATTTGTGTTTATATTATCTATTGACATTTATGCAAATAATATAAATTTCAAGGCTAAAGAGCTAGATATTGGTGATTTTGTCGTTATGGTATCAAATATGACTAATACAAATATCATTATAGTGGACAAACCGAAATACAAAATAGAATTTGCTTTAAGTGATAAAATAACACAGGATGAATTGTTTGAGATACTTAAAGTCTCTTTGGAAAGTAAGGGATTTGGATTTTATAAAAGCGGTAAATTATATAAAATAGTGGAAAAATCAAATGATAAATTTAAAATACGAAAAACCGTAAATCTTCAAAATATAGAATCAAAGGATATAGCAGATTTTTTTATTAACTCTTATGATAAAAGTTTGGTAACGCTTGATGTAAATAAAAACACAAATACTATAGTTTTATATGGTCTTGAAAATGAGGTAAATGAGATTGAAGAGTTTATAAAAAGTATTGATTTGAATAAAGAACAAGTCTATGTGGAGGCTAAAATAATAGAAATAAGCCACTCTAAAATCAAAAATATAGGATTAAAATATGGTTTAAATTCTGCTATGACAAGTGGAAATGCCTTATATACATTATCTTCAGAGCTTGGTATAAAAGGAGGTAGTGTTACTATTCCTAGTGGATTTGAACTCAATTATCCAAGCCATCTTGTAAAAAGTTCATTAAATTTATGGGCTACTTTGTCATTGCTTGAAAAAAACGGTGCATTGGAGATAATATCTGAACCATCAATTTTGGCACTAAATAATCAAGAATCATCTATTTATGTGGGTAAAAGACAATCGATACAAACTAGTACTACACTTGATAAAAACGGAAATCCTATTCCACATATTGAGCGTACCGATATAGGCTTGAAACTGAAAGTAAAACCTAGAATTACCAATGATTTGAAAGTGATGCTAGATATTATCGTAGAACAAGAAGAAGCAAATTCAAGTGAAAATTCATTAGCTCCAGTGAGTGATAAAAAAGAGATTATTACATCTGCTATAGTTGAAAGTGGTGAAAATGTAATACTTGGAGGTTATATTCAAAACAAAACTTATAAGCTTAATGAAAAAATACCATTGCTAGGTAATATTCCTGCTATCGGTGAACTGTTTAAACATAAAAGTAATAATACCGATAAAAAAAGTTTGGTTTTGATACTTACACCTTACATAGTTCCAAAGGATAAAAATCTAACTATTTTACAAGATAATCTAAGTAAGCTAAAACTTCTTGAAAAGAATTATTCTAGTAATATAGTAGAAACACTAGAAAATAAAAAAGAATTAAAAGCTGATAATAGCTATTATAATAATATCTTGAATGAATTAATGGATAAAAAAGAGATAGAATAAATTAAAGGAAAATTTTCACTTTTAAAAAAGATATTAAGTATTTAATATTATGGATACTTTAAGTATTTAGCTGTACTATACGGATAAAATTTTTCCTTAAGAGATAATTATGATTGATAATAATAGAAGAATGTTTTTTAAAAAAGCTACTATTGGACTTGCTAGTGGTGCTATGCTTTTGACTCCAAAAGCTGTATCTGCAAAAGAGTCAATAGTTGATAATAGTACTAAAATAGGTTCTTACATAGATTTGACTTTGTGTGATGGATGTAAAGATTTTGATACTCCAAAGTGTGTAACTGCATGTAGTGACAAAAACTCTATCCATTTTCCTGAGCCACAGCTTCCATTAAAGCCTTATTGGCCAAGAAAGAATTATGAAGATTGGTCAACAAAAAGGGAT
Organism: Epsilonproteobacteria bacterium UBA6211; assembly: GCA_002421845.1. Classification (GTDB taxonomy): domain Bacteria; phylum Campylobacterota; class Campylobacteria; order Campylobacterales; family Arcobacteraceae; genus UBA6211. The sequence continues at coordinate 50,239 of DISL01000100.1, read as the reverse complement.
GTCATAGATAGATTAACCCCATATAACTGGACTTTTGTAGAAAAAGTAAGTGTAAACGGTGAAGATGTGTATATTCCACGAAGATGTATGCACTGTGATAATCCAAGCTGTATGAACCTTTGCCCTTTTGGAACTATTGAAAAAAGTAAAGAGGGACTTGTAAGCATAGATAGGGATTATTGTATGGGCGGAGCAAAATGTAGAGATGTATGTCCATGGGAAATACCTACTCGTCAAGCTGGAGTAGGGCTATATATGAAACTTATACCATCTTTGGCAGGTGGTGGGGTGATGTATAAATGTGACGGTTGTGTAGATTTGGTATCACAAAATAAACTACCTGTGTGTCAAACATCATGTCCAAAAAATGCTATAAAATTCGGTAATTTTGAAGAGATAAAAGCTCAAGCAAAAGCAAGAGCAGAAGAGATAAACGGTCATCTATACGGACTTGATCAAGCCGGTGGAACAGGTACAATTTATATCTCAAAAGTCCCTTTTGAAGAGATAAATAAAGCTATACAAGATGATAAAATAGCAAAAAACGATAAATTAAACGGTCGTCCTCATATGAAAGTAAATATAGAAGATAAAATGAATGATACACAAACTTGGATGATGGCATCACTTATAGCACCTATTGCAGGTATTAGTGCGGCTGCTATTGCGGTACATAAGAGTAAAAAAAGCTGAAAGCTTTTTTTGCGTGAATCGTGAAGACTTTAAGATTACAACCTACGACTTACGACTCACGAACAAACAAGATGGAGAATAAAAGATGAAAATAGAAAGACAGTCACTATCCAATAGAATAGTTCATGCGGTTACGGCTACATCTATATTTGGACTATTTTTTACCGGTTTTGGACAAATGCCGGTATATAAAAGATATATGTTAAATGAAGTCCCTTTTATGGCTTGGACGGCTGATTATCATATCACCCTTTGGTGGCACTATTTTTTTAGCGTTGTATTGATAGGTATAGTATTTTACCATTTGACTTATCATTTTCTTAGAAAAGAGTTTGATATATTACCAAAAAAAGGGGATGTAAAGCACTCTGCTGAAGTTATAATAGCTATGATTACCGGTAAAGAAGAGCCGCCAAGTGAGAAGTATTTACCTGAACAACGTTTGGGGTATGCTTTTATAGCATTTTGGATTGTTGTTATGATTATCACCGGAGTTGTAAAAACGTTTAAAAATATATCAGGTGTTGAGTTGAATAATGATTTGGTATTTTGGATGGCACATATCCATAATCTCGGATTTTTTATGCTAATACTCGGTGTTGGTGGACATTTGGCTGCATTTTTATTTAAGCCTAATAGAAAACTTTTACCTGCTATGCTTTGGGGTAAGATTTGTTCTTGTTATGCCAAATCAAGACATATGAAATGGGAAGCAGGGGTAAAACAATCCAATGAAGTGTTAAAAAAACACGGTGGCGATGAAGCTTGTAAAAACTACAAACACTAATTTTTAATATTTGCATGGCTATTAAGCTATGTGAATATTATTTTAAACTCTTATATCTATTTAATAAATTTAAGCATAAATAAAAAGTCAATCTATTATAATTTGGACTATATGAAACAATCGGTGCGGTTATTATGAAATCAAAATTCCCTTTTACGGTACATTTTGTACTAGTTATTTTTTTAGGAAGCAATATGTATGCAGATTTATTTCAAAATTCAAATATAAAAAATGCTTATTTCGCAGGTGGATGTTTTTGGGGTGTTGAGCATTATTTTGAAAAAACGGCAGGTGTAAAAGATGCCGTTTCAGGTTATATGGGTGGGAGGTTGCCTAATCCAGACTATAAAAGTGTATCTACCGGACTTACAGGTCATTTGGAAGTAGTACAAGTGGTATATGATAGTACTCAAACAGATTTTGAAACTTTGGCTAGACTTTTTTTTGAGATTCATGACCCTACACAAACCAACGGTCAAGGTCCTGATATAGGGAGTCAGTATTTAAGTGCTGTATTTTATAATGACGATAATGAAAAACATATAGTACAAAACTTAATCGCTAAATTGGAACAAAGCGGTTATAAGGTAGTGACTAAATTAATATCTTCACAAAATCATATCTTTTATAAAGCAGAGTCTTATCATCAAGACTATTATTCAAAAACAGGCAAAATGCCTTATTGTCACGTTTATACAAAAAGATTTAAGGATTGATGATGAAATTATTAGGTGGATTATTGCTTGGGTGTAGTTTACTACTTGGAGCTGACTTAAACATATATTATGATTTGGATATAGCTACGTCAAAGGCAAAGAAAGAGAATAAAAATATCATACTGTACGTTTATTCTACAAATTGTCCTTGGTGTAAAAAGATGGATAAGAATACCTATAAAAACAACCATGTTATAGATGAATTAAATAAAAACTATGTTTTTGTAAAATTAAATAGAGATATAGACAAAATTCCCCAAGAGTTAATCCCTAGATTTGTACCTACTACATATATATTGAATAAAAATCAAGAAGAAGAGTTTGCAATGTACGGTTATAAAAATGCAGATGAGTTTTTGTTGGTTTTGGAAGATAGTAAAAAAGATTTTTAGATTATGCAATACTATTTGTTTTTTGATGTATTAGATTCCGTGTCAAGCACTGAATGACGGAGTATGAATAATCAGTTCTTAACAATTCACTAATTGCTAAGAACTAATCACGATATAAAAAGGGCAAAAGCCCTTTTTATATTATCTTGGAATTCTAACGCTTTCTACTAACTCTTGAATCTCTTTTGGAGTTTCAGCAGTCATTTTAGATACAACCATAGCAACTACTACGTTAATAATAGCACCTATAGTACCGAATCCTTGTGGAGATATACCAAACATCCATCCATCTACCGTATCTGCTAAAAGAGCAGTTCCAGGTATAAAGAAGAACCCTTTGTATATGAATATGTAAAGAATAGTTGAAAGTAAACCGGCAATCATACCTGCTACCGCACCTTGTCTATTCATTTTTTTATAGAAAATTCCCATCATAAGTGCAGGGAATAAACTTGAAGCTGCAAGACCAAATGCAAGAGCAACAGTTTGAGCAGCAAATCCAGGAGGATTTAATCCTAGGTAACCTGCAAGTAAAATAGCTACAGTCATAGCAATTCTTCCGGCTAAAAGTTCTTTTTTCTCACTGATGTCTTTTGCAATAATACCTTTTAAAAGGTCATGTGAAATTGATGATGAAATAACAAGTAAAAGTCCGGCTGCAGTTGAAAGAGCAGCTGCGATACCACCTGCTGCTACAAGAGCAATAACCCAGTTTGGAAGTTGAGCTATTTCAGGGTTTGCAAGAACCATAATATCGTTATTTACTGTTAACTCATTACCTTTCCATCCATATTCTTCAGCTTGAGGTGCAAATTTTGCATTTTTCTCATTGTAAAATTGGATATTTCCGTCACCGTTTTTGTCTTCAAATTTTAATAAACCAGTATTTTCCCAGTTTTTAACCCATTGTGGTCTTTCTTCGTATGATAATGTTTGATTATCAGAAATTTGATCACCCGTGTGTACTGTTTTTACAAGGTTGTATATAGCCATAGCACCAACAGCAGGAGCAGTTGTATAAAGTATAGCAATAAACACTAAAGCCCAACCGGCAGATTTTCTAGCATCTCTTACTTTTGGAACCGTAAAGAATCTTACGATAACGTGTGGAAGACCGGCAGTACCTATCATCAACGACATTGTAAGTAAGAAAATATTCATCGTACCAAAACTTGCATTTGTAGTATATTCAGCAAAACCGATGTCAGTTACAACTTGATTTAATTTATCAAGCATATATGTACCGCTACCGTCAGCCAAAGTTGCACCAAGACCTATTTGTGGTAAGAACCATCCTGTTAATTGTAATGATATGAATATAGCAGGAACAGTATAAGCAAAAATCAAAACAACGTATTGAGCTATTTGCGTATATGTAATACCTTTCATACCACCAAAAACAGTATAACTAAATACAACAGCCATACCTACAACCATACCCCAAAATAAGTCAAGTTCCAAAAATCTTGAAAATGCTACCGCAACACCTGTCATTTGACCTACGATGTATGTCAAAGATATAACAAGTAAAGAGATAACGGCAACTATTCTAGCAGTTTGAGAATAAAATCTATCACCGATAAAATCAGGAACAGTAAATTTACCGAATTTTCTTAAATAAGGAGCAAGTAATAATGCAAGTAATACATATCCACCAGTCCATCCCATAAGATAAGCAGAACCGCCGTAACCCATGAACGCAATCAAACCTGCCATAGAGATAAATGATGCAGCACTCATCCAGTCAGCAGCTGTTGCCATACCGTTTGCTACAGGGTGTATCCCTTTACCGGCAACGTAAAATTCACTCGTACTTCCTGCACGTGCCCAAAAAGCTATCCCGATGTATAATGCAAACGAAGCACCTACAACGAGCCAAATCATAGTTTGTAATTCCATACTTTACCCCTTATTCTTCATCAACATCGTATTCTTTGTCTATTTTGTTCATTTTCCATGTATAAAAGAAAATGATTCCTATAAATGTAAAAATAGACCCTTGTTGAGCAAACCAAAATCCTAATGGATAACCGCCTAAATGAATACTATTCATAGCATCCACAAATAAAATACCAAAACCAAACGAAACTATAAACCACACTATCAAGCATGTTATTAAAAGTTTAACGTTTGCTTGCCAGTAAGCTTTCATTTTTTCTGAAAACTCCATTTGTACTCCTTTTCCTAAATTTGTAATCACATTGTAATCTTAAATTTCATTAGTAGCATTAACATAGCAAAATATCAAAAAATAGCATTTGAGTAAAATTAATTATAATAAGTGTGTAAAAAAGTAACTAAAAATATGTTAAAATACTAATCTATTTTTTAATGGTATCAAGAGGTAACAAAACTTAAAAAATATTTTAAAGTTAACTAAAGTCTTAAGAAAATATATTAATGTTACAAAATGATACGTTTCATATAACTTGATATTATAAAAGTGTGGAAAATTGAAAATGCTATTTAATTGCTATTAATATTTTTTAAGATTAGAATGTAAATTTATTTTAAGGAGATACAATGGATTCTACTAGAGTAGAAAAAATTAAAAGTATGCCTGAATATAAAGAACTAGTTCAAAAGAGAACTTCATTTGGATGGACTCTTACAATCGTAATGCTTGTAATGTACTATGCTTTTATTCTTGTAATAGCTTTTAATAAAGAATTATTAGGTGCTAGTTTAAGTGGAGGAGTAACAACAGTCGGTATTCCTGTGGGAGTATTTATTATAGTTGTATCATTTGTTTTGACTGGTATATATACAAAAAGAGCAAATGGTGAATTTGATGATTTAACAAATAAAATCAAAGCTGAAGTAGCTAAAGAGGAGAGCAAATAATGGGTAAAATACTTTTTACATTGGCTCTTTCTTTAAGTGGTTTATTTGCTGCAGGAAATGCTGCCGTTGAAGGTCAAAGAGATTTAAATATAGCTGCTATAGTTATGTTTTTAATATTTGTTCTTGCTACTTTAGGTATTACATACTGGGCTGCAAGTAGAACTAAAACTGCAAAAGATTTTTATACTGCAGGTGGTGGTATAACAGGTTTTCAAAACGGTCTTGCGATAGCCGGAGATTATATGTCTGCTGCATCGTTCCTTGGGATTTCCGGTCTTGTTTATATGAAAGGTTATGATGGTCTTATCTATTCTATAGGTTTCCTTGTTGGATGGCCTATTATCCTTTTTATGGTTGCTGAACAGTTAAGAAATCTTGGTAAATATACATTTGCCGATGTTGCTTCTTATAGACTTGGACAAAAAGAGATAAGAACATTAGCAGCTATAGGTTCACTTGTAACAGTTGCACTATATCTTATTGCTCAAATGGTTGGAGCAGGTCAATTAATCAAAGTTCTTTTCGGTCTTGATTATGAAATAGCCGTTATCCTTGTTGGGGTATTGATGATTTTATACGTAACATTCGGTGGAATGTTGGCTACTACTTGGGTACAAATTATAAAAGCGGTATTGTTATTATCAGGTGCTTCATTTATGGCATTAGCAGTATTAGCATATTTTGATTTCTCATTTGAGGGATTATTTGCAAAAGCTGTTGAAGTTCATTCAAGCCATGAAGCTATTATGTCTCCAGGTGGACTTGTAAGTGACCCAATTTCAGCAATATCATTAGGTATGGCATTGATGTTCGGTACAGCTGGACTTCCACATATTCTTATGAGATTCTTTACTGTTGCTGATGCAAAAGAGGCTAGAAAATCAGTTTTCTTTGCTACAGGTTTTATCGGGTATTTCTATATCCTTACATTTACCATAGGTTTTGGTGCTATCGTTTTACTTGTTCAAGACCCAAGTTTCTTTGATGAAGGCGGTAAATTGATAGGTGGTTCAAATATGGCGGCTATTCACTTGTCTCAAGCGGTTGGTGGTGACTTATTCTTAGGTTTCATATCTGCAGTTGCATTTGCTACTATATTAGCGGTTGTTTCGGGACTTACACTTGCAGGTGCTTCAGCGGTTTCTCATGACCTTTATGCTAATGTTTTCGCTAAAGGTAAAGTTGATGAGCAAAAAGAGATGAGAGTTTCAAAAATTGCAACATTAGTTTTAGGTATAGTAGCTATTTTATTAGGTATTGCATTTGAAAAACAAAATATTGCATTCATGGTTGGTCTTGCTTTTGCTATAGCAGCAAGTGCTAACTTCCCTGTGTTGTTCCTTTCTATTTTCTGGAGTAAGTTAACAACAAGAGGTGCTGTTTTGGGTGGTAGTTTAGGACTTGCAACAGCTGTTATTCTTGTTATACTTGGACCTACAGTTTGGGTTGATACATTGAAAAATGCTGAGCCTATCGTTGCTATCAAATATCCGGCTATTTACTCTGTAACTATAGCTTTCCTTGCTACTTGGTTCTTCTCTATAACAGATAAGAGTGAAAGAGCTAGAATAGACAAAGAAGGTTTTGATGCACAAAATATAAGATGTCAAACAGGTATCGGAGCTGACGGAGCTGTTAGTCATTAATTTAAATCATAAAGATTACTAAGGACATTTAAAATATGAGTCTATTAGAACAACAATCTTTTATCAAGGGGATTACCCCCTTTGATAATCTAACTAATATGGAGCTTGAAGAGGTATCTAAAAAGCTAGATATTCACTATTTTCAAAAAGATCAGTTTATTGTCGATGACAATTCAATCAAAGAGCAAAACTTATATTTTGTTATAAAAGGGACGGTTCAAGAAATTGACCCAAAAACAAAAGAGGTTATTGCGGTAAATACAACAAAAGAGTTTTTTGACCCTATTTCTCTTATAGAACACAGAGTAAAAAGTCATTTCAAAGCAGTTGAAGAGTGTTTATTGTATGTATTGCCGAAAGATGTTTTTTTGAAAATAGTGTATCAAAATTCAAAACTTGAACATTTCTTTTTTCAATCTATTTCACAAAAACTAAGCCAAACCAATGCAAATAATCAAAATAAAGAACTTGCAAGTTTTATGGTAGCAAGGGTAAAAGATGCCTATTTGCAAAAACCACTTTATGTGTATGAAGACGAAACTATTTTTAATACCGTAAGTTTTATGAAAAAACACCATCTCACATCTATTTTAGTTAAAAGCCTTGAAGGTGAGTATGGGATAGTAACCGATACCGATTTTAGAGAAAAAGTTATATTAAATAGGCTAAGTTTTGATGATAAAGTAAAAACTATTTCTACCTATGGACTTAAATATGTGGATAATGATGACTTTTTGTTTAATGCACAACTTTTGATGACAAAGTATGGTATCAAAAGACTTATAGTACAAGATAAAGATGGGAAAATCACCGGTATATTAGATCAGATGTCGTTGACAAGCTTTTTTTCATCACATACCTATGCAGTTGCAAATGAGATAGAAAATGCAAAAGATTTGGAAGAGCTAAAATTGGCAAGTGCAAACTTTATCCGTATAATAAGGTCTTTGTATGCAAAGGGTGTTAAAGTAAGATATATATCCAAACTTCTTAATGAGTTAAATATAAAATTGTTCCAAAAAATCTTTATGCTTCTTGCCCCTGAAGAGTTGGTTGATTATTCTGCTTTGGTAGTTCTTGGAAGTGAAGGAAGAAGTGAACAAATACTTAGAACTGACCAAGATAACGCACTCATTATAGCTGATGATTGTCCTATACCGGATGATGTGATAGAGAAGTTTACCGTACAATTCACAAAAACACTTTGTGACTTTGGATACCCTGAGTGTCCAGGGAATATCATGGTAAGTAATCCGTATTGGAGAAGAAAATCAAGCGGTTTTAAAGAGCTTATTTCCCAATGGATAAATAGAAAAAATGAAGATGACTTTATGAATTTGGCTATTTTTGTAGATGCAAATTGTGTGGTAGGCAATAAACAACTTATAGATGACCTAAAAGAGTATGTATATTCAAAAGTAGATAGGTCAGCTGTATTTTTTACTACTTTTGCCTCTTTTGCACTCCTTTTTGCTACACCACTTGGTATTTTTAATGATTTTATTGTAGAAAAAAAAGACAAAGTGACTGAACTTGATTTGAAAAAAGGTGGTATTTTCCCTATAGTGCATGGTATGAGAGCATTATCCCTTGAATATCATATCAAGGAAAATAATACTGTTGATAGGATAAAAGAGCTAAATAATCAAGGTATTATAGATAAGGAATCTGCAAGTGAGTATATCGAGGCATTTAACTTTTTACTTACATTGCGTCTTAAAACAAGGCTAAATAAACTAGATATGGGAATATCTCCTAATAACTGTATAGACCCAAGTGAGTTAAGTACTATGGATAAAGATATGCTAAAAGATACTCTAAAAATAGTAAACAAATTTAAAAAGTTTTTGACATACCATTATAAGTTGAACTATGTTTAAATTTATAACCGATTATCTAAATAAGAAAAATCTAAAAGATAGTAAATATAGCTATCTTCTTGAGCCTTATGATGGGGATGAGTATGTTTGTTTTGATTGTGAAACGACAGGACTTAACCCTAAAGTAGATGATATTATATCTATAGGTGCTATTATTATCAAAGGTAATCAACTTCTTACAAGTCGCAAATTTGAAAGGTTTATAAAACCAAAAACAAAACTTCAAGCAGATAGTATTAAGGTTCATCATATACGTGAATGTGATTTGGCTGATGCTAAAGATATAAACGATGTAATAGTCGAGTTCCTTGATTTTATAGGTAATCGTCCTTTGGTTGGGTATTATTTGGAGTTTGACGTGGCAATGGTAAATAAGTATATAAAGCCAAAAATAGGGATAAAACTACCAAATAAACAAATAGAAGTTTCTGCTGTTTATTACGACCAAAAAATAGGATTTATTCCACAAGGAAACGTTGACTTGAGGTTTGATTCTATTATGAAGGATTTAAATCTTCCAAGACTCGGTAAACACGATGCCATAAATGACGCTATAATGACAGGTATGATGTTTGTGAAGTTGAAGCGTGAGTAGTGAGTAGAAGTTTCACAAGTTACGACTAATGACTTACGATTTATTTGTAGCTTCGAGTTTTTTTGCCATATCATAATGTTTTACGACATCTTCAAGCTCTTTTATTCTTCCTTTTGCTTTTTCCAAGTCTGCTCTAGCACCTAAGAATAGGTTATTGGTATCTTCAAAATTCTTTTTGAGTTCGATATGTTCGTTTTGTAAAAGCTCAAGCTCTTTTTCAAGTATTTTTGCTTTGTCTGCTTCTTGTTGTGCTTTTTCTTTTTGTTTTTGGTAAAAATCACCTTGTCTGCTTGATACTTGTTGAAGCTCTTTTTCTCTTAAGTCAAGATTGGAAAGAAGCATCGCATTTTTTTCTTTAAGTCGTAATATTTGGTCGGTTAAATTGTCATGAATATTTTGGAATTTTTGTTGTTCCATTTGTAACACTGTTTGAAGTTTGATTTGGTAGCTGTTTTCAAGCTCATTTTTTACTTTGATAGTTTGTGATTTTAAATCAATTACATTTTTCTTTAAATGTTTATTAAATTCATTAAATTTCTCATTCTCTCCCACTTCATCGGTTACAATATGGCGTGAGCTTATGTACTCTTGAATAGTATTATTTTTATCAAAAATAGGCATTATCATAGCATTGACTATATAAAATGTTCCGTCTTTTGCTTTGTTTTTTACTCTGCCTCTCCATATTTCACCTGAAGTTATAGTTTCCCACATATTTTGAAACACCTCATTTTTCATATCAGGATGCCTTACGATACTATGTGGTTGTCCTATTACCTCTTCTTTTGAATATCCTGAAACCTCACAAAATATATCATTTGCATAGGTTATATTGCCTTGTAAATCAGATTTTGTGATAAGGTTGTGTTGACCTAGAAGTTTAAAAAGAATTTCTAAATCTTTTTTTTGTTTTTGGAATGCTTTGTCTTGTTCTATTCTAAGAAGAATTTGATAGATTAGAACCAAAAGAGTTTTAAATTGTATAGGTTTGATTACAAATTCATCGAGTTTAATTTTGATTGCTTTTAGGAAAATTTCCTTAGACATATCGCCTGTTACAAGCATAAGTGCGATTTTTTTATTTTCTGACCTTATTGCAGTAAATAAATCAAGACCATTCATCAAAGGCATATGGTAATCTGCCATAATTATAGATAATTCATCTTTATGCTTATTGTATAGTTCTAGTGCTTCAACACCGTTTGTAGATGTATAAACATTTTGAAAAAGATGGCTGAGTGTATCTTTGAAGTTTTGTAAAATAGTTAAATCATCTTCAACAATCAATACTGAATATTTATTGAAAATAGTTTTTGCTTCTTGAAGATTAAATGTTTGTGCAGTCAACAAATAAAACACCTCACATATTTTATTTTATCAAATTATCGGCTAGATTGTATCATAAAGATTGTAATCTAGTCAATAACAAATGTGCATTTTTTTTAAGAAATATATAATTTTAGTATAAATTCTTTAGTGCGGAAGCACTTTTATAAACAGTTCTTTTGTCTTATGCTGCTTTGTTCTTCGTTTTTTAAACTCAAAAATATTCAGTGAATTAAGTAATTTGCTAAGTTTTGCATATTCATAGCATCTTACGTCAAAGTGGGGCATTACTTTGTGTATTTGAGTTCCGACGCTATCAAGTCTTGCCCAACCGCTTTCATCACTCAAATCTTGCACTATTTTAGAAAAAACCTGTTTGAGTTGTTCTTTGTCCATTAAACTACACGTTTCACCGGCTTGTACATCTATATCTTCCAAAACTAGGGCAGTTTCCGTTTGAATAGCATGTTTTAAGATAGTTTCCGTATAAATAAATTTATCACAAGCACTTACAAAGGAAATAGGTGTATTTTGTCTCCCAAATCCATATACTTTAAGCCCGTTTTCTCTTATTCTTGATGCAAGTCTAGTAAAATCGCTATCACTTGATACTAGACAAAAACCGTCAAAGTTACCTGTATATAGCAAGTCCATTGCATCTATAATCATAGCTATATCGGTTGAGTTTTTACCCGTAGTGTATGCAAATTGTTGAATAGGTATAATGGATTTTTGAAGAAGAATAACCTTCCAGCCACTTAGTTGATTTTCTGTCCAATCACCGTAAATTCTTTTTACACTAGCAATTCCGAATTTTGATATTTCATCTAGTAGCGGTGCTATAACACTATGTGATGTGTTGTCTGCATCTATTAAAACAGCTAATTTCATATCTTTATCATTCATAATAACACCTCACTTAACGGTAATTTAGGGACTATATGGGTTTTGTTTTCGTTTCTATAGTATTTTGTATTGTTACTTTCAATCATCTCTATTTTTTGGTCTGCTTTGCCCACTGCTATGGCAAACATAGGTTCTATATCTTGTGGAAGTTCTAAAACCTCTTTATATTTTTGTTTGTCTATAGAAGCTAAAATACAGCCGTCAAGCCCTTTGGCTTTGAGTCCTAGCATAATATTTTGCATAGCAATTCCTGCATCTACTACGGCAAACTCACCAAGATTTATATCTTTGCATACCACTATAAACGCTGAAGGCATTTCATGTATGCTAGGACCTTTCCAATCAAGATTTGAAGCCCATCTAAGAGGGGTAAATATTTCTAGTTTTTGTGGATTTTTATCTATTATTTTATATCTTAGTGGTTGCGAATTTCGTGCACTTGAACTAATTCTAGCCAAATCAACCAAATCTACTAAATCTTGATGCTGTATTTGGAAATTTGCGTCAAATATCCTATAGCATCTGCTATTTTGGACTAAATTTTTTAAATCGTCAAAAGTCATTTATTACTCCAAAGAATTATTTGTGTATAATACCAAAATGAATATAAAAGAATTACTTGAAATTGAATCAAATAACAGAAACTGTGTAGGTGAGCTTTGCTTTGACAAGCCTGACCCTCTTTTGATAGCCAAAAAGTACAAAGATGAGTATGTATCTTTGATTTGTGCCTCTTTTGCTTACGGTAAAGCTTCTAAGATAGTTGAATTTTTGGATAGTTTGGATTTTTCTTTGCTTGAAGCAAATGAAGATAAAATATCAAAAGAACTAGATGGGTTTTATTACCGTTTCCAAAATAGCGAAGATATAAAGATGTTTTTTATAGCTTTAAGAAGATTGAAACAAATAGACTCTTTGGAAAATTTGTTTTATGAAAAATATAGGGTGAATAACGATATTTTAGAAGGTATTGACTATCTTATACAAAAAATCTATGAACATTCAGGTGGATTAAAATCGCAAGGATTTACTTTTTTGGTTAGTAATCCATTTAAAAGAGATAAAAACGGAGTTATCAAAGAGGTAGGAAATGCACCTTATAAGAGGTGGAATATGTATCTTAGATGGATGGTAAGGTGTGATAATCTCGATATGGGACTGTGGAATAGGGTGGATAAAAAAGATTTGATTTTACCCCTTGATACCCATACGTTTCAGGTTTCAAAGAATTTAGGCTTACTTACAAGGGATACATATGATTTGAAATCAGCACTTTTGATAACGGATAAGTTAAGAGAATTTGATATAAACGACCCTATAAAATACGATTTTGCTTTGTATAGAATAGGGCAAGAGAAGATTGATTTAACTAACAATTAATCACGGAGAAAACATGAACTTAATAGAACTATTTATAAAATTATTGAAATTCAAATCAGTTACACCTGATGATGCAGGTACTTACGATTTTTTGGACTCTTATTTAGAAGGGTTTGAGTGTATCAAGCTAGATATGGAAGGTGTCAAAAATAGACTTTATTACAAAAAATTCGGTACTAGCCGTAAACACCTTTGTTTTGCAGGTCATATAGATGTAGTTCCAGCAGGTAACGGTTGGGAAGGTGACCCTTTTTTGCCTATTATAAAAGATGATATTATCATAGCTCGTGGGACGCAAGATATGAAAAGCGGTGTTGCTGCTTTTTGTCACGCTGTCAAAAACACACAAAAATTTGACGGGATTATCTCTATTTTACTCACAAGCGATGAAGAAGGTGATGCAAAATACGGAACGGTAGAGATGCTAAAACACCTAAAAGAGATAAACTTCTTGCCTGATTTTGCAATAGTTGCAGAGCCTACGTGCGAAGAGGTTTTCGGTGATGCCGTAAAGGTGGGAAGACGTGGATCGATAAACGGAGTAGTAGAGCTTAAAGGTGTCCAAGGTCACGCTGCATATCCAAACAAATGTGTAAACCCGGTAGAACTTATAGCTCCAATATTGCCTCAAATTGCAGGAATCAATCTTGATGATGGAGATGAGTATTTTGCCCCTAGTAAACTTGTAATTACAGATATAAGAGCAGGTATGGAGGTGACAAACGTAACTCCGGCAAATCTTAAGATGATGTTTAACGTGCGAAATTCTACAAAAACAGACATACAAAAAATAGAAGAGTTTATAAAAGATAAGTTCAAAGGGCTTGATTTTACTTTGAAGCTATCGCAAAGTGCGAAACCTTTTGTAACAAACAAAGAGTCTTTGATTGTAAAAACATTGTCTGAGTCGATACAAACGATAAGCGGTATAAAAACAAAGCTAAGTACAGCCGGTGGGACTAGTGATGCTAGGTTTTTCGGTGAATTTGGAGTAGATACCGTAGAGTTTGGAGTAATAAACGATACTATACATTCTGTAAATGAGCGAACAAATATATCTCAAGTTGAAGCACTGGCAAAAATATTTGAAGATTTGATAAGCAAGATTAAATATGGTACAATAGCAGTTAGTTAATAATTTATAAGGTGAGTTTTGCAAACACAAGAATATAGTCAACTTTTAGTTTCATACAAATATATACTTGATTTCTATTACGGTGACGTTAGTATCGATACAATTTTGAGTTTCGATGCTATAAAAGATGGTGGTTTTAATATAGACTCTATCCCTATAGTATCAGAACAAATAGGTTTGGTTGCTTTAGTTAAAGATATAAAAGCATCTGAAATACCAAACTATTTTTTACCTTGTATTATCATAGATGATGAAGATAATCCTCTTATTTACCAAAAAAACATCGCAAATAAAAAAATTGAACTTTATGACGTTGTTAATGAAAAACGTATTGAAATTGAATTTAAAGATTTGAGTAAATATAAAAAAGCAGTTTTGGTTTTTAGGGAAGAATCAAAAAAAGAGCTACTTGACCAAGATGTCAATAATGACTGGTTTTGGAAGCCGGTACGGTCTTTTTGGCGTTCTTATGTTGAAGTTGGTGTTTTAACATTTTTTATAAATATTTTTGCCCTTTTTGTTCCATTGTTTATTATGATAGTGTATGATAGAGTAGTTCCAAATCAAGCTTATGATACCCTTTTTGTATTAAGTACGGGGCTTATTATAGTTTTAATTTTTGAACTTGTGTTCAAAAGTGTACGAAATCATATCATAGATAAAACAGGTAAACAACTCTCTTTGTATTTGGAAGAGGATTTGATGAAAAGGGTATTGAGTATTCAAGCCCAATATGATACCATGATGACTGGATCAAAAGCTAATCTTTTCAAAGAACTAGCAACCGTTAGGGATTTTTTTGCGACTAAATCGGTAGCTCAAATTATAGATTTTCCTTTTTTCGTATTTGCACTTATTGTTATATATATGATTTCACCTGCCGTTGCATTGGTTCCTTTTTTGATTTCAATCATAGTTATACTCATAAATATAGCATTACAAATTCCTATTTCCGAACTTAGTAAAAAACATCTAGATAATATGCACTCAAAACACAATTATCTAGTAGAATCCATACAAGGAAGCGATACTGTAAAACTATCAAATGCTATATCATCCAAACTTTTTAATTGGAGAAACTTGATAGCTTACGCAGAAGGGGTACAAGTAAAAATCCAATCGGTAAATGCTTTTGCTCTAAACGTCTCTCAATCTATAATACAACTTACTACTATTTTGGTGGTGGTTGTGGGTGTGTTTCAAATTGCCGACAAAGAGTTAAGTGTAGGTGGGCTAATAGCTGTTACTATTTTGGCAAGTCGTGCAATGGTACCTGTGATAAATCTATCTACGATGGTTATTAAATTTAAAGAGATTAAAGATTCACTATTAAATTTAAGAGATTTTTGGCACTTACCGTTAGAAAATCAAAAAAATATCCAAATAGGTCTTGGGAAATTAAACGGTGATATAGAGTTTAAAAATGTAACTTACTATTTTAAAAATGCTAAATATCCTTCAGCAGATAATATTTCATTCAAAATCAAAGCAGGTGAGAAAGTAGGTATTATAGGGCAAACAGGTGCAGGTAAATCTACGATATTGAAGCTAATCACTGGACTTTTACACCCTACAAAAGGGAGTATTTTCATAGATAATCACGATATTTCTACAATCCATCCCGTAGAGATAAGACAAAATATAGGTGTTATGACCCAAGAGCCGTTTTTGTTTAACGGAACTCTAAAAGAGAATATAGAGTTATCAAAACCTATTAGTAAAGAGCGTATGATGGAGCTTATTACTTTGACGGGACTTGAAGAACTAGTCAAAAAAAGCGGTCAGGGTGACGGTATGAATGTAGGGGAGAGAGGCGGAAATCTAAGCGTAGGGCAACGTCATCTCGTAGGACTTGCACGTGCCATAGTAAATGACCCTTCTATTTTAATACTTGATGAGCCTACTACAGGTCTTGATGTGGGTTTAGAAAAAAAGCTTATGGATAGTCTAAAAGAGATTATCGGAGATAAAACATTGATACTAATTACCCATAGATTTGCAGCGTTAGAGCTAGTAGATAGGATTTTGGTGGTAAATAACGGCAAGATAGTAGCTGATGGGCCAAGGGATGCAGTTCTAAATGCACTGAAAAATCCTGCACAAGGAAGACAATGAAGTTTTATTATCAAGAAGAAGATTGGAACTACAAATTAGTAACTTATCCTATGATAGCTTTTGTGGTTGTATTTTTTATATGGGCTGCACTCACTGAAATAGATGAAGTTGTAAAAGGTGAAGGGAAAGTAATCCCATCCGGTCAAACCAAGGTTTTGCAACACTTTGAAGGCGGTATAATCTCTGATATATTGGTTAGAGAGGGTGATAACGTCAAGCAAGGGGATGTTTTATATAAGCTTAGAAACGAATATTTTATGGCAGATTTAAAATCTCAAGAGTTAGAGATGATGGCTTTGAAAGCTAGAGCTATGAGACTTGAAGCTTTGATTGATAAAAAGAGTCTTGTATATCCTCTTGAATTTGAATCTACAATACGTGATATAGTAGAAAATGAACTCAAAATCTATTTGGAAGAAAATGCAAATCACCAAAGGCAATTAGGTATTGCCCAAGACCAATTAGAACAAAAAAGACTTCGCCTTAACGAGCTTAATACTAAGTACTCAAATCTTGATATAGAATTACGTGTAGCAAATGAAAATATGGAGATTCAAGAAGCATTATTACAAAAAAACGTTGTTTCAAGAAAAAACTATTTAGCCGAACTTAGTAAAAAACAAAAACTAGTCACGGAAATCCAAGAGGTTAGAAGCGGTATTCCGATAGCTGAACAAGAGGTGAAAGAGGGGCAAAAAAAGGTTGACAGTGTTCACTCTGAAATGATGTCTAAAAACCTAAAACAACTCTCGGAAGTAAGGTTGAGTTTACAACAAATAGAAGAAAAATACAAAGCAAGTCAAGATAGAGACCAAAGAAAAGCTGTAGTAAGTCCGGTAAACGGTATAGTAAATAAATTGTATTTCAACACAATAAACGGTATTATAAAACCGGGTGATAATATAGCCGAAATTACACCGGTAGAAGATAAGCTAGTAATAGAAGCAAAAATAAAATCTTCCGATCGTGCTCAGATTTGGAGTGGTCAAAAAGTCTCTATAGAGATAACCGCTTATGACTTTTCACGATATGGATTACTAGAGGGTAAGATAGTATCTATAGCTCCCGATAGTACTGAAGATAAGATGGGAAATGTTTTTTACATTATCAAAGTTGAGGCAAATCAACTAGGTTTTGATGAGACTACACCTATACTTCCAGGTATGGTTGCAAACGTAAATATTTTGACAGGTAAAAAAACAATATTAAGATATTTAATAAAACCGTTAAAAGATATTGCACAAAATTCTTTAAGGGAAAATTGATATAAAAAGCAATTAAAAGTTATTATTAAACAAATAATAACTAAGCTTTTTATAGAAGTTGTTAATTTTTAAGTCATTATTATGTTAACTTATTATATAATGGTTTTCAAATTATATCATTCAGGGTTGGTGTGATGTTTACTCTTATAAAAAGAATACAAGAATTTCTAGCAAAACTTAAAAAGAATAAAGGTCTATGGTTTACTACCATAACTACGATATCCATAATCGGTGTATTTGTATGTATGTACATTATTATGACCATGACCGATAGGGTATCTACTGAAGTCTATAAAAGTATGGCAAAAAACTATGAGCTTAACTTAGATAACAAACTTGCAATGAAACAAAAACAGTTTCACAAAATGGTAATACCTATTTTAAATAATAGGGCTTTATTAGCTGCAATTGAGTCAAATAATATAGAGTTAATCAATCAAGCTAAAAACCAAATGAATGAAGAACTCGTAAAAGGTGGTTTTTTAGAGACAAATATAAATTTCATAAGTACAGCTAGTAGAGATCAAGTATTTAGAAATACAATCAATTCAATTATTACAGGGAAAATGCCACTTGGCGGTTTTGAGGTATTGCAAGACGGTGTATTTTTAGTATATTTGTATCCTCTTATCAAAGATGGTAATGTTTACGGTGTTATAGAGATTAAGGATTCGGTACATTTATTAAGAGACTTGTATGTAAAAGAAAATAGCGAATATACATTTATATTGGATAAAAAGATGTTATCTTTTATTGCACTCGAAACTAGAACAGGTAAATACAAAGATGTTAATCAAACTTATACCTTTGAAAATGCTAGATATGATACTAGATTTGCTGCATTATTGGCAGATATCGATGAAGATACATTTAAGCAATTCATATCGCAAAAGTTTTTGGTAAGTGAAAACTATTATAGAAGTGTAAAAAAAATTGATGATATAAACGGTGTAGAAATAGGACTTATTATTGTTGGTGAAAGTACCGATTTGGAAGGTGGCTTTGTAAATATTGCCGATAATATGACCAAAACAGTTACTATGGTTGCTTTAGGTCTTATTATATCGATTATATTATTCTTATTTTAAGGTAGATTATGAGAAGACTCAAGATATTAAAAATCTACTTTGTTTTTTGGTTGTTTATATTTTTCCTTGTTTTTGCAAACTTCAAAATGATTAAAATATTTTTTATGTCAACATTGACATTTAATATAGCAGTTTTAACCTTTCTTGCAATAGGTATGATTATAGTCTATCATGCAGCCTTTCGTCTTACTATGCTTGCTGGGACATTTGGTATTATGGCATACAAAAAGGGTGACCAACTTATTTATTACCTACAAGGTATAGATAAAATTATGCCTGCAAATATTGCCCATATGTTTTATAAACGTGCAAAAAGCGGTACTTTGTATTTTACCCAGTCTGAAGCAAAAGATGTTACAAGTTGGCTTGAAGATAAATTTGCAAATCAAAAAAGTTATATAAACTTCTTTATCGGTACATCTTTGATGATAGGACTTTTCGGTACTTTTACGGGTCTATTAAAAGCTATAGATGAGATGGGAGGGATTATTTTATCCCTTGCCGGTGATATAAATCTAGCGGAAGTTATGTCTGGTTTTGCAGGACCTCTTAGCGGTATGGCTATAGGTTTCGGTTCTTCATTATTCGGTGTTGCTACGGCGATTATATTGAGTATTAAAATGTATATTCTTACAAGAAATCAAGAAACTTTTATAGAAGATATAGAAGACTGGATGAAAGGTAAAATTATTGATACGCAATCTTCCGATGTAATAGAGCAATTTCAACAAGCAGTTAGTGGTGGACAATTTAATGTTGCAAAAAATATTGCATCATCTACACAAGGTGGTGGCGGTACTGCTGATTTGATGTCAAGTAGTAGATTTGTGGATGTATTATCTGAAGCAATGGGCGGTATTAAAGAAGAGATTAAAAAAAGTGCCCAAAGCAATGAGGTGGTTTATAAAATGTTGTCCGAGAATTTAAATGCCACTACAAAAGCTAGTGGTAATGAGATAGCTATTTTAGAAAGTTTAGTCAATGCGGTAAAAGAATTAAATATCAATCAATATTCAAACTCAAATATGCTTGATGAGTCAATTCAAGGGTTGTCAAATATTGCAACAAATGAGCATAAAACTATGAAACAGTTGCTTGATTTACAAAAACAAAATCAAGAAATGATGCAACAGTTTATGATTAATTTTGATACAAGATTAAAAACTATAGAAGAAAATATAAGAAAGTAATCGTATGGCAAAAAAAAGATGTGATGAAGAGTTCAACCCTTGGCCTCCGTTTGTTGATATTTTTTCATCTGTAATTCTTGTAATGTTGTTATTCTTATTGATAACTATAGTAAATATTGCATATTATGCACAGTTTAAATTTAAGGTTTCATATACGGGTACTATTGCTACAGAAGAGATTATTTTGAAACCTGAACAAAAAAAAGAGGATTTGACTGTTGTTGTACAAAAACAGCAAGATATGATAGAAAATCCTGAAACAAAAGACCAACAGGGTGATTTTGAAAGTGCAGGTAAAGATTTGAGTAGGATTTATGAAGATGAAGTCACAAAACAGGCAACAGTTTCAGCTGATAATTACCTTCTGGTCAATTTTGGAGGAAGCGACATAAAACTTGATAATCCTATTATAATGCAAATTAAAGAATTTATTAAAGATATGAAACAAAAGTATCCAAATCATAGGGTGAAAATCAATGCAGTTGATCCTACAAATCAAATAAGTGCGACGGTAATGAAACAAATATCATTAGCTAGAACTATTAACACACGAAATCTTATTCGTCAGTTGGGATATGATATAAAAGATGTTCAAGTTGATTTATTAAAAGTTGATTTAACCGGAATTAAAAATGAAAACCAAAATGGCTATATAATAGTAAGAGTTGAGAAAAAATGAGTTTAATTAAAACAAATATTAAAATTTCTATAGTTGCAGCTTGTTTGTTGTGTACTATTTCTGTTGCTAATGTTGATGGTGAAGCAGATATAGAAAAAGTTGAAAATCAGGATAAAATAGAGGCAATATCGCAGTTAGATATTAATCTTGATGAAACAAAAGGGCTAAATCGAGTAGTGGGTGAAAAAACAGGTCAAACAGGACTAGCTGTTAGCCCTATAAGGATTGAAAAACCGTCTAAAGTGATTTCGGCAGAACTTGAAGGCAATATTGATGATTATGTAAAAGTTTCATTATTTGATGTTGTTTTGGAAGCAGTTGCAAATAGCCATAACGTAAAAGTTGCCAGAGAAAAAGTACGACAAGCTCAAATAACACTTGACGATGCTTATTCCGGATACAAACCAACTCTTGATGCCGAGTATAGATATGGCAGAACACACAAAACTCCTGGTGATGAAGATAAAGATGACCCTACTAAGAAATTTAATGATGAAACATTTAAATTACAAGTTAAACAAAATTTATATTCAGGTGGAGCAACGGTAAACAAAATCAAAGGTTTGGAAAAATCTTTGGAAGTTTCTAAAAATAGATATGAATTAGCTATTAATCAAGAAGTTCAAAATGCTATTAAGGCATATTTTGGTGTTGTATTTGCTTCTCAATCATTAAATGCTACAAAAGCAAATATGGAAATGTTAAATAAGATTTTGGAGATAGTTACTGTTAAATACGAGCTAGGAGCTGCTAGTATAGGTGATTTGAGTTCCATCAAAGCAAGTGTAGCAAATGCAGAGTCAAAGTTTAGTAAAACAAAGTCAAAATTTGTAGAAGCGGTGAAATATTATGAATATATCGTCGGTGAAAATTTCAAATTTACATTGCCTTATGAATATG
This sequence comes from Epsilonproteobacteria bacterium UBA6211, assembly GCA_002421845.1. GTDB lineage: Bacteria > Campylobacterota > Campylobacteria > Campylobacterales > Arcobacteraceae > UBA6211. The sequence continues at coordinate 28,702 of DISL01000100.1, read as the reverse complement.
AGTTTGATACCGAGATAGAACCTATAGAGAGTTTACTTGAACTTGCAAACAAACAAAACATCAATATCGTAAGTTATTTGATAAATATTGAATCTGAAAAATATAAGTTAAAAAGTGCGGAATCTGCTTTTAGACCAAAAATTGATTTAGAACTCACTACAACTAGAACCTACGATAAAGATATTGAACCAGAAGATTTATATATGCAAGATACAAAAGAGGCGTTTATAACTTTCAAATACAATCTTTATAACGGTGGTGTAGATACCAATAAAATGAAGTCTGTTTACAGTGCTATACGTGAGCTTAATTATAAAATTGAGGAAGAGCGAAGAAAAGTTAAGTGGATTATATCAAATCTTCATCAATCACTAAAGGCACTATCGAGTTCTATTTCAAGTACAAAAGAGGAAGTTGCATCATCTACTACAATGGTTGATTCATATTGGGAAGCGTTTAAAAACGGTGAGCAAGATTTACAAACTCTTTTAACTGCACAAAGACAGCTAAACAGTGCTGAAGTTTCGTTGATAGAGTTTTATGAAAATAGACTAAATGATTATTTCAAGTTGTTGTTTGAAACAGGAAGATTGACTTCTTATTTTGAGCTAGAACCTAATAATGATAAATTCATTGATTTTGGTTTGAGTGGATATAACAACAAATATTTTGCTAAAGTTGAGAAATCAAATGCAGGAATTATAGCAAAAGCTGAAGTTACAGCGTCTAAACAAGAAAAAGAGGTAATTCAAAAAGTTGAAGTTATCGATTCTTTAGAAGATATTTTGGTATTTAAAGATAAATTCCTTGATGCAGACGATAATAATTATACGATATTTGTAAGTGATTTTGAGACGGTTTATGATGCTTTTGGTTATATGAAAGATAGTGCTTTATCAAAACAGGCATTTATTGTAGATGTATTAAAAGATTATAAACTAAGAAGTGTAATGTCTTATGGAATTTTTGCAAATGAGCAAGAGGCTAATGATTCGCTTTCACAAATTAAAAAACTTGATTCTAAACAATATGAAGTAGTTACGATAGATAAAATTAAAGATTTGTACAGAAAATTCATCAATGGATTTGATGAGTTGAAACCAAGAGCGATTGTTCAGACAAAAACTATCAAAATGGCACCTAAACCTCCTAAGCCTTACGCTACAGATGCGAGATTTAAGCAAGAGTTTATTAATGCTTCAGGTGAGTATTATACGATTAATCTTGTAACATTTGCAAATCTTGATGATGCTATAAATTTGGTGGATAGTGAAGATATATATGATAGCTCATTAATGTATAGATACGGTCCAAACGGTGAATGGATTAAGATAGTGTATGGCGTGTTTTCTAAATATGAAGATGCTCATATAGCGTTGTCTTTATTATCATCTTCTATTAAAGAGAAGTATTACCCTGTGGTTGAACACATAAAATACCAACAAGAATTATATGCTAAGTACAAAGATTTGGCACTTGGAACACCTAGTAAGGCAAAAGGAGCAGTTGAGTATATGACTGTTTCTGAAGATGTGAAAATAGAAGAAAAGGGTATAGCAGTAGATATTGATACTAAAAAATCGGTGTTGGTAGATATGCCTACTAAAGATAAAAAAACAGATAAAGAGTTACAAAAAGATTTAAAAAAGATAAGTGAGACAAAAGTAGAACAGCCAAAAGAGCCTGTCGTAGCAAATATCAAACAAGAAGAAGCTGTTACTAATGTGGTTGAAGAACCAAAAGTAGAGGCTAAAGAAATCTTAAATATTGATACTAAAGTTGAACCTGAGGTGCAAGAGATTGAAACGACTTTAACTTCAACGGTTGAATCAGTCCCAACGGTTGCAAATATTGTACTAGAAGATAAAAATACAGATGCTATAGCGGAAGTTTACTTTGAAGATGAAGTCAAAAATGAACCTATTACGCAATTAACTACGGATATAACATACAAAATAGATGTGACTTTAGTGGAAAAGAGTAAAGTAAAATGGTTTGTACAAAGATATGGTATAAGTGATTATTACACCCAAGATATAGGTGGTAATATGGTAAAAATATTAATTGGTGATTTTAGTGATAAAGAGAGTGCAACAAAAGCTTTTGAAACATTGCACCCTCATGTTAACTCTATATCTAAAATAATTGAATTTTCAACTAAAGAATAAAAGATGAATTTCACAATAGGTAAAAAGTTTCTTATTCTAGCGGTAAGTTTATCGTTAATAACTATTTTATCTTTCGGTTATAACTATTTTACATTAAAAGAAAAAATAACGCAAGAATTTGACAGTAGTAATGAAAGAGATATAGAATATGTCTTAGCAGGACTTCAAGAAGCACTTATGGCAAGTGACCATATGAGTATTTTTAATATTTTAAGGGGTGTTATAAATACTACTAATATAGAGCATATTAAAATCACATATAATAGCTTTGTATTTACGAAAAGTGCTTTGATTTATAACTCAACTTTTCCAAAAAACTTAGACTGGGACGTAACAGATATATCTACAGATGCCAGAAACGGTTTTATTACATTGGAAAGTAACAATATGTACAAGTTACATTCTACGGGACTATTTAATCCAAAAAGGGCTGTAAATGTGAAGTTCATACTATACAAAGATGGAGCATTGATAAATGCACAGTCTAGATTGAATTTTTATTATGAGTTATTTAGAAATGATATTGATACGACAAAAATAGACAATCAAGAATTTGTTAAAACAAAAGATATATATTTTGTAAGTGAACCGTTTGCAAAAATGAGTTACGTGATAGATGATACTATAGTAGAGAAACGTTTAAGTAATTTTTATAAATCATTTTGGATTTATTTCATTATATCACTATTAGGTATCAATGTAATCTTAGGTGCTATTTACTATCTATTTATTTTGAAATTAATGTTAAAACCTCTTCAATTATTTGAATATAATATGCAAAATGCACTTGATAATAATTTTGCAAATAAGATAGATTATAAAAGCGGGAATACTGATTTTGATAATATTATAGAGTTATTAAACAAAATTCTGAAAAAATATACATCGGTAGTCAATGAGTTAAATATAAACAAAGATATTTTGGAAAGAAAAGTATTTACAGATGATTTGACAGGTTTACCAAATCAAAAAGTGTTTGAATTAGATTTAAAAAATATGTTTATTACAAGAGCTGATGGTTTTGTAGGATATATCAAAATAGAGGCACTTGGAGCTTTTACAAAGCAGTTTGGTTCTGCTTTGGCAAATCACCTAATAGAAGAGTTTGCCCATACTGTACAAAATAAATTTTATGAATTTGAGATACAAGAAGCAACGCTTTATAGATTCTTTGGTTCAGAGTTTGCGATGATTATAAAAAATAAAGATGAAGAGACTATAACTTCACTTGCTTCAAACTTAATGGACGAATTACAAGATATGGCTTTTAGATATGAGGTAAATGATACATTGTCAAAGTTTACCTTTATACCTTTTGATAAGTATGGTACTATAGATTCTATTTTACACTCTTTAAGTGACTCATACAATAAACTTTCATCTACCGAAGATGTATTTAGAGTAGTAAGTTCATCTGAAGTGGTTGATAAATTTGCTGTATTAGAACAAAGTGTAAGGGCTATTATAGACCAACAATCATTTGAGATTAATTATGGTTTTGATACATATTTAATAGAAACCGATGAAATAATTATGCAAGAGGCGATACCTTTATTAATTGATGAAAAAGGTGAAAAATTCCCTATAGGTGTATTTATTTCAGCGGCTGAAAAAATAGGACTCGCACCTAAATTCGATAAATATATCCTAGAAAATGTGATATTTTATATTAATTCAAACGAAATAGAGTATAAGATAGCGGTTAATTTATCTATGTTTTCGTTGGAAGATAGTGAGTTTGTAACTTGGCTAAACTCACAACTCCTTTATAACGAAGAGGCTGCTAAGCACTTGGTATTTAGTATGACATCATATAATGCATCTACTAAAATTGATGTATTCAAACATTTCGTTGATGAGGCACATCGTTTCGGTGCAAAAGTGATAATGAAACGTTATACAATGAACGATTTTAATCTTGAAGATTTGGAAATGTTTAAGTTAGATTATCTAAGGGTACATAAAGATTATACAAACGGTATTGCAGAAGATAGGGATAAAAAACATTTACTAAGAAGTGTATTAAATTTCTGTGAGGCGAACAATATTGTTGCTATAGGTGATAGTATTAAATCGCAAAATGATTTAAAAGTTTGTAAACTTATGGGCTTAGATGCCGTTAGTAAGTTTTAAAGGAAATATATGAAAACAGCTTTTTTTATAAATATGTTATTGTTGGCTATATTTATATCTGGATGTTCTCAAAAAGAGATTGTTACGTCTAAGTACTATGATAAATTTTCCAAAGATGATGTTCTATTAGCCGGTAAAAGAGCATTTATAACGTCACAAAGTGATAAGTACGTTATTGACTCATACAGAGATAGACTTGAAGTTACAAAAATAGATACATTTTACCATTTAGTAGGTAGTAAAATAGTAGTTAAAGAGTATTTACTTGAAGTTGAAGAAGATGATTTGGGTACTTTAGCAAAAATGACCGTAGTAGGTTATTATGACCCTGATAAAAAAGGAAAGTATTATGTTGATAGGGATGAACATAATTTTATATGGGAAAAGATGGATTTCTTTTTAGCTGAGCGTGATAGTCTTTATCTTGATGCTTATAACGACAGCAAGAAAACTTCTTTGGGAGATTCATTCAAAACAAATATCGGTGGTTTTTATGAGGAAAAAATTATAAAGCCTTCTAAGTTTATGAAGTCAAATCAAGAATTTGAAAACGGTGTAATAGAATGTGATAAGAAAGATACTTTGGAAGCAGATACTATTATTGAACAAGATAATGATTTAAATATTGAAGAGATTGGTTACGATGAAGAAAACTCTTAAAACATTAACAGCTAGTTTATTTGTGGCATCGCTACTATATGCAGGTAGTTTTGAAGATGGCGTAAATAGTTATTTATCAAAAGACTATACAAAAGCTTATGAAATATTTTTCAAACTGGCAAATGAGAATAATCCAAATGCCCAATATAATTTGGCTATTATGTACCAAAAAGGTTTGGGTGTAGAAAAAAACTTATATGAGAGTTTTGTATGGCTTGAAAAAGCTTCAAATTTGGGTAATGTTCAAGCTCAAAATAATCTTGCTTATTACTATGAACACGGTCTTGTAGGTGAAAAAAATACAATAAAAGCTATAGAATGGTATGAGAAAGCTGCAAATAGCGGTTATGCTGTATCTCAACTAAATCTTGCAATGATATATGAACAACACTCCCTTGATAAAGAATATCAAAAAAAGGCGTTTGATTTGTATGAAAAAGCTGCAACACAAGGCGTCATTCCTGCGCAAAACAATTTGGCTAGATTTTATTATTTCGGGTTTGGGACAGATAAAGATATGAAAAAAGCAGCTTATTGGTATGAAGAGGCTGCAAAACGTGATAATAATGTAGCTGCATTTAATCTAGCTTTGATGTATTATAGTGGAGAAGGTGTACCAAAGGATAATGACAAGACATTATATTGGCTTGAGAAAGCAGCTTCCTTAGAGAACAAATTTGCTCAAACACAACTTGCTGATTTTTACCGTTCCGGTGAACTTGTAACGCAGGATTATGAAAAAGCATTATTTTGGTATTTTGAAGCTGCAACTCAAGAATATGCAAAAGCTCAGTATTATGTAGGGCTTTTTTATTATGAAGGTTACGGTGTAGCCCAAGATAAAGAAAAAGGGTTGTTTTGGATGACTAAAGCAAAACAAAACGGTTATTCTTTTGCCGATGCGTTTATAAAAAGAGTATCAAAAAAAGATTAATTCACTTTAAAATTTGGATTTAGTTTAGCTAGAACTAAATCTGCTATTATATTGCCTATAAGGGTAAGAAAAGCACCTATGATAAGTATTCCCATAATAACAGGATAATCTCTACTCATCGCACTTTGAAAAAACAATAATCCCATCCCGTCAATAGCGAATATGGTTTCCAAAATAACGCTACCTCCTATAATCCCAGGTAATGAAAGCCCAAGTAGTGTAATCACAGGTGGGTAGAGATTTGGAAGTATGTAATATCTAAAAAGTTTATATCCTTTTATACCTCTTGATTTGGCAAAGAAAATATAATCACTTCTTAGTATCTCTAATGTAAGTGAACGAATATATAAAGTTAGACTTCCTATCCCTCCAAAAATGATTATGGACACAGGTAATACTAAATGCCATGAAATATCTAAATAGTATTTTATACCCTCTTTATAATTTCCGGAGCTAATACCTGAAATAGGAACTAGTTCAAGCCATAAACCAAAAATTAATATTCCTATTACGGCTAAATAAAACGACGGCATCGAAAAACTTATAAGTGAAAGTTGTTTTGTAAATTTATCAAAAACAGTATCTTTTGTAAGAGCTGATTTGATACCAAGATAAAGTGATATAATAAAAATAAAAAACATACTTGTTATATTGATTGCCAACGTAATAGGTAACTTTTCTATAATCATATCTTTTACCATTTCTCCACTGGAGAAACTTACACCAAAATCAAGTACCAAAATGGAGCTAAGCCATGAAAAAAATTGTATATGTAGAGGTTTATCAAGACCATATATGGCTTTTAGATTTTCTATTGTTTCAGGGGTAATATTGGGATTAAGTTCACCACTGGCAAAAAAAGAGTTTGGAGCAAGTTGAATTACGCTAAAAGATATGATGCTTATAAGAAGAAGCATCAAAACTATATAGCTAAGCTTTTTGACTAATACTCTCAATCCCTGCATCCCTAATCCCTCACTCTGAAACCTTAATTTTTAGTTTCCGCTAACAACTTTTCCTTTGTATGTCATAATACCGAAATCAAAGTTTATAACTTTTCTAAATCCTAAATCATGCATTACATGTTGACAATATGCACTTCTGCTACCGCTGTAGCAGTAAACTATAGTGATTTTATCCTTTTGCTCTTCTAATTGTCCTATCGTATTATAAAAACTTGTTGTAGGGATTAGAAAATCAGTACCTTCAATTCTTCGTGATTTCCATTCCATCCATTCTCTAACATCTACCAGATTAAAATCAACCATTTTCAAAGCTCTTGCTTCAAGTAATGCTTCAAGCTCATCAGCATCAATAGACTCTTTTTCTAGTAATAGTTCACACTCTTTGGTACTTAATCCTCTTGAATGTGTATGTACGACGATTTCAGCTTCATTTGTACTTGCAAATTTTTGTGCATACTCTTTTGTACAGAAAATTCCGCAATGACATTTACCATCATCAGGTATTTCATGCTCTAGTGCAGGTTTACATGGACAGATTCTATTGTCTGCTTCTTTTTGTTCTTCTTTTGTTGTGCCGATTACCATAAAACAAGGACAGTATCTTTTATTGTATATTAGTTTATTTCTAGTAAGACCCATTTGTACGGATTCATTTACTTCAACTTCAGGATTATATACAAAACCAAATTGTGAACATACTTTGTCTGTAAAGTTTTTTGTATTTTCTAGTTCTGTTTGAAATTCTGTTGAATTCATATCTATTTTTATCATTAAAAAACCTTGGTAATATATTTTTTATTATTGTACCTATTTTTTGTTGATATTACGGTTAGATGAGTAATGGTAGCTATATTGATTTTGGTATGGTAGCGTGGAAGTAAAGGAATGTATGATATTGATGTGACAAAGTTCTGAATAACTGAAAAAACTCAGTACTCAGAACTCAGCACTTAGAAATTTTACTTACTCATAGCCTCTTCAGCGTATTTGTAGCCTAAGTCATAAGCTTTATTATTCACTGCATGAACTTTTGCAGGAACTTTAGAAAGCATTACTTCTCTTAAAGTTTCTTTGTCAATAGCACTCATAAATTTGTTTGCTATTGCAAGAGCTACAACTGATTGTGTAATAACATTTCCAATCTCTTCTTTTGCAATAGTAATAATAGGAATTTCAATAATTCTCCATTTTTTTCTATCTTCTGCCGTAGGTGTTACAAGATTTGGTTCAACTACTATCGTACCGCCTTCAGATACACCGTTTTTGAATAAATCATAACTTTTTTGTGCAACTGAAAGCATAAAATCTATTTCTCCGTCATTTGCATAAGGGTAAAAAATTTCATCATCATCTAGTGTAATATCAACAACAGTCGGACCACCTCTAACTTGAGAAGTATATGTTGCAGTTTTTAAACCGTAACCGCCGGTTTTGATTTTTGCAGCTGCAAAAATCTCTCCGGCAAGAAGTACACCTTGTCCACCAACACCCGTAAATCTCATTAATGTTCTAGCCATAGTGTTACCCCTTATATCTTTTTCTCAAATTCGTCTTGAGTGATTGCTTTTCTTTTGCCTTGATGTACTTTTTTGATTTCTTCATACATTTCACAGTACTCTTTAGCATTTTCATCATGTTTTAAGATACCTGTAGGGAACACGTTCATTTGCTCTTCAGGTGTCATTTTTTCCCATTTTGATAAAGGTGCAGTTATAGAGTCAATCCACTCTAAGTTTTTCATTGCACTGTCCATTTTATTTTTTCTACCAAGGTTAATATGGCAGTTAGACATAATATCGAAGAAAGAGAAACCTTTATGTTGGAAACCTTTAATTAAAACTCTTTCAAGTTTTTTAGGATCAAGCATTGTTTCTCTAGCTACGAAACTTGCACCGGCAGCTATTGCAACTTTACAAGCATCAAATGTAGGGTCGATATTACCTGCTTTTTGACTTACCGTCCAGAAACCTTGTGGAGTTGTTGGACTTGTTTGTGAATTTGTTAAACCATAGATGAAGTTATTGATCATAATGAAGTTTATATCAATATTTCTTCTACAACCGTGTATAGTATGATTTCCACCTATCGCCATAGCATCACCGTCTCCGGCAACACATATTACGTGTTTGTCTGGATTTGCAAGTTTTACACCTGTAGCCCAAGCTATAGTTCTACCGTGAGTCGTATGAATAGTATTGAAATCAACATACGATGAAAATCTTCCTGAACATCCAATACCTGAAACTACACACACATCATCTTGTTTCCAACCACAAGCATCAATAGCTCTAATAACAGCTTTTAGGATAACACCGTCACCACATCCCCAACACCAAAGTGTCGGCATTTTTTCTAATCTTAAGTATTTATCATAATTGAAAGCCATTTTAGAATACCTCCTTCACTTTTGTAACAATCTCATATGGAGAGATAGCACGTCCATTTACTTTGTATAGACCTTGTATATCAAGTCTGCTTGATACTCTTTCTACTTCTTCAGTATATTGTCTGATATTTAATTCAACACAAAGTACATTTTTGATCATGTCCGTAAAATGTTTAATTCTATTTGCAGGACTTGGCCAAAGTGTAATAGGTCTAAATAATCCTGCTTTGATACCGTCAGCTCTTAAATGTCTGATAGCCTCTTTAGCAGCTAGTGATACGGAACCGTAAGCGATGATTAAAACTTCACCCTCAGCACCTGTCATATCATCAAGCATAAACTCTTCATTTAGTTCTATTTCATCAGTATGCATCATAACTTTGTCTTCAAGTCTTTGAATCAGTTTTCTACAAGTTTCTATCTCTTCAGTAGGAAAACCTTTTGCATCATGGTGAAGACCTGTAAAATGGTATCTATATCCTTGGAACATTGGGTTTAGTACGGCAGCTTCATCAGCTCCTACACCATAAGGTCTATAATCTTTTGGTTCACCTTCAAATTTTTTTCTTGGAACTATACCGGCTTTTACTTCTTCAACCGTAGGAAGCATTGCTTTACCGTGCATATGACCTAGTGTTTCGTCTGTTAAAACGATAACCGGTTGCATAAATCTATCTGCAAGGTTGAAAGCACGTACTACCTCTGTATAACACTCAGCTAGATTTCCTGCACATAGTGTTATAGATCTATAATCACCGTGGCTTGGATTTCTTGCTTGTCTAACGTCACCTTGAGATACCCTTGTCGGAAGACCCGTACTTGGACCACCTCTCATAACATTTACAAGAACCATAGGAACCTCTGCCATTTGAGCAAGTCCTAAGTTTTCAGCTTTTAGTGAAACACCAGGTCCTGATGTTGCTGTCATAGCTCTAACACCACTCATTGCTGCACCAATAGTAGCTGCAATTCCAGCTATCTCATCTTCCATTTGTATAGCAGCTCCGCCAACTTCAGGTAGAAGGTCAGATATTTCGTGCATTACTTCACTTGAAGGAGTAATAGGATACCCTCCAAAAAATCTACATCCAGCATCAACAGCTGCCAAAGCAGATAGTTCATTACCGCTTGAAATTATTTCTCTAGTCGCCATTATTTTCTCCTTAAGCGCTTAGTATTCTATAGTTGTTATCTTTAATTGCTTGCGCTCTTTGTTTTGCTTCATCTGTTAATTTTGCAAATTTGAACTCTGATTTATCAGCTACGTATATAGCAAAATCAGGACATGACAATTCACAATCATTACAGCCTATGCAACTCTCAGGAGCAATTATAGTAATCATTGCACCTAGTGTTGAAGTTGGTGCCGGTCTCATTGCGAGAACTCCGGCAGGACATACAGAAACACATATATCACATGCCTTACATCTGCTCTCATCAACCCATACAGGTGTATTAGCAGGAGCTTCTATCTTTGACATCTTTTCCCCTTACATTGAATTTATTTCAAAGTGAACCTTTATCACTCTGACAGAATAACGAATCCTAAGTAACAATTCTTTTAAATAGTAAATTTAACTAACTACAAAATCCAAAGTGTTACTATTTTAAACAAATAAGTATCAACTATCTAGTTTACCTATGGCACAAGATACAAAACTCTTAGCTTTTGTTTGTATATTTTCAAAAGTTGAGAGTTCATCTGTTACCAAAGGATACCCTAGCCCCCTCAATTTACTTTTGAGAGTGTCTATTTTTGTATCATCTATATCAAGTGTAATTACTCTTGGCATTACTTCAAGATTAACTTCCACATCACCAAAATCCTCTTTAAGTGCTTTTTTAAGTGTACTTGCACATCCACCGCATTTTACATTATTTACTTCAAATGATTGTAGTGCCATCTTTATCCCTTTTAATCAAGATTTAGCTTTATTATACAACATAATATATTATAGAATGCTATTATTCTATATTATTAAAACCTTCTTAAAGGATAAAATTTATCCTATTTTATTTATTATTATTTTAAATTAAAAATGGTACAATCACAAAGTTTAAAAAATATAAAGGATTGAAGTATGTTAGTAACAAAAAAAGCTCCAGATTTTACAGCTACTGCTGTATTAGGTAACAATGAAATAGTAGATAATTTTAGATTGTATGATAATTTAGGTGAAAAAGGTACGGTTGTATTTTTTTACCCATTAGATTTTACATTTGTATGTCCATCTGAGATTATTGCATTTGATAAAAGATTAGAAGAGTTTACTTCTAGAGGTGTAAATGTAATAGGTGTATCTGTTGATAGCCAATTTTCTCACTTTGCTTGGAAAAATACTGCAGTTAAAGAGGGTGGTATAGGTCAAGTTAGATTTCCACTTGTAGCGGATTTAAATAAACAAATCGCTAGAGATTTTGATGTATTATTCAACGAAGCAGTTGCACTTAGAGGAAGCTTCTTAATAGATGCTGACGGTACAGTAAGACATGCAGTAATCAATGACTTACCACTTGGAAGAAATATAGATGAGATGATAAGAATGGTTGATACTATGATTTTCGTAAATACTCACGGTGAAGTTTGCCCAGCTGGTTGGCAAAAAGGTGACGAAGGTATGAAAGCTGACACAAAAGGTGTTGCTGAATACTTAGCTAAAAATAGCGACAAACTATAATAAACAATAAATAAATGTGGCTTATTCGCCACATTTATGAACTAATAATTAATAGCTAATAATTAATGATTTAGGAGTTGCTTCGCAACGGTAATTGATAGAGATATCACGAAGTGATACCATAGTTATTAGTTATTCATTATTAACTATTCGTTTAGCTAGTTGTTCCGCTGTCACTCCCAAATCTCTTTCCACATCTTTTGTATCACCGTGTTGTATAAATATATCATCATATTCAAAGCTTGTAAGTTTTATATCAGTGATTTGTTTTTGGCTTAAAAACTCTAGTATAGCACTTCCAACACCGCCTTGTTTTTGTGAGTCGCTAAATACATACCAGTTTTTGTATTTGTGAGATAGGTTTTCAAGCATTTCACCATCAAGCGGTTTAACAAATCTCAAATCAAGTATAGCTATATCTTTGTCTATCAGTTTTGCGGTATTGATAGCTTTTGTTACTCCTGTACCGTAACCGATAAATAATATATCGTCTAGTCCCTCTTTTAGGAGTTCACTTTTACCTATCTCAAAAGTAGTCGGTGCAAATTCTAGTAATTCATAAGAGCCTCTAGGGTATCTTACGGCACATGGGTGTGGACATGTATATGCAAATTCTAGGGATAGTTCAAGGGTTTTTTCATCTCTTGGAGCTAATAAAACCATATTCGGGATAAATCTAAGGAATGAAATATCATAAACCCCTTGGTGTGTTTCTCCATCATTTCCTACTATCCCTGCACGGTCAATGGCAAATACTACAGGTAAATCCATTAAGCAAACATCATGTACTATTTGGTCAAAACCTCTTTGTAAAAATGTAGAATAAATAGTAATAAAAGGCTTAAATCCTTCTTTTGCCATAGCTGCCATAGAAGTAACTGCATGTTGTTCTGCTATAGCTACATCCCAAAAACGTGAAGGAAATTTATTCATAAGTTTATCTATTCCCGTACCGCTTGGCATTGCAGCGGTAACCCCTACTATATTATCATACTTTTCTGCCATTTGAAGTAGTTTATCGCTAAAAATAGCCGTTGCACTTTTTGCACCTGCTTTTTTTACAAACTCACCGGTTTCAACACAAAAAGGTCCTACTCCGTGCCAGTGTTCATGACACCCCTCGGCTATTTTATACCCTTTTCCTTTTATTGTTCTCGCATGAACTATTACAGGTTTACCCATATCTTTTGCTATTTGTAAAGTATCTATTATCTCTTCAATATTGTGTCCATCAATAGGTCCGATATAGTCAATCCCCATCTCTTCGAACAAAATCCCGGGTGTTATTAGTTTTAAGCTCTCTTCAAATCTTTTTGCTAGATAAGTAGTGCCGTCAGGGAAGTTTTTTTTCAAAAATCCATCCACTTTTTCTTTGAAGTTTTGGTAAGTTTTACCTGCTAAAAGTTTACTAAGGTGTTTGCTTATAGCACCTATCGGTTTTGCGATGCTCATTTCGTTGTCGTTTAGTATGATTACTACAGGAAGTTTAATATCCCCTAGCTCGTTTAATGCTTCATAAACCATACCTGCCGTCATACTACCATCTCCTATCATAACAACAGGCACTCTTGATTCATTTTTTAGTTTGATTGCTTTTGCAGCACCTACAGCTAAAGAAATAGATGTAGAACTATGTCCTGCTACGAAATAATCGGCATTACTCTCTTTTGGTTTTGTAAAACCACTTAGTCCACCGAATTGTCTGATAGTAGCAAATTCTTCCCATCTATTAGTAAGGAGCTTATGAGGATAACATTGGTGACTTACATCAAATATAAAAGGGTCGCTTTTTGCATCAAAAACATAGTGCATACCAAGAGTAAGTTCAACGGCACCGAGAGTAGAACTGAAGTGTCCACCGTTACGGCTAACTACCTCTATAATCCTATCTCTTATATTTTGTGCTATTGTTTCTAACTCTTGTGTACTTTTGTTTTTGATATTTATGTCTTTCATTTGTTACCTTTTTTGAAAGGTACTGAGCACTGAGCACTGAGCACTGAGTTTTATAGTCTTATTTCTCAGTACCTCAGTCACTTAGTACCTCAGTAACTTAATACTTCTTTAAATATTGTAAAAAACTTACTATTTTGTTCGTTTGTACCTATGGTAATTCTAATAGCATTTAGACCATAGCTTGTCAAATCTCTTATAATCATACCTCTTCTTAGTAGGGCATTTGCTACCTCTTTTGAGCTTACACCTTCAAGATAATATGTGATAAAGTTTGTATAGCTTGGGATATAAGTAATATTCATCTCTTTTGCGAACTCTTCGTATCTTGACATTTCCGTAAAGTTTTTTGCGATACATTCACTTACAAACTCTTCATCTTTAAGTGCTTCTATCGCACTTGCAAGGCTTAATGTAGTGATATTAAAAGGTGGTCTTACTTTGTGTAAGGTTGAGATTATATCTTCGTTTGCTATACCGTATCCGACTCTCATACCGCCAAGTGCATAAGCTTTTGAAAAAGTACCTAGATAGATTACGTTTGGATATTTTGCTATTACATCTGAAGCTACTATCTCTTTTTTGCTATCTTTATATTTTGCGTATTCACCGTAAGCACAATCAAGAATTACTAACGTATCACTTGCTACTTCGTCTAAGAATTTATATACGTCTTCTTTATCAAGGCACTCTCCAAGAGGGTTGTTTGGAAGGCAAAGGAAGATGATATCTGCACCTTCTTTCGTATATATTTCTCTAAATTCATCTAAAACATGGTGGTGGCTCGGTGTACGAAGTATCGTTGCACCTACGTGTTTTGAGTAAATTTCATACATTGCAAAGGTAGTTTTACTCATCAAAACTTTTGAGTCTTTGTTGCATTTTGCATGAATACAAAACTCCAATACTTGGTCACTACCGCTTCCGATGATGATATTTTTGCTATTTACTCCGAATTTTGTTGATAAAGAGTCTTTTAATTCAAAAAAACTATCATCAGGATACAAAAACGCTTTTCCTGCAATCTCTTGAAGTTTTGCGGTAACTTTTGGAGATGTACCGTAAGGATTCTCATTTGAAGCCAGTTTTACTACATCTTTTTGCTCTATTCCAAACTCTCTTACAACAAGCTCGATAGGTTTACCCGCTTCATAGCTTGTAACATTGTCTAAAACACTATTAAATTTCATTTTATACTATTCCTTGATATTATTGATTAAAATCCATTTTTGCACTTAGGCTTGAACCGAAGTATTTTACAACACTTTGCATACTACTTTCCATAAGTTTGTTCATAAACTTCTCAAATTCATCCTCTTTTGTCCAAACGGGAACACTTACACCGCTTAGAGTCATAAGCTCTTTTTGAGCCGTTGATAGTGTACCTATCTCATCTATTAAACCTACCTCTTTTGCTCCTTGAGCCGTAAAAATATGAGCATCGGCAAAATGGATATGGTTTTTTGGGTCTAAGTTTCTAGCACTACTTACGTCAGCTACGAACATATCGTAAGTTTGAGTAATCACTTTTTGTATTTCTGCTTTTTCGTACTCTTTCCATTCTCTAAAAGGTGTGCCTGATTCTTTGTATTTACCTATTTTTTCCGTTTGAGGTTTGATACCTAGCTTTGAAATAAGTTCTTCTACATTGAAACTTTGGAATATTACACCGATACTACCTATCATACTTCCAGGATTTGCAATGATTTTGTTACTCCAAATAGAAGCATAGTATCCACCACTTGCCATTATGCCACTTGCATAAGCAACTACAGGTTTTGTCTCCTTTAGTTCTTTGATAGCATACGCCAACTCAACGCTAGGAGCTACTGCACCACCTGGAGAATCAACTATAAATAAAACACCTTTTATGTTTTTGTCATCTTTTGCCTCTTGAAGTTTTTCAATAACTTTACTTGTATCCATAATAGCACCTGATAGTTCTATTTTGGCAAGGTTTGCTTGAGGTACTATTTCACCGCTAGGTGTCAAAACCAAAAAAAGAATAGTTAAAAATACTACGGTTTTAAAATAGTTTTGTATAAAGTCAAATATTGCTTTGATTTTTTCTAGTATTAGACTAAACAATTTTTTCTCCTTTGATAAATATAGCGTTAGCCACTGATGTGTGAAGAATCATATGTAAAAAAATATCTTTTTTCGTACAAGTATCAGGTAAAGTTACACTTATAATATCTGCATCATACCCTTTTTTAAGACTTCCTTTGTTCTCAAATCCAAGAGCCTTTGCCCCACCTTTTGTAGAGGCATTAAGGAGTTTTTTGGCAAGAGTCGTTATGTCCACGTTTTTATGGATAAATAAAGCATTTTTCATCTCTTCCCAAAGGGATAAAGAGTAGTTTGAACTTAATCCATCCGTACCTATTGCAAAAGTCCTATGTTCTAAATCTTTATAGTCCATAGTTGCATTTGTCAAAAATCTGTTTGAAACTGGACAGTGAATAATAGTAGCTTTTAATTCATCTATTACTTCTAATTCCTCTTTATTGGCTTGACAACAATGGGTAAAACTAAGGTTTTTTATCCCTTTGAATTGATTTAAAAACTCGTGTGATTTAGTTATGCTTTGGGTTTGGTTTAGAAAAGTTTTGAAAAATTCCAACATCCCACCGCTTGAACTCTCTAGCCAATCTTTTTCTTCTTGACTTTCCAAAAAGTGTGCAGTTACGGCTAGATTTTGTTCACGGGCTAAATTTAGTGTTTCACGTATCAAAAACGGATGTACGGAATATGGCGAATGTATGGCAATAGCAGGAGTATATCTATCACTTTTTAGTTTTGATGAACTTTTTAATCTAGCTTGAAAATCAGCAAAAAGTGTATCAACCATGGATGCATTGCTACCGATTATCTCACTAAAATGTACAACGTTTAGTTTTGTTTTTTGCAAAGACTCCATATCAAATCCATAGCTACTTATAGCTCCTATGGTTGTAGTTCCACTTTTTAGTATCGATTGAAGTTCATTGTCTATGAGTTCCGTATCTGCTTTTTCTATAAGGTCTGCACGATGCTCTATAACGCTATTTAACCAAGTCATAAAATTGCCGTATCTTAATGTAGTTTTGTTTGCACTAAATTCAAGATGAACGTGTGGATTTATTAGTCCAGGCAATATTACGGTATTTGGGTCTGTTTTTTGGATAGGACTATTTGGATATTTTGAAGAAATTTCCTCAAAACTACCCAAATCTACTATAGTTTTATCAAAAACAATACAGCCGTTTTCTATAATACTATCATACTCATCACAAGTTACAATCCAATCGGCTTGAATAATAGTCATTAGTTACGCTTGTGCAGGTGCTTGTGCTTCTTGATAAGCTCTTATTTCATTTAGAACTTGCATAAGAGCGATAAGTCCCAAATGGTATCCAAACGGTCCAAATCCTGATATTATACCTGTGCTACTTGCTGCCGTTAGAGATTTTTGTCTGAAATCTTCTCTTTTATAAAGGTTGCTGATATGTACTTCAACTGTAGGAAGATTTACCGCTGCAAGGGCATCTCTTATAGCTATACTTGTGTGAGTGTAAGCTGCAGGGTTGATAATGATACCTTGAACTGTACCTAAACACTCTTGGATTTTATCTACTATTTCACCCTCTAGGTTGCTTTGGAAAAATTCTATCTCTACACCGCTTTGTTCTGCCGTTGCTTGAAGTTGTGCATGGATTTGATCTAGAGTCATACCACCGTAGATGTGTTGTTCTCTAACACCCAACATATTTAAATTTGGTCCTTGAATAACTGCTATTTTCATATATTTATTTCCTCGTAGTTTTATTTCTTATTAAAAATTAGCTAGTATTATACATAAACTTATATTAAAGAGCCTTTTATGAAAAATTACATATTAAAAGATGAAAATGCGGTATATTTTGAGAGTGGATTTAGTTGTGATAATGTTTTGTTTTTAAGACTTGGGAGTGAAGGATTTTTTATTACAGACCCAAGATATTCAAGTGAAGCAAAAGAGTGTGTAAAAAACGGCATAGAGGTGGTAGAAGCACGAGATTTACACAAAAGTGCAAGAGAAATCATAAAAAAAAGTAAGATTAATAAGTTGTTTTTTAATCCTGCCGATTTGACTTACGGTGATTTTTTGGGACTTGATAAAAAGCTAAATATCAAGCTGACTCCAAAAAAAGAGTTTTCAAAACAGATGCGTATTATCAAAACAGATGAAGAGATAGTTATCCTAAAAGAGGCTGTAAGACTCGGACGTGAGGGGTTTAAAACTCTTGGAGAGGTTTTGAAAAATTCTGCAAATTTGAGTGAAAAAGAGATACATTATAGGGCAAAAGAGTGTATGAGCTTCAAAGGTGAATATGACTTAAGCTTCGACCCCATAACTGCTATCAACGAAAACGCAGCCAAACCTCACGCTTTGCCTACAAGTAAAATCTTACAAAAAGATGATTTGCTTTTGATAGACGCAGGGCTTAAATATAAAAGATATTGTAGTGATAGGACTGTAACACTTAGCTTTGGTGACGGTTTGGATATAGAAAATAGAGAACAAAAGTTCAAAAATAAAAAATGGCAAGAGATATATGATATAGTCCTAAAAGCCCAAAGAAATGCTATCGAAAAAGCTAGAATTGGGATGAGGGCAAGTGAGATAGATGCCCTTGCAAGAAGCGTGATAGAAGAGGCTGGATATGGCAAATATTTCGTGCATAGCACGGGACACGGAGTAGGGCTAGACATCCACGAATACCCGACAATCAGTGCAAAAAGCGATGTAATCATAGAAGAAAATATGGTATTTACCATAGAACCAGGGATTTATCTTGATGGTGATATGGGTGTAAGAATAGAGGATATGGTAGTGATGAAGGGTGGAAGAGCGGAAGTGATGTAGATGATTGACGGTGGTCAATCCTCTACATGTTAATTAATAACTAACAATTAATAGTTAATAACTTTGGTATCGCTGATGCAATTTAATAAATATTAATATTATATTGTGAAAATTAAGTTCTTATGTTGTAAGATCCAAAATATATAAAATAACGGAGTATGTATTGACTTATCCTCAAAGTATGGCTAGTTTGAAATTTCAACCTTTTATAAAATGGGCAGGTGGCAAAAGATCGCTATTGCCAGAGCTAATATCAAGGGTGCCTGAAAATTTCAACAATTATTTTGAGCCTTTTGTGGGTGGTGGGGCATTATTTTTTGAACTTAAAAGATTAGGATTACTTGACAACAAAAAAGTATATCTATTT
Organism: Epsilonproteobacteria bacterium UBA6211; assembly: GCA_002421845.1. Lineage (GTDB taxonomy): Bacteria > Campylobacterota > Campylobacteria > Campylobacterales > Arcobacteraceae > UBA6211. Next base: position 9,570 of record DISL01000100.1, on the reverse strand, counting down.
GACAAAAACAAAGAACTTATCAATACCTACAAAGTTGTTAAAAATCACCACAATAAACTGTTAAAATTGCTAAAAGTTTATCAAGAAAAACATTCACATGATTTTTATTATGAAACAAGGGCTATGGATAGAGATGAAAACTTTGCCGATTTGGATCCAGTGGAGAGAGCTGCTAGATTTATATACCTAAATAAAACTTGTTTCAATGGACTATATAGGGTAAATAGCAAAGGTTATCATAATGTACCGCTTGGTAGCTACAAAAATCCAAATATTTATGATGAAAATGTTATAAATCTTGCTCATATTGCTTTGCAAGGTGCAACTATAGAAGTAGCTGATTTTAGTAAAACTTTGGATTATGCCAATGCAAACGACTTTGTTTATTTTGACCCACCTTATTATCCGCTCAATCCTACTTCTAGCTTTACGGCTTACCATGAAGATGTATTTTTGGATGATGAGCAAAAAAGACTTTTTGAAGTATTTAAAGAATTGGATAAAAAAGGTGTTTATACAATGCACTCAAACTCTGATACTGATTTTATAAAAGAACTTTATAAAGACTATAAGATAGATTTTGTGGATTGTGCTAGGTTTATAAATAGTAAGAGTTGTGGACGAGGGAAGATAAAAGAAGTTTTAGTAAAGGGGTATTGATGGAGTTTTATGCTGAGCCTTTAAAAATAAGAAAAGTTTTAAAATCGAATGTGACATATTCCATTCCTGATTTCCAAAGAGAATATTCATGGGAAAAGGAAAATATTGTAGAATTTTGGGAAGACTTGACAACCTCTGATGATTTATTTTTTGGTTCTTTTGTATTAGTCGGTAGAAAAAATGATTTAGAATATTATATTGTAGACGGGCAACAAAGATTTACTACAATTACAATATTGTTATCAGTAATTAGAGATTATTTTAAGATTATAGATAAACAAGATTTGGTGGATACTACCCAATCATATATTGTTTTCCATGATGATGATAAAAAGCCACATCCAATATTAAAAAATGAAACACCATATCCATTTTTTACAAATTATATTCAAGAGAGTATAAATATAGATAATGCAACTGCAAAAACCGATGAGGAAAAGTTGATTATAGAAAATAAGAAATTATTTATAAATTATGTTGAAGAAGAATTAAAAAAACTTCATGATATAAATGATAAAGAACGATATTTAAAATCTTTGAGAGATAAGCTTTTAAATATTGATGTTATTTATATTCTTGTTGATACATTAGATAATGCACATACAATTTTTGAAACGCTAAATAATAGAGGAAAAGATTTAGAAGTTATTGATTTAGTTAAAAATTATATTTTTAAAAAATATCCTTCTCAAATAGCAAATAATAAAAATGAGAAGTGGAAAGAAATGATAAAAGATATTAAAGGTAACAAAAAACAATTTTTTAATCATTTTTGGGCAAGTTATTATGGAAAAGCAACACAATCTAAGCAATATAAGTCATTTATCAACCATTTTAAAGATGTTAATGAAGTACAGATAGAAGTCTTTTTAGAATTATTAATTTATCACGCTAAATTATATAAAACAATATTGGTTCCTATTCAAAGTGATTATAAAGAAAAAGAAAGGCAAGTTATTTACGAAGCTTTAAGTAACTTAACATTATTTGAAGTTGAACAAGTCAGAATATTTATACTATCATTATTATATGAATTTAATAAGATGAAAAGTATTAAATTAAAAGATGTTTCAAGAGTTTTAAAAGCTATAGAAAAATTTCATTTTATATTTAATACAATTTGTAAATCAAAACCATCAGGTATAGAACTTATGTATTCTAAATTTGCTATTCAATTACATAATTCGAAAGATAAGCAAATAGTATTAAATGATTTAATTAAACAATTATTTGACAAATTACCTAGTTTTACAGAATATCGAGAAAAGTTTTCTAATAGGATATATTTTTTTGAAGATAAAACAATAAGTGATTCTAAGCAAAAGAAACTTGTAAAATATATTTTATCAGAACTTGAATATATTACTCATAATACCAATGAATTTAAAATTGATGATGTTAGTATTGAACATATATATCCCAAATCAATGAAATGGGGAAAACTAGATAAAAAACCCATTGCTTCTATAGGAAATTTATTATTACTTGATAGAAAACTTAATAATGATTTACAAGATACAGATTATATTAGTAAAAAAAATGAGTGTATCAAATTGACTAAAATTAACACTACTTTAGAAGTTTTAATAAATAATACACAATGGACAGATATAGAAATAAAGAATAGGGAAGAAAAAATAATACAAAAAACATATGAGCTTTTTAGGGGAGCGATACAATAAAATGAATACTTTTAATAACCTAAAATCAACATTTCAAGATTCAATATTTACTTGGGATTATTTTACAGATTTTGAAAAAGTAAAAACAAATGTAAAAAAAATAGAAAAAGAATTAAATTTATTGAACTATTTGATAGGTAAAGAAAATATTGAACAAGAGTTTTTATCTTTGGTCGAAGAGTATCCAAAAGTACGAAAGATACTTCCTATTTTGATAGCTATTAGAGATGATAAATTATCTTGTATGCCTATTATTACGGATATGGAAACATTAATCCCTGAAAATAAAAAATATATTTTCAACGATGCAATAGATGAAAATATAAAAAATGAGTTACTTATATTTTTTAGAGAAACTGGACTAAAAGATTTATTTGAAAATAAAGCAGTTAAAAATTTGGTTGATTATTGTGTCGGTGTTGAAGTTGGATTTGATACAAATGCGAGAAAAAATAGAACTGGTACTTTGATGGAAAATCTAGTAGGTAAATATCTTGAGAATTTTTGTTTAGAAAATCAAAATTTTACTTTTATAGATCAAGCTACACAAAAAAGAATCAAACAATTTTTCAATTATGATATTGAAATTGATAAAAATAGTAGAAGATTTGACTTTGCACTATTGGATAAAGTTCAAAACAAGCTTTATCTAATTGAAGTAAATTATTACAGTGGCGGTGGTTCAAAACTTAAAGCAACTGCTGGTGAATATAAATATCTTAATGATTTTCTTAAAGCCCAAAATTTGACTCTTATATGGATAACAGATGGTACTGGTTGGAATACAGCTTTAAATCCTTTGGAAGAAACTTTTAATCATAATGATTATGTGATAAATCTTGAAATGTTAAAAAATGGCATACTAGAGGAAATTTGTAATAAATAAAATTATATTGCAATTTGCAATATTTTTTAATGCTTTGTTGTAAAGATGTTAATATTCTTGCTATAAAATAATAGCAAGGGATATTCATGAAAAATATAAATCCAGATAGTTTTGAACAAGAGTGTACCACTGTGTGGAGTTTTGCTAGGCGTGGTAAATGGGCTACCCACAACAGCAAATATCGTGGTAATTGGGCTCCTGAAGTTGTAAGAAATTTGATTTTACGGTATTCAGATGAAAAAGATTGTTTGCTTGATCCTATGATCGGTGGTGGGACGACCGCCATCGAATGTAAGTTATTAAATAGAAACTTACTAGCCCTTGATATAAATCCAAATGCAATAGAACTTACACAACAAGCCCTTGAATTTGAAAGTGAATATAATCCAAAAATAAAAGTTGATTTACAAGATGCAAGAGATTTATCAAGGCTCAAAGACGAGTGTATTGATTTCGTATTAAATCATCCACCTTATGCTGATATAATAACCTATTCAGACAGACAAATACCAGAGGATTTATCGAATATTCACGATTTAGATAAGTTTTGTGATGAAATGGAAATAGTGGCAAAAGAACTTTTCAGGGTACTCAAACCAAATAAATATTGTGCTATTTTGATAGGTGATACTAGAAGAAAAAAGATGTATCAACCTTTGGCTTTTATGGTAATGCAAAGATTTCTGAAAGTAGGATTTACATTAAAAGAAGATATAATCAAACATCAACACAACTGCAAAGCAACAGGCTTTTGGGTAAACAAAAGCAAAGAAGCCAATTTCTTGTTAATTATGCATGAGCATTTGTTTGTGTTTCAAAAATTATAAATAAACAGTTCTAATTAAAGGTATGAAATGGATGCTAAAACAGTAAAAAAAGACCAAAATACACTAAAAACTGATAAATCAAATACATCAAATCCAAGTTCTATCATCGATGTATTGGCAGGTAAATATAAAGATAAAATACCAATCAGTGATAATGTAAAGAAACTAAAAGAAGATATACTAATCACTACTTTGCAAGACAAATATCGGTGATACAATATTTGAATTACAGTGAAAAGTTTTATAGCTTCTCTAAAATCTCTAAGCCTCTTTTTTTATCACCTTTTCTAGCTCTTAACTCAAAGCTTGTTTTGGCATCATAACTAGCTAATGCCATGGTAGAAAGCTCATCAATAAGTCTATTTACGCTTATATTTTGGCTTTTTGCAAGTTGTTTTAATCTTTCATATTTACTTGTCGGCAATCTATAGGTTATCGCACTCATGATTTGAACTCCTTTTTTATAAATTCATTGGCATCAATTACTTCAAAATCAAAGTTTAACTCAGTATTCTTAACTTACCAATTTAAGACCAATAATTGAAGCTATTAATGTACACAGAAAAAATATTCTCATAGTATTAATTGGGTCATTATAGATGACCATTCCAATAATCACCGTACCTACAGCACCAATTCCAGTCCAAACAGCATAAGCCGTACCGATAGGAATATATTCAACGGCTTTAGTTAGCATATAAAAACTGCCAAATGCAAAAATAACAAATACAATAGTTGGGATAACTTTTGTAAAATTTTCGGTTGGTTTTATCATTGACGCAAATCCAATTTCTAAAACTCCAGCTGCAATTAAATATAACCATCCTGTCATAATAATACCCTAATATTGTTTTTGGCAATATACTATTATTTTACTTAAATTGATTAAATACAGTCATAAATCTAAAAAATCTTCAAAGATAATTATTCACAAATTCAATTCTTTAAAATATAGACAAATGTATCAATAAATAAACTTTTGATATAATAACTCCATGAAAAAACAACTAACTAAAGATTTAATACTTTTTTATACCGATAATTTTCCTAATAAAAGAAATATAAAAGATATTTCAAAATATGTCGTACTAGGAATAGGTGGCAATGTTGGCAATGTCAAAAAAAGATTTGATATGCTTTATATGATGTTAAAGCAAAATACTCAAATCAAGCTGATAGCTACTTCGCCTATACTTCAAAATCCCCCTTTTGGGTATGTGGATCAAGATGATTTTTATAATGCGGTGGTGGTGATAGATACACATTTGAATCCATTTGAACTTTTGAAATATACGCAGAGGTTAGAGCAAAGGTTTCATCGTAAAAATGAGTTCAAAAACGCCCCACGAACAATAGATATAGATATAATAACCTATAAAAACAAAACTATAAAATCCAAAAATCTAACACTCCCTCATCCAGAATACAAAAAAAGAGAGAGTGTGATAATACCGCTTAGTTTTGTGTGTACAAGACAAGCCCGACTGAAGTCGGAGTTCTTTTCACTACCACCTACCACCTACCACCTATCACCTAAACCGAAGGTTTTAGTAGGTCTTAGCGGTGGTGTGGATTCTAGTATGAGTGCTATGATGCTCCAAAAAATGGGGTATGATGTAGAGGGTGTGTATATGAAACTTCATAGCGTAAGTGAAGATTATCATAGACAAAACCTTGAAGCAGTGGCAAAGGTCGCTAATTTCTTAGGTATCAAATACCATATACTTGATATTGAAGATAAATTCAAAGAGAAAGTTTATGATTATTTCGTTCAAAGCTATCGTGACGGTATTACACCAAATCCGTGTGTAGTGTGCAATCGACTTATTAAATTCGGTGCAATGGTGGAGTTTGCAAAAAGCCTTGGGATGGACAAAGTAGCTACAGGACATTATGCAAAGACAGACGGGGAGTTTATATATTGTGCCGATGATGAGAGCAAAGACCAAAGCTATTTTCTAGCTCAAGTAAACAAAGATGTACTTCCTATGCTTATATTTCCAATGAGTAGCTACAAAAAAGAAGAGATTATCGCAATGGCTTCAAAAATGCCAAGTTTCAAATCAATAGCCCAAAAAAAAGAATCTCAAGAGATATGTTTCGTACCGACAGTATATACCGATATTTTGAGTAAACATTTTGATACGGATAAAGACGGTGATGTGATAAAAGAGGGTAAAGTAGTAGGCAAACACAAAGGGTATATGCACTACACCATAGGTAAAAGAAGAGGATTTAGTGTACATGGGGCTCATGACCCTCATTTTGTATTATCGACAGACCCAAAAAACAACACTATAACGGTAGGAACAAAAGAGCAACTGGCGGTAAATAGTGTAAAACTAGGTACTCTTAATATGTTTATAGATGATTTGGAGTTTGATGCGGTGGTGAAGCTAAGATACAGAAGTAGCGGAGTGCCTTGTCATGTATTGATAAAAGACGGTTTTGCGGAAGTTACGCTACAAGAGCCTGTGTATGGTGTGGCAGTAGGTCAGTACGGCGTGATGTATATGGGTGATAAGGTTGTGGGGTCTGGGGAAATAGTATCTAACTAATAGTTAATAACTAATTACCAATTACTAATTTTAATTTACATGGAAAAGACTCTGAATCAAGTTCAGAGTGAAGGCATTATGTCATCCTGAGCTTGACTCAGGATCTATTTGAGTTCCAAATTCTTCCACCTACCCTCTACCACCTAAAACCTACCACCTAACAAACTAAACACTATTTAAGCCCCTTTTTGATATAATCCCTGAAAATTAGACTTTAAAAACTCCTATAAAAAGGATAAACCGTGGATAGATACGAATTAGTAAGTGGTACTGCAAACCCTGAATTTGCAAAAAAAGTGGCTGAGCATTTGGGTAAAGAACTAGCAGAAGTTCAAGTTAGTAGATTTAGTGACGGTGAAATAAACGTAAATATCACTAAAAGCGTAAGAGGTGATGATATATTTATTATTCAACCTACATGTGCACCTGCAAACGACAATCTGATGGAACTTCTTATCATAGTAGATGCTTTCAAAAGAAGTAGTGCAGGAACTATAAATGCTGTAATACCTTATTTCGGTTATGCAAGACAAGATAGAAAAGCGGCTCCTAGAGTACCTATTACAGCAAAACTTGTAGCAGATATGCTTGAAACTGCCGGTGTTGATAGAGTTATTACTATAGATTTACACGCTGCTCAAATACAAGGGTTTTTCTCTATCCCTGTGGATCACCTTCTTGGAAGTATGTTGTTTGTTGATTATATCAAATCAAAAAATTTAAAAAACCCTATCATCGCAAGTCCTGATATAGGCGGTGTTGCACGTGCTAGAAGCTATGCTGAACAACTTGGATATGATTTGGTAATCGTAGATAAAAAAAGAGAAAAAGCAAATCAATGTGAAGTTATGAATATCATAGGTGACGTTGAAGGTAAAGATGTAATTATGCTTGATGATATGGTAGATACGGCAGGAACACTTGTAAAAGCTGCAGAAATCTTGAAAAAAAGAGGAGCAACATCTGTAATGGCTTGTTGTACTCACGGTGTTTTAAGCGGTCCTGCTTATGAGAGATTGAATAGTGATGCGTTAGATGAGCTTGTAGTATCGGATACTATACCTTTGAAACAACAACATTCAAAAATTACTGTTTTAACTGCATCAAAAATCATGGCAGAAACAATCAAAAGAATATACAGTAACGAATCAATAAATTCGATGTTCAACTAAAAAAAGTTCTGAGGTACTTAGCTACTGAGGTACTAAGCGAAGAAAACTCAGTACTCAGCACCTCAGTGCTCATTAGCTTATAAAAGGAAAATTGTTTGCAAGAAAATATTAGAAATTTTAGTATCATAGCTCATATCGACCATGGTAAAAGTACATTGGCAGACAGAATCATCCAAGAGTGTGGAGCAATAAGTGACAGAGAGATGTCGGCTCAGGTAATGGACACTATGGATATAGAAAAAGAGCGTGGTATCACCATAAAAGCTCAAAGTGTTAGACTAAACTACGTAAAAGACGGTAAAAACTATATCTTAAATCTTATAGATACTCCCGGTCACGTGGATTTTAGTTATGAGGTAAGTAGAAGTTTAGCTTCAAGTGAGGGGGCTTTGCTTATCGTAGATAGTACGCAAGGTGTAGAGGCTCAAACCATAGCAAATGTTTATATAGCACTTGATAATGACCTTACGCTTTTGCCTGTAGTAAACAAAATAGACTTACCATCTGCTGACCCTGATAGAGTTTTGGCTGAAGTTGAAGAGGCTATAGGTCTTGATTGTACCGAACATAACTTAATCAGTGCAAAAACAGGACTTGGGGTAAAAGATCTTATAGATGCTATAGTTGATCGTGTGCCTCCTCCAAACGGTGATGAAAACGCACCTACGAAAGCTCTTATATATGATAGCTGGTTTGATAATTATCTAGGGGCTTTGGCTCTTGTGAGAGTATATGACGGAAGCATCAAAAAAGGGCAGATGATAAAGGTAATGGGGACAAATGCTTCTCATCAAGTAATCAGTCTTATGTATCCACACCCACTAAAAAGACAAGACACGACTGAGATAAAAACAGGTGAAATAGGTATAGTAGTCCTTGGGCTTAAAACCGTTGATGCTATTGCGGTAGGTGATACGATAACCGATAGTAAAAACCCGACAGCTGAGCCTATTGACGGTTTTGAACCGGCAAAAAGTTTCGTATTCGCAGGACTTTATCCTATTGAAACCGATAAATTTGAGGATTTGAGAGACGCTCTTGGTAAACTAAGACTAAACGATAGTTCTTTGACCTATGAGCCTGAAAGTTCTCATGCTCTTGGAAGCGGATTTAGAACCGGATTTTTGGGTATGCTTCATATGGAAGTTGTCAAAGAGAGACTTGAGCGTGAGTTTGACCTTGATTTGATAGCTACGGCTCCTACGGTTATTTATAAGGTTATTATGACGGACGGTACTGAAATAGAGATACAAAATCCTAGTGAGATGCCAAATCCTAGTAAAATAGATAAAATCTTAGAACCTTACGTAAAATCGACTATTTTGGTCCCTGATGAGTTTTTGGGTAATATGATAAAATTACTAAACGACAAAAGAGGAATCCAAAAGAAGATGGATTATCTAGGTAAAAGGGTGTTATTAGAGTATGAAATACCTTTGAATGAAATTGTCATGGATTTTTACGACAAGCTAAAAAGTTGTACGAAAGGGTATGCAAGTTTTGACTATGAGCCTATCGGATATAGAGAAGGTGAGCTTGTAAAGCTAGATGTTAGGGTAGCAGGTGATATAGTAGATGCTCTTTCTATTATCGTGCCAAAAAGCAAAGCCCAAAGTAAGGGTAGAGATTTCGTAGGACAGCTAAAAGAACTAATCCCTAGACAACTTTTTGAAGTGGCTATTCAAGCAAGTATCGGCAATACGGTAATAGCTAGAGAAACGGTCAAATCTATGGGCAAAAACGTTACTGCTAAGTGTTACGGTGGTGATATTACAAGAAAAAGAA
>DISL01000099.1 GCA_002421845.1 Epsilonproteobacteria bacterium UBA6211 | reverse complement strand
ACTTCAAAGTTATATTTACTAAACTCATACTCACTCTCAAAATGAATATCTGCATATGTTGTTTTGCCGAAACTATTCTCATTCCAAACAATATCAAAAACAGACTCAACACCTTGAAGATACATAGCAAGTCTTTCCGTTCCGTATGTTATCTCAACAGCCACAGGGTCACAGCTAATACCACCTACTTGTTGGAAGTATGTAAACTGTGTTACTTCCATACCGTCAAGCCACACTTCCCAACCAAGCCCCCAAGCTCCAAGAGTAGGAGATTCCCAGTTATCTTCAACAAATCTTATATCATGCTCTTTTGTATTAAGTCCAAGGAACTCTAATGATTGTAAATACAACTCTTGAATATTTGCAGGACTCGGTTTGATAAGTACTTGAAATTGATAATAACTCCCAAGCCTATTTGGATTTTCACCGTATCTTCCATCGGTAGGACGTCTTGAAGGTGCTACATAAGCTACACTCCAAGGTGTACTATCCAAACTTCTAAGCAATGTAGCAGGATGGAAAGTTCCGGCTCCTGCAGGTATATCATAAGGTTGAACTATATTACACCCTTGCTTTGCCCAAAATTCTTGTAATTTAAGTAATAATTCACTAAACGTAATCAAATAAAACCCCTCAAATTTAGGTAAAAGGTAAAAAGGAAAAGGTAAAATAAATACTAAAAAAAGAATTTACTTTTTACCTTTTACCTTTTACCTTGATAAATAAAAGGCTTTCGCCTTTTATTTATATTATAAAATGACTTCTACTTCTTTAGAGTCACTAATAACTTTTTTCTCTTTTACTATTCTATCTTCTTTTAATTTTATAGCAAGTTCTTTATCATTTATAGCCATAATTTGCATAGATAAATATGCTGCATTAACAGCCCCTGCTTTTCCTAACGCAACAGTAGCTACAGGCATACCGGCAGGCATTTGTACAGTTGAAAGCATAGCATCCATACCATCCATAGCACCACCCTTCATAGGAACACCGATTACCGGTTTAGTAGTAGTCGCAGCAACAGCACCGGCTAAATGAGCAGCCATTCCGGCAGCACAAATAAATGCTTTTGCACCTTTTTCTTCTGCATCTTTGATATATTTCTTCGTTCTATCAGGGCTTCTATGAGCTGAAGATACAACCAATTCATATTTTACACCAAATTGCTCCAAAGTCTGTGCACACTCTTTCATTGTCTCATAATCAGACTTACTACCCATAATAATCGAAACAAATTCCATATCTTACTCCGTTGATTTTGCTTACTAAGTACTTAGTTTTTTTAAACATAGCACTTGGTCAATATTCTACCAAATTGTAGCTAAAAAGTAGAAATAAGAAAAAGACTAGGATATATCACAACATTAAAGTATCTCAAAAATAGATTCATCTGCATATCGCTGTTAAGCAATAGCTCTAAATCCTCATTATTAGCTATTTTTTGCATAATATAGAGTCTAAAAAGAATATCTACAAATTTAAGTACAAGGATACTCAACATCCAAAATTCATTATATCCCATACCAAAAATCAAGAAAATAGTATAAAAAAATGTAGGATTCATACTAAGATATGTAAAAATCCCTTTTTTATAAAAATAAAAATTTTTCTCTATTAATCCAAAAAAAGTCTTTGATTTTTGCCAATTAGTCTCATAAAGCTCTAAAGCTATAAAAACAACTAATAATATAAAAAGATTTTCCATTTTGGGCAATAGCCAAGATTACTCTTGGCTACTACTCCTGTGAAGTAGAAAGTTTGATTTTTTTATTTCTGTATAGACCTGTTCCTACAGGTATAGTTCTACCTATAACAACGTTCTCTTTTAAGTCTTCTAATAAGTCCATTTTAGAGCTTATTGCAGCTTCCGTTAGAACTTTTGTAGTCTCTTGGAATGATGCAGCTGAAATGATAGAGTCACTTGTAACCGCAGCTCTTGTAATACCTAGTAATAATGGCTCTGCTATTGCAGGTTCTCCACCTAGTCTTACGATTTTCTCATTTTCTATTTGGAATCTTTTCTTAGATACCATATCACCTGATATAAACTTAGTATCACCGCTATCTACAACAGTTACCTGTCTTAGCATTTGTGATAATATAACCTCAATATGTTTATCTGCAATATTAACACCTTGGCTTCTATAAACTTTTTGTATTTCACTTACTATAAAGTAATGTAAAGCTTTTTCACCAAGAACTTTTAGTACGTCATGACTTGCTGTTTGACCGTCAGTCAATGCCTCACCGGCATGAACGAACTCACCGTCATGAACAAGAATATTTCTACCCTTTTCTACTAAATGCTCTATTTTGTTTCCGTTATCATCAGTAATTGCAATTCTAATTTTATTTCTTATCGGTTTACCGATACTTACAACACCGTCAAATGACGCTAATATAGCTAAAACTTTAGGACGTCTTCCCTCGAAAAGTTCACTAACTCTTGGAAGACCCCCGGTAATATCTTTAGATTTTGCTAAAGCTTTTGGAGTTCTAGCCAAAATATCAGCTACAACAACTCTTGCACCTTCAGCAACGTTTAATGACGTTTTAGGGTCAAGTGGGTATCTTACAAGTTTACCGTCACTTGTTGAAATAATAATAGCAGGTTTATAACCACTTGCTACATACTCATTAACAACAAGTTTACTTGTACCTGTTAGCTCATCGTATTGCTCAGAAACAGTAACACCAGG
>DISL01000097.1 GCA_002421845.1 Epsilonproteobacteria bacterium UBA6211 | reverse complement strand
GTAAATACTCTTTGAAGTCGGTTTGCACCATCTTTTTAGTGACACCTTCTCCAAAGAACTCAACTAATGAAGGAGTTGACACCCCATTGCCCTTGCTTAACAATTGTAAAGTATGAGTTAATCTATTGATTCTGTTAGTGTAATTCATGTTAGTATCTTACATAAATTTTAATAACGAATTACTTAGTTAGGTAATCATATTATCTATTTCTTGAAATATATCTCTGTAAGTATAGTTTTTGACAAATCATTATCATTACCTACAATAACAAACATAATAAAGTTTGTAACTAGCACAGCTTTTTTTACAGTACCTTTGTATGAAAATTTATCAATAAACGAAGATTTCGGAAATGGTTCAGGATGTGTGTGCCAATCACCCAAATAGTACCACTTATAATCACTTTTTAGTCTCTCTTGATCGAGTGCATCTTGCATCTCTTTTTTATCAATATTAACACCCATAAAAGTTCGTTTTGCATTTTTTGACACAATGGCTTTTTTAACTATAACGGTATTGTGTTCCAAGTAAATCTCACCAACTAAAATACCACCAATTTCATACTCTCCATTTTTTTGCTGATATTCTTTAAAAGTATCCAACACAGGCTGATCAAATATATATTTGAATTTATCTTTATCGAGTTTTATCATAATTTATTACCATCAAAATCTCTTTTTAAAATTGAATAACTATCATTCATATTTATTTTTGGATTTATAAGATGTTGATTTAATTCCAAGTCTCCAAACATAGTCCACGCTTGATTTAAGAAATCGCCTTTTTTGATTATAAAATCTGTAACCATTCTTGCTACAGCTGTAATAGTATTTTCTGCATCAATAAATGCGTACGGAGCATAAACTGAGTTGCAGCCAATATCATCTTTTGTAAGTTTTTCTTCATTCCCATCATCAACAATTTTCAGCTTTCCAACTATTTCTGAAAAATTATCTAATTTAGTTCTTGTAAATATTGCATGACCACCTACTGAACCCTCAAACCAAGAAACTATTTTTGGAATATGCTCATATGTTTGAAGTAAAAATGTTTCAAATATGGTACCATCGCTTCCTAACGCTGAAATTATTAAATTTTGCCTATCTAAAACATCAAGACAATTCATTACATCATCTTTTAGTATTTCAATATCACAATCAGGAAAATGCTCTAAAATTGTTGATTTAAGAGCTTCTGCTTTATTCTTATTAATATATTTCATAGAGCAAATATGCCTTGCAATGTTATTAATATCTAGGTAGTCATAATCAATAAGAGTAAAATTCTTAATACCACTTTTTGCAAGCTTCAAAGCCAATGAACCCCCTAGCGAACCGCAACCTATTATTGCTATTTTTATATTAATTCTTGCAATGTATGAAGTCATATTATTGCCACCTCTTGAGAATATCCTCTCTCTATCAATTCTTTTGACAACTACTCGTTCAACATCATAATTTGGATAAAACTTTGGAATAACAAATCTATCTCCACATAGTTTTCTATTAATCTTACAACATGCATAATGTTTTGTCTCTTTAATAAAAAATGAAAAATATATATGTTCACTGACTGTTTTTAATGAAATATGATTTTCAAAAAAATCTCTATATCCATTTTGGTCAATAAGCTCCATTATTTGATTATATTTATATGGGATAGTTTCAATTTCAGTATTAAATGGTAGATAGATTATTTTCTCAAATGGGTCATATTTTAAACCTAGAGTGTCTAACTTATTTATAGTTTCATTTACATTATTTGTTATGATGTTTTTAAATATACTTGAGCATCTACTAATCTTATGTATTCCTGGATTATTTTCCTCTCCGTAGAAATCTAAATAAAACATTTTCTTATCTTGCCAATAAGAGTCAAATTCATCAATAAAATCTTTAGAATTAAACTTATTAGAGTTATAGTCTTCAAGTATTTTTTCGACTCTATTAAGTTCATAAACAATAACATCCAAACCATTTAAATGAGGTACTTTTTTTGTATCCTCTAAATAGCATATAGATGAACCTATACCCGCTTTATATTTCTCTATGTGAGGGAATTTGAGATATAACGATTCATCATCAAGATAAAATTTTGGGTAAACAAGTGGATAATTATTTGGAAGTTTGATTCTAAAATCAATACGCTTGTTGTTGAACTCTATATTTTTATAATATAGCTCTTTGGAGTTACTGTATTGAAAACCTTTTGAAATCAAATAATCATGAGCTTTAGAAAGTTCTTCTTTAAACCATACTTCCAACTTTTTATCCAATGTTATGCCATCCTACCTGAAGTGTTTTTTATATTTCCATCGCCTTTGATTATCAAAGGTGCTCCAAGTCCTAGAGCTTTAGTTTTATTCTCACATTCACTATCAGTTGGCTTTGGAAATCTATCTCCAAAAACTTTTTTCCATTTTTCATATTTTTTTTGGCAATCAGTTTCTTCGTAAGCCTCTTTTACTTTAGAATAGAGTGTTCCAAATTCACTTTTAAAAGTATCTATTCGTGATTGTGTGTAATACTCTAATGTATCCTGAGAATAGTTTTTTGGATTTCTTAGTGGTGGATATTGCCATAAATTTTGGTTAATATTTTGAACCAATTTATAAAAAAACTCTTCTGTATTTTCAGTAGATGAAGGAAAATGATTAGAAACCAATATCGAAAGCTGAAAACCGCCAAATAATTTTAATGCTGTATTCTCACTCTCTCTTTTATCTTTCCAAGCTTTTAACAGCCTGCTACCCTTTCTAAAATTTTCACCAAGTACCGTATTTCTGTCATTAAACCATTCTGCAATATCTTTAGGATTGTTTT
>DISL01000059.1 GCA_002421845.1 Epsilonproteobacteria bacterium UBA6211 | reverse complement strand
TGCCAAGAGTGCTTTGAATAGTTCTGATGTTGCGGTTGATAATAATGTAATATATACATATAGAAAAAAAGTAGTAGCAACGGATGGAGTAAATGATCATATGGTAGTAGATTTAAACTCCAAAGAGGTTATTGAAAAAGGATTGTATCTAAATACTTACCTAAAAGGGAGAATACAAAATATTGCATCAGAAGATATTTCAAAATATGATAATGTGTATAACTTAACTAATCAAGAAGATTTAGAGACCTTGAGACAAGGTACTGATATGATATATGATAATATAAATAAAGATACAAAAATAGTGATGGTAACTGGTATGAATAATGATTTTAAAAGTGCAAAGAATATTCAGAATAATATTCTAGGTAAAGATTTTAATAATGTTGGACTTATTAATAATCAAACAGATAAAACATTTGGTGTACTTGGAGATATATTAGAATGGACACCCAATTATTTAACCACAAAAGATGTATTAAATGCAGAAATGTTACAACGACTATCTCCAAATACTTTAGTTGTCACTCATTCAGCAGGAAATCCAGATATAAAGAAAGCAAATCAAGTTAATGAATTAGTTGGGGCAAAAACTCCATACTTACATTATTCAGTTGCTTCACCAGAATCAGCAACTAATCTTGAATCTTCAGATAGTAAAGTTGGGGCTATATTTATAAAACAAACCAACCATCCAAATGATCCTGTTGCTAATGGATGGTTAAATAAAGATGCTAATTATGAGATTAAATATAATCTAGAAGATTTATATAATGGAAATAAATTTGAAAAACTACCCATTATAAATAATTTAATAAAAAATCATCCATTTATAAATTATTATAATGAAGGAGTGAAAGAAGAAATACAAAAGGTTATTAAGAAATGAGTCCATGCTTAAAAATAAAGTTAATTGGTATATATTTTATATTTGTTTATATAATATCGTTATTATTATA
Source organism: Epsilonproteobacteria bacterium UBA6211 (assembly GCA_002421845.1). Classification (GTDB taxonomy): domain Bacteria; phylum Campylobacterota; class Campylobacteria; order Campylobacterales; family Arcobacteraceae; genus UBA6211. Next base: position 46,270 of record DISL01000059.1, on the reverse strand, counting down.
TATGAATGTTGAACATTTAACGGAGTACAATAAATTAACAAATATTATTTTTGAGTGTTCTTTTATAGTTTTTGTTATTGGCATAATATATATAGTTGTAAAAAATAAAATCTTTTATTCATCCATAATAATTAAAATTGTATTTTTTACAGTAATAATAATGATATATTTCATAATAGAACAATCGATTATTAAACTTATGATGTATGGTATAGGTGGAACTGGTGGAGTAATTCGGAATACTATATATAATAATTTTGAATACTTACTAAGTTGGAAAGAAGTATTGTTTTGGAATTTTATTTACTCACTGCATTATCCAATTTATATTTTTATCTTTTTCAAACCCTTTGTAAATCATCTTGATAAATCAATACGGGAAATACGAGAAGAACAAGAGAGTAAAAACCAATGAGTGGAATTCCTACCTATGTTTCATTTGGTTCGCCTGTGAGTGGGGAGACATTAGAGACAGTGATAAGTAATAAAGAAATAGGCTTAGGTTATACATATAAGGGAGCATTCACAAAGACTGGAGATTTTGTGGGTGAGGGGCTTGGTGGTAATAGTGGGGTAAATGGAGAGGCTTCAATACTTGATAGAGTTAATCTTTTAAATATTTTTAAATTAGTAACACCAGATTCTCCACATAGTAGTTATAAACCCACTGATTATGAAGAATTAAAAGATGTAACGGGATATAAAGAATGAGAAATATAATATTTATATTAAGTGTACTATTTTTAGTTGGATGTTCAAGTGTAAAAGTTTATAAGTTAGAGCCTTATACGAAATTATCAAGTCAAAGTATTCACATAGCTACTCCATCGTCTTCACATGGAATGAAATGGAAAGCTTGGTATATAAATAGTACAAAAAATAACATACAACTTTTCCGCCACATCTCCAACATGATGAGCGAGGATGTGAGGATTACGGTGAGAATTGTTCCACAAGACGAGATAGCAAGTGATTATTTACTATACAAAAATCAAAGTAATCAAATGGAGGAACGAATTAAAAACTTTAAAATGTCTGATTGGGAGAAAAAGAACAATGCTGAAAGAGGCGTGAATTATGTGAAACAATATGTTGATTTTATCGGAGGACTAAAATGCGGTACAAGAGTTGAATCTTCAAATATTGCTCTTGGTGTAGGTACAAAAAGCTATCAAACCAATTGTGCCTATTTTGATAATCAAGGTGGAGCCAAAAATATTCATCTTGGTTACAGCTACACCTACACCCACAGCGGAACTAAGGACGACAGAGATACAAAAAGTAGTTCCGTTACCCCTAAAGCAATGCAAAAACAATTCAAGCAAGATATGAAAGCAATTTTCGACTCACTGGTGATTCATGATATGGATAGAGAACGAATGAAAAAAGAGGGGTTGTTACATGATAAAGAATATGATGTTGATACAGAAGAAAGAATACCAAATAATACAGGGATGTAGTATTCGGTATTATTATTTTGAAATAAGGAATGAACAATGAAATATGTTAAATTAATACTAATTATGATTGTAACTTTGATGTTTCAATCTTGTGTAAGTAAAAATCTTTCTGAGAGTGATATAGTTTTGAAAGCTGTAACTAAATGCGAGAAACCTGAAATTTCAATTATTCAAATCCCTTCACGAGGTTTACTTGCAGATGCTATGAGTATCACAGCTGTAAAAACAAATGGTAATGATGGAGGGTTTTATAAATATTTTTCTCAATCAATAAATCAAGGTTTCGATAATATCGGTATATATTGCCCAAATTCACAAAAAACAGAAGCTATATTGTCTCATACTTTAAGTTTGTATAAAAATAACGAATTGCAAAATATTTCTATTTGTGTTTTAGGTATGGAAAATAGTCAAGAGTTGTTAAATGAAGCAACTAGAACAGGAAGTTCTATTGTATTTGTTCCTTAATACTTTTTAAAGATAAAAAATGAGTGTAAATTTATTATTAAATTGGAATACCCATATGATAGATATTTCTTGATGTATTATCCTAAGTAAGTTTGACAACTTTTTGCTAACTTGATATAATTCGGCAAAAAATATGAAAAACATAATACTAACCACACTCAACGCTAGATATTCCCATACCTCTTTGGCTCTTAGGTATTTGTATGCCAATTTACATGAACTGCAACAAAGTTCGCAAATCTTAGAGTTTGTCATCAATTCATCACCACAAACCATAGCAGAAGAGATACTAAGTCATAGTCCAAAAATAGTAGGTATCGGGGTCTATATTTGGAATGCTTACGATGTGGGTGAGATAGTAAAGGTTATCAAAAAAGTATCACCTAAAACCATAGTCATACTCGGTGGTCCAGAGGTGAGTTATACCCCTTTTAGGGTCAATTTTGATATGGCTGATTATATTATATCGGGTGAAGGTGAGGAGAGTTTTTATACCCTTTGCAAGGAAATACTAGAGGGTCAGCAACCAAAAGAGAGAACTATTAAGTCAAAAGGGGTTGATTTTACCGCTATAAAATTGCCTTATGATTATTACACCGATTTTGATATACAAAACAGACATATTTATGTGGAGAGTTCACGGGGATGTCCGTTTGAGTGTGAGTTTTGTTTGTCTTCTATTGATTTGAAAATGAGGTATTTACCGCTTGAAGTTATCTTGAGTGAGCTTGAAAAACTATGGGTTAGGGGTGCTAGGAATTTCAAGTTTATAGATAGAACTTTTAATGTCAAAATAAGCTATGCCAAGGCTATTTTGGAATACTTTTTATCAAAAAACGAAGAGTATTTTATCCACTTTGAGGTGATTCCCGATAACTTCCCCGATGAGCTAAAAGAGATGTTAAAGCTTTTTCCACCACACTGTTTACAGCTTGAAGTGGGTATCCAGACGTTAAATTTGGGAATCGCGAAAAATATCAAAAGAAACCTAAAGCTAGAAAAAATTAAAGAAAATCTTAGATTCCTAGAAAATGAGACAAAGGCTCATTTGCACGTGGATTTGATAATAGGGCTTCCAGGGGAGAGTATAGAGAGTTTTGCAGCAAACCTTGATGAACTTTATGCCCTTACAAAGTGTGAGATACAGCTAGGAATACTCAAAAAACTTTCAGGTACGACGATAAATAGGCACGATATGGAATACGGGATGGTTTATAGCGATACACCGCCTTATGATATACTAAAAAACGATTTGATTGATTTTGCTTTGATGCAGGATATGAAAAGATTTGCGAGGTTTTGGGATATAGTCTATAATAGCGGTAATTTCCAAAAAACTACCAAGCTACTTTTCAAAGAGGGTAAGGTATTTGATAATTTTTATGCTTTTAGTAAATGGATTTATGGAAGAAGCGAGTCCACATACAAAATATCTCTTGATAGGATAGCTGAGTATTTGTATGAGTATTTATCTCAAAGCTATGATGCAAATACGGTAGCTACGACTATCTTAGAAGACGTGATGGGTGTAGGCGGAAGAAAGATACCGCCGTTTTTAAAGTCTTTGATACCTCATGGTTATGACGTGTCGCAAAAAGAGATTTCAAAAGCAAATAAAAGGCAACAATTAAGAGAATAATATGAGAAAGTTAAAGTTTATTGTTTTAATAGTATTAGTGATTTTTGCGGTGGATATAGGTAGATATTTTGTCTATCCCGACATCGGAGAGTTGAAAAAAACAAATCCTATGCCGTCAGCTTTTATGGAACTCAAAATGAAGCAGTGGGAAGAAGAGGGCAAAAAGAAAAAGATAGTCCAAAAATGGGTAAATATCAAACAAATATCACCCTATCTTATAAAAGCTGTTTTGATAAGTGAAGATGATAAGTTTTATGCCCATGAGGGGTTTGATATGGAAGCAATAGAGAGTGCCATAGAAAAAAATATCAAAAGCGGTAAGTTTAGTTTCGGCGGAAGTACCATATCACAACAACTATCAAAAAACCTATATCTAACCCCTAGTAAAAACCCTATCCGTAAAGTCAAAGAGGCTATTATCACATGGAGGATAGAAAAAGAGCTATCAAAAACTAGAATTTTGGAGATTTATCTCAATATTGCCCAGTGGGGAGATAATATTTTCGGGATAGAGGCTGCTTCTAGGCACTATTTCGGTAAGAGTGCTAGTAGTTTGAGTGCTATGGAGGCTTCTCGTTTGGCTGCGGTGTTGCCAAATCCCGTACTTTATAACCCTACAAGCGATAAGAAATTTGTAGTAAATAAATCAAATCGTATTTATAAAATCATGCAAAGAAGAGGGATAGTAGAGCCTGAATTTAAAGAGGTGGTAACAGATAGAATAGGTGATGACACTAAACTCGAAGTGATAGAAAACAAAACTGTAGATAAAATAGAGGATTTTGCTACTCCCGTAATAATAGGGGAGTAGTTTGACTCCGAATCAAGTTCGGAGTGACAAGGGACAAGTTCAAGGTGACGAGTTTTTAATTGTTTTTTATGATTTTATTTGTGATTTGTTTGTAATATCCTCTAATCACTTCATCTTTTAAAACTACAGGCGGTTTACCGCTATCGCAATTTTGTCTTATATCCATAGATAGCGGTATCTCGCCTAGGAAATTTATACCGTAATCAACGCTTAGTTTAGCTCCAGTTCCGCTTCCGAAAATATCATATCTTTGTTTTGTATCAGGAGTGATAAAATAGCTCATATTTTCTACAAGACCGCATATAGGTACTCCTACGTCTTTGAACATCATAATAGCACGGCTTACGTCATCTATGGATGCCATTTGAGGCGTGGTTACCAAAATAGCACAGGTAAGGCGTAGTTCTTGAGCCATAGTAAGCTGAACATCACCGGTTCCAGGAGGCATATCAATAACAAGATAATCCAAGCTTCCCCAGTCAACATCTTCTAAAAACTGGATAAGTGCCGACACGGCAACGGAACTTCTCCAAACAAGAGGTGTATCGCTTCTTGGTGTAGTAAGACCTACGCTCATTATTTTGACGCCGAAATTTATACTAGGTATTATTTTGTCGTTTTCACTCCATTTGAGGCTTTCTCCGTCAACTCCCAACATTCTAGGGATATTAGGTCCATAAACGTCCGCATCAAGAATACCGACTTTGTAGCCGTCTTGAGCCAAAGATACGGCGATATTTGCCGCAACCGTAGATTTACCTACCCCACCTTTTCCGCTACTTACGGCAATAATGTTTTTTGCATAAGGGGCGCGGTTGTTCGGGTTTTGGGTTGAGCCGTAGTTAAGAGATTTTTTCGGCGGTTGGACTTTGTTTGTCACGTTTATATTTGAAAAAATCTCTTTAAGTTTTGTATTGTTTTTTATGGTATCACATAGTGTTTCAAAAGCTTGCGTATTTACTATTTTTAAAGAGATATTCAAAGAATTTTCGTGTGAAACTATCTCATCAACTAAAGATAAATCTATAATACTTTTTTCTAAATTAGGATATTTGATATGTTTTAGTACTTCCGTTACTTGGTTTTCACTCATAAATGCTACCTCTTTTTTGTTGTTGAATCAATCTTATCATCGTATTTGCTTTATTTATCCAGTTTGTCGAAACGTTTTGTATATGAGGATAAAGGGCTGTAAGTTTCTTGTATTCCCTTACTCTTGATTGTAACAATGCTATAATCATATCGTAAGTTTCGTAAAGCTTGTTTTGGTTTTGAGCTTCGGCAAACAAGTTTTTCAAGAGTAACTCTCTACTTTTTGCCGGAAAGTCAAGCTCAAGTTTGTGTGCAATATCAAGTAAATCTTTCGTAGATATATAAACACCGCTAAAAAAAAGCGTTAGGAGTTGAGTTATAAGGTGTTGTTGACTCATTTAAACTCCTTTTCTAGTCTTTTAGATGCTGCTATACTTACATCTTTTTGAGAATCACATGAAAGCTTTTCCAATATCGCTTTGGATGTAGCCGGATTTTCTGCAACTCTTAGCCTTACCATTTTATCGCTATCATCTGCTAAAAGGTTAAGATATTTTTCGGGAGTATTTGGGTTTCCGCTTAGACCGTCTCGCACTATTTTTTCATCACTAAAAAATTTCTGTAGTATATCTTTTGGCGTATTTTGATTTGTTGCAACCAAAGCTCTTACTAAATTTATCTTATCGTTTGCTAAATTTGTAAGAATTTCAATAGGCGTATGAGGGTTTTTTGCTACTGCCCATCTTGCTTCCATCGATTCTGAAGTGCTAAGTTTTTTTAGTAATGAAATCATTGTTTCACTTTTACCTAGCTCTTTATCATATACCGATGTTTTCATACTTAAATTCATGGCGATTTTCGATTCTAAGACTTTGTCACCTATGAATGAATTATAAATTTGTTCAACTCTTTTTATATCTAATGTCTTGTCTGATAGTTCATCCAACGCTATATCCATTTCCATAAACAACCTCACTTTTTCAATGAAAGAATAGTATCAAAAAAATATTAAAAACAGATTAAAAATATGATAATTTGGACTTATAATAATGATAATTGACAAAATGCAATATTAGTTTTTATTATAACAAAGATAAATAAAAAAACTCTGAATTTTATAAGAATTTTAGCATTTAGGGCATATAATGTACACGATTTCTTTTCTATGTACAAGGAAGAGTAAAATTTCAAAGGAGGTCGTTATGGGTAAACTGTTTAAAATTACAGTTGCTTTGGTATTAAGTATTTCAACTATTACGTTTGCTAATGATACTTACAGTTCAAAAGGCTACACGGATAGGATGAAAGAATATTTAATAAGTGCTGATGAGGCTATAAAGCTAATAGGCAAAAAAAATGTTGTTTTCGTAAGTGGTGATAGTTACGACACTTATGAATTGGTAGGGCATATAAACGGAAGTGCTTTGATGTATGCACATGGACTACATGAAACCGATATAACAGGTGACTTTAAATGTAGCCCGCTTTTGATGTGTATTGATACTGCAGAGAAAAAAATCTCTAGTAAAGGTATCAGCAATGACACTATGGTAATTGCGTATGATGACTATAAAGGTCCAAATGCAACGGGTGTATGGTTGTTTTTCAAACATTACGGTCATGATAACGTAAAAATACTAAACGGTGGTATGGCTGCTATAATGGCACTTGATAAAAACCAAATTCAATACGACAAATATAAAGATGAGGTTAGAAATTTCTCTAAATCTATAAAAGATGCTCAAAAAGCAGGAGACAATAAAAAAGCTGAAGCTTTAGAAAAAAAAGTTGAAGAACTTACTAAGCTGATGAAAGATTTGGAACCTAAACTAATAGTTCAAAAAGGTAAAAAAGAGCCTAAACATACTCCTGCAACTTATAAAATCGATGAATCAAAAATTAAATGGGATTTAGTTGCTTCAAAAGAGGATGTTTTAAAAGCTGTTGAAGATATTAAGAAAAACGGTGATAAATCAAAATATGTAATCATAGATTCAAGAAGAATGGGTGAAGTTATGGGTGAAGTAAAACTTGATAACGTAGCACGTGGTGGACATATCCCTGGATCTACTATAGTAGAGTGGACTAATATATCAGACTCACAAAATAAATTATCATTTAAAAAACTTGAAGAGATGCAAAAAGTTTTTGATAAATACGGTATTACAAAAGATAAAACTATTTATCCATACTGTCACGTAGGTGCCGGTAGAAGTACAGAGTTTCAAGTTGCACTTAAAATGCTTGGATATGAAAACGTAAAAACATATACGGGTAGTTGGGATGAGTGGGGCAATGACCAAAACTTACCGATTAGCAGATAAAAGCAGGAGTATTAAATGACAAAACCAATCAATAGTAAGCTTTTAGAAAATCAAGAAGCATGTGAAAATACTAATATTCAAAGTGAGCAAAGAAGAAATTTCCTTAAAGTTTCGGGTGCAACTGCCGCAATGCTTGCAGGTAGTAGTAACCTTTTTGCAAAAACAGAGGTTATGGATATAACAAACGGTAAAGAAAATTACCCAAACACTACATATACTGAACAAATGTATAGAAATGAGTTTGGATTTACTTACGGTAAAAAAGAGGAGCACGGATTTGCTTACCACTGTGTAAACTGTCAAGGTAACTGTGCATGGGAAGTGTGGTCACATAACGGTGTGGTTACTAGAGAAAACCAAAGTGCAAGATACCCGAGAATCAATGCAAAAATACCTGATTTTAACCCAAGGGGTTGTAATAAAGGTGTTCAACACTCTCAAATTATGTATGAAAAAGATAGAATCCTTTATCCAATGGAGAGAGTTGGCAAAAGAGGCGAAGGTAAGTGGAAGAGACTTAGCTGGGATGAAGCTGCTACAAAAGTTGCAACACAAATTTGGAACGTAATGACTGACCCTAAAAAAGGTCCTTCAAAACTTCTTGTTCAAGCAGGAACTGGACTTCTAACAGAAGGTAGAAGAGGAGCTCCACTTAGATTCGGTACACAACTTGGAGCTACGAGAATTTACCCTGCTTCATATCTAGGGGATATGTTTAGCGGTGCTGCTATCGCGTTTGGTGAAGGTAACGTTGGCTGTACGTATGACTTCTTATATAATGTTGATGTTGCGGTTTTCTGGGGTGCTAATCCGTCTGTTTCAAGAATACCTGATGCTCACTTCGTATGGGAAGGTAAATACAACGGTGCAAAAGTAATCGTTATTACACCTGAGTTTAACGCAAGTGCAAAAAGTGCAGATTTGTGGTTACCAATCAAAGCAGGAACAGACAATATCCTTGCAATGGCTGTAATAAATGAGATATTAAAAAACAAATATTACAAACCAGAATTTATTAAAACTTATACAGACCTTCCTTTCTTGGTAAAAGTAGCTGATAAAAAACTTCTTCGTGCAAGTGATTTCGCTGCACATGATGCTTCTAGCTATTCTGCTTCTCATACGGCTGACCATAGTGCTGAAGAGAGATTTTATTGTTGGAATGCAACTACAAATGCAATAGCTGAAATGCCTGGAAGTCATGGAAGTAAAGAACAAACATTAAAAATCAAAGATTTCAACATTGACCCTGTTTTAGAGGGTGAGTGGGAAATAACCGTACACGGTAAAAAAGTAAGAGTTACGACCGTATTTGAAATGTTAAAGAAAAATGCAGAGCCTTTTACGGCTGAATATGCTGCAAAAGAGTGTTTTACAAACATAGCTCCATCTGTTATCAAACAACTTGCTTATGATATGTCTGTACCAAAAGTGGTTGAAACTACGACAGGATTTAGTTTGAACAAATACTTCAACGGTGTTTTAACTCTATGGAATATCTGTTCGATAGCTGGTCTTGCAGGTAAAATGGGACCTTACGGCGGTATCAATACAGAGGGTGAATGGACGTTAAACGGTCTTGGTGGATTAAGTGGATTTAGCGGTAAATATAACCCGAGATTCGGTTCTGGATTTGTGGGCGAGTTTGTTATGGGTGATGGACTTGCGACTGTTGAAGAGTATTTCTCAAATGAAGATGTTGTAAGAGCTCACCAAAGTAACGGAAATAAATCTGGAATTGACAAAGCTGAGTACTTAAAAATCATCAAAGCAATGCTTGAAAAAGGTAATATGGATGACGGTGAGAAAGGTACAGGACACAAACACTGGGATCCTGAAGTGGCCGTACTTATCGCTGATAGTAGATTTAGAAGAAATAAAGGTAGCAAATACCGTGAAGCATTCCTCAAAAAAATGAAACATTTAACAATAGTTGATTTCAAAATGAGTGAAGCGGCAGTTTACGCTGATATTTTACTTCCTGCAAAATCACACTATGAGGTATGGGATATAAGAACATCTCCTGGATACCACAGATATACAAACCTTGCTCAACCTGTAGCAAATATCAAACCGGTAGGTGAGGCTATGGATGAGTGGAGTATGTTTACACTTATAGCTAAAAAACTTGAAGAGATTGCAAATCTTCCTGAAAATAAAGCTAAGGCAAAAGTAGCTGATGATAAGAGATATGCAAGAGATGGTTTCCATGAACTTGATATATTCCACAAAGAGTTTACAAATACAGACTCTGAGTCGGAATCTGCAATGGAACCGTATCTAGGGACAGACAAACAAGCTGTTGAAGCAGCACTAAGTGTGTGTGAACAATATGAGCCTCATACATTGGAAAAAATGTACAAACAAGGCGGTTTCTTGGTAATCAATGAAAAAGGTGCAACATCTTCACCGCTTTATACCGATAAGCCGTATAATACTATGGAAAACCATATGTTCAAATTTGTACCGTTCCATACATCAAGCGGAAGACAAACTTTTTATGTTGACCATGAGATGTTTATAAGACTCGGTGCTCAAACAAATACAGGTATGAAAGGTATTAGACCTGAGACTAACTCTCATCCGTTTAATTTCTTAACACCACACGCTAGATGGTCAATTCACAGTAACTACAAAACAAGTAGAACACTGCAAAGATTACAAAGAGGTAAACCTTATGTTGCAATAAACAGAAAAGTTGCTGAAATAAAAGGTATCAAAGACGGTGATGAAATAAGAGTTTATAACCAATTAGGCGAGTTTTATGCTATGGCAAAAGTTAGTTCTTCTGCACCTATGGATTCACTTGTTATGGAACATGGATGGGAACCTTATATGTATAGAAACCTAAGAGGACACAATGAAGTTGTACCTACTGCTCTAAATCTATTAGAGATGAGTGACGGTTGGGGACATCTAAAAAGCGGTGCATTGTGGGACGGTAACCAATATGCGTACGACGGTGCCGTAAACTTTGAAAAAGCAAGAAAGTAAGGGGAGGAATAGTTTATGTCAAAAAGACAATTAGCAATGGTAATGGACCTAAATAAATGTATCGGCTGTCAAACCTGTACCGTTGCTTGTAAAACACAATGGACAAATAGAAACGGCCGTGAATATATGTATTGGAATAACGTTGAAACATACCCGGGAACCGGTTATCCAAAAAATTGGATGGAACTAGGCGGTGGTTTTGATGCTGCCGGAGATTTACAAGACGGTATTATTCCTAATATAGAAGCAGATTACGGTGTGCCTTGGGATTATAACTTTGATGCACTAGCTGACGGAAAACAACTTACTCCAAATGTTGAGCCTACATGGGGACCAAACTGGGATGAGGATGAAGGTGCTGGGAATTTCCCAAATGATAACTATTTCTTCTATATTCCAAGAATTTGTAACCACTGTACAAACCCAGGGTGTCTAAGCTCTTGTCCAAGAGATGCGATATTTAAAAGAGATATAGACGGTGTAGTACTTGTTGACCTTGATAGATGTCAAGGATATAGATATTGTATCGCAGGATGTCCATACAAAAAAGTATATTTTAACCCGAAACTTTCTAAAACGGAAAAATGTATATTCTGTTTCCCAAGAATTGAACAAGGTTTACCACCGGCATGTGCTCAACAATGTGTTGGAAGAATTAGATTTGTAGGTTTCTTAGACGATGTAAATTCACAAGTTCACCAACTTGTACATAAATACAAAGTTGCATTACCTTTAAGAGCAGACCGTGGAACTAGTCCAAACGTTTACTATATACCTCCTACTGAAGCACCACCTAAGTTTGATGCTGAAGGTAACGTAATAGAAGGAAGTAATAGAATTCCGGTAGAAGAACTTGAAAAACTTTTCGGTACGGAAGTAAACGGAGCTATTAAAACTCTAAAAGCTGAAATGGCAAAAAGAAAAGAGACAGGCAAAAGTGAATTGTTAGATTTATTGATTGCTTATTCTCATTCGGATATGTTCAGACTTGACAATAACTATTACAAAAAAGAGGGTTCAAATAAACTTGCACCTGTTGACAATAGATATTTAAGCGGTAAACATACTCAAAAAATTACTAGATTTTTAAGGAGTAAATAATGATAGCACTTAGTAATAAATCTATCAAAAAACTTATCGGTAGCTCAGTAGCAGCTACTGCACTTTGTGCGAGCGGTGCGTTTGCTTCTCCTGTAATTACGGCTTATAAAGTAGATGCGGACATTAAACATATCGGTGTTGAGTCAAGTCACTGGAGAAAAGCTAAAGAGACTGAAATCATTGCTTATCCTCAAACAACGATTCATTTGAATGATAAAAAAGCTAATACTTTGAATGACGGCAACAAGGCTAAAAAAGTGAAAGTAAAAGCTTTGACTGACGGTCAAAATATTGCTTTCAAATTAGAATGGGCTGATAAAACACAATCAATCCAATCAGGAAATGCTATAAAAAATACTGAATTCCCTGACGGTTTTGCGGTACAATTTGCAGCTAAATACGATGACCCTTTGAAGTTGCCTTATATAGGTATGGGAAGTGTTGATAGACCTGTAATGGTTTATTTACAAAAAGCCGTAGCTAAACTTTTTGAGCCAAACGGAAACGGTGAGATAGACAAGCAAGTAAATCGTGCAAATTCTCCATATTTCCAAAAAGACTTAGAGAAATTTGACATAGATGTGGCTCATCTTGCAAGAAGAAGCTATCAAAAAGCATTTGTTGCCGAAGGTTTCGGTTCTATGACTGAAATAAAAGACAAAAGTAGCGAATTTTTGATGGATATGAAATACAAAAAATCTGCTTTTAGTACAAGCGGTTGGGAGGGAAGCGTAGTAAGACCTCTTAATGATGAATATGTAAAAATTTATAATGACCCGATTCCTGTAGCTTTTGCCGTATGGGACGGTGACAAAATGAATAGAGATGGTTTAAAACATCTTTCTACTTGGATTATAGTGGAGTTTGACGGTGTTGCAAGTAATGACAAACTAAAAAAAGAGTTTGATAAACCTCTTAATAACGCAAATGTAAAAACTGGTGAAGAGTTGATGAAAACTCATTGTGCAAGTTGTCATAATTACGGTAAAGTAAATGAGGCAGCATCTGCTTATATGGCTCCTAATTTATCAAATATCGGTGGTTACTCAACAACTCCATATTTGATAGAGTCTATAAGAGAACCGCATAATGCAATAGTTCCGGGATACAATGCAAATGCACACTCAAATTTTGCTTGGCATTACGGTGACAGAGCTAGCGGTATGACTTCTGCTATGCCTGCATTTGATTATTTAACTGAACAAGAGGTATTGGATATCGTTGGGTATCTAAAAACTCTAAAAGCGGAGGTAGAATAATGAAAACGCTTAAAGTATTACTAGCATGGCTTAGCGCCCTTGCTTTTGCTTCAACTGTTTCTTTGGCTGAAGAGGTTGAAAAAGAGGGATTTTTGACAACTAAATGGTGTGCTCAAAACGGTATGTTTACAAACTGTAAATTAGAGACTGTTTTTTGTGGTTATGACGGTTGTTTGAAAGATATGAAAGAGTTTAAAACTGATATTAACGGTGAATTGGTACTTTATGTACATACAGAGGGAAGAACTTATGATTTGAAATTCCCAGCAACAATTAAACTAAGTCAAGTTTTAAAAGAGGCTTTAAATAAAAATGAAGTTACTCTAAGAGGTAACCTTGATAAAAATCTTTTGATGGTTGAGGAGTATGAAGCTCCGCCACCACCTAAAAAAGAGTTCTTTAAAGGGTGTTTATAATATAATCCGACTTCGGTCGGGTTATAATTAAGTAATAAGTAAAATCTGAAATCTAAATGGTAAAAGGCGAGTTACTTTTTAGATTTTAGATATTAGATAGGTTGATTATGGATAATAAAAATAGAGTTTATATATATGCTTTTTTGTCGAAAATTTTTAATGATGTGTTGGATATAGAATATATACAAGAGTTAAAATCAAATCAGGATTTACTAGAACTAATAGGTGAAGATACTAAAAATTGGTTTTTACAAAATGATATAGAATCTCTTTGCAAAGATGCAAATGTGGATTATACTACTATATTTTTGATGAATGCAAAACCGATAGAAACATCAATAATAGATGCAAAAGATGAGATTTTGATAGGGCTTTCAAATCCTGTTATGCAGTTTTATTTTACCCATGGGTATGAACTAAATTTGAGTGCATCCAACCTTCAAACACCTGACCATATAGCTTTGGAATTCGCTTTTATGCAAAATCTTGTGAGTAGAAATGAGCTAAAAGCTCAAAAAGAGTTTTTGCAAACTCATCTACTAAACTGGGCAGTACCTTACTTTTTGGCTGTCAAAGAGATGGCAGTAACTCCACTTTATAAAGATTTATCAGATTTTGTAATAGAGTTTTTAGCTAGTGATTATGATGAGGTATCTCAAATATTACAGTAAACGATTCGTTTTTGTAACATTTCACAAAAATATTATTTTAAGAATTATCATTTAAATACTTTATGTACTTTTTTTCTATATAATCCGTTTTAACATTATATGAAGGAATTATTTGAAGCAGTTATTTTTATTATTCTGTGCTTTTTTTATGGCTTATGCACAAGAAGTCAACTTTACACCGCATGGTGACTTGTCTTTATTTACGGCAAATTATGATAAAACTTACAATGAACTAGGTGAACTTGTAAAGCAAACGGATAGGGTTAGATATTATGATAGTGCAGTCGGTGGAGATGTAGGGATAGCAAGTAGTTATCTTGATACTAGCTTGTATGTAGGGCTTTATTTTTCCCAAAGACTTAAGAAAAGAAATAGTGATACTCTAAAAAACGAAGCTACATTATATGATGAGGATTTAAATAGTTTACATTATATCGGTGAAGCATATATCCAACAAAAATATAATAATCACAAGTTTTCTATAGGAAGACAAACTAAACAATCTCAACTTTTGGATGCAAATCATAGGATTACAAAAAATAGTTTTGAAGGTTTGAGATACAAGTATCAAGAGGATAAATTAGATATTGATATTTTTTATTTTGATAAGGTTGCCTCTTCAACCATATCCAACTCAGTACCGTTTAACCATCGTTACGGTTTTTTGGGATACGGTATGGGATATAACGTAGGAAAATTTACCGATATATCAAAACATATTTTAAATGAAGATTTATCCACAAACGGGGCAATCCACGCAGATATAAAGTATAAGGCTGAGTATTATGATATTGAGCTAGAAAATCTTTATGTGGATAATTTTTTCAATACGACTAGTCTAAACACCACTTTGAAAACGGAGAATGTATTTTTCAAATTAGGTACTATTTATCAAACTTCCGTGGGGAAAGATTATGTTGAAAAGAAATTTTCAAAAGAGTTGAAATCAAATCTTTATCAAGGTGAGTTGAAGTATCAAAAAAATGATTTTGTAGCCCTTTATAGAGCTTCCATAACCCCTGCAAATACTGATGCAGTTTATAACGGTACACTTTTTTCTCCATTTTCAAATAAAGCAGCTTGGATAAAAGGGTTTAATACGGCACATGCTTTTATAGCCGATACGGTTGCCCAACAAGTATTGGTTTATAATACTTTCAGACCAAATGCTTTACCTCCTACAACCGTCGCCTTGTCATATATCAGATATGATATAGGAGATAAAAACGGCGATGTTAACTACCCTTTGGATACTAGAGAAAAATTTGTACAGATAAAAGGCTATTTTAGTAAAAACTTGTCAGCAAAACTTATTTATTCACTTGTTGACAATGCAGACTTGCTTACATCCAAAACAAAGAATACAAGATTTATTTGTGAGTATGTTTTCTAAATATTTTTCTGTGTAAAAGTTATTTCAAAGATAGCCCCGTCTTTTTGATTGTGGGCTGTTATGGTACCGTTGAATTTTTGTTCGGTTATGGTTTTTGCTATAAATAGTCCTATGCCGGTACCGTTTTGTTTGGTTGTAATATAACTATCAAAAATAGAATCGATAGGTTTTATATCTATTCCTCCGCCGTTATCTTGTATTTCTATTTTGAAACCGTTGAGATATTTTTTTAGCTCTATACTGATATGACCGTTTGTAATCCCTCGTTCTATTAGTACATCTTTAGCATTTAGAACTATATTCATGATTATTTGTGAGAATTCGTTTGAATTGCCGTTTAGATAAGCAGTCGTATTTGAAGTATATTCAAGTTTGATATCGTTGTTTGCTAGGGAATCTTTCATAAAGTTGATACATCTTTTTATCTCATTATTTACGTTAAAATGTTCATCAGTCTTTTTATTTTGAAAAAAGCTTTGAAAAGTATCAACGGTTGAAGAGAGATGTTGAATAATATTGGAAGAGAGTTTGATTTGAGATATTAGCTCGTCTTTGGATATTTTAGCAAATTCTAGTTTGACGTGCATATTCATCAAAATAGCACTAAGTTCAGCCAAAGGATGTCTCCATTGATGAGCTATATTTCCGCTTAGTTCACCTATACTTGTTTGTTTTGATTTTATTAGCGAGAGTCTTTGGTTTTTTAGGTTTTCTTCTTGGAGGAGTTTAATTCTATAGGATAAAGCAAGGGATAATGTAACCATATCCCAAACCAAAGCGATATTTAATAGATTTAATCCAAATAAATTCAAAGGCATAACTTGTAACGGCATCAAAAAGAAAAGATTGATAAAAATAAGCCCTCCTATCGTGGAAATGAGATAAAATAGTGCAATCTTATTACCTGATTTGTATGATTTGTAACCGATATAAATTAAAAGATATGAAAACAGATAGATAGTACTTAAAATAATAGATTTGGCAATGTCTAGCATAAATAAAACCATCATAATAAAAATAAATCCAATCATGATTTTTAAAACGGTGTACATTTTATAATTGTTTTGTTTCAATCTCAAGAATGCAACGGTAAACAGGATGAGACTACCTATTTCAAGAAATTTTATAAATGCCAATGTGTTGTGTAAAGTATTGGAAATAAAAAAAGAGACTAGGCCTGAATCAAGTAATATATAGGTCATTAGACTAGATGTGTACAAGATATAAAAAAGATAGGTGTTATCTTTTAGGGTGAACATCAAAAATAGATTGTAAAGTAACAACCCCAAAAATACTCCGAAAGTGACAAAAATAATACCGTATAAAATATACCAGTGAGTATTCAACTCAGATTCATCGCCGAATGCAAAAGCCACGTATTGAGTGTTTTTTGATTGTATTTTGAGTAAGTATATCGATTTTGTATCGCTGTTTGTTAGCTCAAACCGCACGGGAAGCGTTTGTAAACTTCTTTTTTCACTAGAGAGTGCATAACCGCTTTTTTGGTTTTTTACCATGGTGCCGTTGATGTCAAAAGTATAAAGCCAAGCATACTCGGTAACCGTATGTTTCAAATCTAAATAGCTGGTGTTTTGAGTGTTGTTTGTATCTATTTCAAAAAAATACCAATACGTATCCGAGTCATAACCTAGACTTTTTGCGGTGGGAGGTAATTTTGTAAGTTCATTTGTGAGTGCATAGTTATACGCCTCTTGCGGCGTTAAATCTTTGTCGGTTGTAAAGTATCCGCTTTTATTTATGGTAATATTTGGATTTAAAACCTCAATACTATCAAATCCAAAAGTAGCACTTATTATGAAAAATATAGATATTAAGGATTTTATCATCTAGTCGTATTTAGCCTCCATCCGTTACCTTTTACAGATAGTATAATATCAAATCCAATCTTTGATCTTAGGCGATTTAGTAGGTTTTTCAAAGCAGATTCCGTAACTTCGTCAAGTTCCCAAATATAAGATACAATTTCATCTTTTGTTAGAGTTTTTTCATGATTATCAATGAACAGCTTGAGTAACATTCTCTCTTTTTTACCCAAATCTATCAACTCTCCGTTTTTGTATAGTTCTTCGGTGAGCATATTGTACGCTAGTCCGTCTGCAAAAGTAAAAATTCGTCTAATAGGTATTTTTCTTTTTAATACATTTTCAAACGTTTGTAGTAAATCATCAAGCTGAACAGGTTTTAATACATAGCCGTCTATGCCGACATTGACAGCTTTTAATAATGTATCTTGATCTGAATATGAAGATAATAAAATAATCGGAATAGAGTTATTTGATAACCTAATTTTAGTAGCCAAATCAAGACCTGTTATCATAGGCATTTTTATATCGGATAGTATTATATCCACGTTGTTTTTTGATAGTAATTGCAAAGCTTCATGCCCGTTATTTGCTACTATGACTTCATTAAAGAATACTTTCAAAGTATCAGCGATTTGCATCCTTATAATAGCTTCGTCTTCTACAAACAATATGGTTAGTTTTTTGAGAAGTTGTAAATTGTATTTCATAAAATAGATTATATCAAATATAAGTCTCATTTTAGTCCCGTATAAATTTATATTATGGGACTAAAATGGGACTGATACCAAGTTATAATAAATCATTATAAAGAAAGTGTGGAATAATAAAATGAAAAAGTTTAATTGTGACTTTAGTTCATGGTTTAGAATACTAAAAGGTGGAAAGATTTCACTAGTGGTCTCTGCACTACTAGGAAGTGTTTCTTTGGCTTTTGCAGCTCCTAGCGGTGGTGTAGTAACAAGCGGTAGTGCAACTATATCTAAAAGCGGTAATACTACTAATATCACCCAAAGTACCAATAAAGCTACAATTAACTGGAATAGTTTTTCTATTGCAGGAAATGAAACCGTTAATTTTAATCAACCTAGCGTAAACTCTATAACTTTAAATAGAGTAGTAGGAAATGAAAAATCTATAATAGACGGTGCTTTAAATGCAAACGGTCAAGTTTGGATACTTAACTCAAACGGAATACTTTTCAACTCAACCGCTAAAATAAACACGGCAGGTATTCTAGCTACTACTAAATCTATATCAGATAAGGATTTTAATGCCGGAAATTATAAGTTTACCGGAAATAGCACGGCTAGTGTTATCAATATGGGAACTATCGATGTAAGTGATAACGGATATGTTGCAATGCTAGCTAATACGGTGCAAAATAACGGAACTATCAAAGCTTATAAAGGTACAGTTCATCTTACAGGTGCAAGTGAAGCAACTATAAATCTAAACGGGAACTCAATAGTATCATTAACTGTAAATAAAGGTGTATTAGACGCTCTTGTAGAAAATAAAGGTGCGATAATAGCTGATGGTGGAAAGATATATCTAACAACAAATGCGGTTGATGAACTTCTCAAAGGTGTAGTAAATAATACAGGTATAATTGAAGCAAAAAGCCTTGAAGATATGAATAGTGAAGTGATTTTGTTTGCTCACGGCGGAACTGCGAATGTAAGTGGAAGTATTATCGCAAACGGCGGATTTGTAGAGACTTCAGGGAAAACACTAAAAGTTGCAGACGGTACAAAAATAAAAGCAAAGACTTGGTTAATAGACCCTACGGATATCACCGTAGAATCAACAGGTTCTACGACTGATTTGACATCTTCAAGCATTAAGGCATCATTTATTGAAAGTATTTTAAATAACGGTACCGGAGTTATTCTCCAAGCTGATAATGATATCACGATTAATGAAGCAATCAGTTGGAATCAAAGTCTTTTTACCCTTAGAGCGGGAAATGATATTAATATTTTTGCGACATTGACACCTACTGGAACTTCATCTTTAGATATAGGTTATGGGTACAACGGTAGTACATACGGTAATGGAACCTCGGCGGTTAGATACGGACTTTATACCGATACGGCTTTTAGAGGTAGGGTTGATTTTGGGAGTAGAACAGGTAACGGGATTTTATCTATAAACGGGAATGATTATTGGATAGTGAATACAATAGGTGATTATTGGACCGACGGATTATCAAAGTATACAAACACAAATATCGCAGGATATGCAAAAGATTATATAGCACTAGGTAGTGATTTGGATGCTAGTAGTTGGGCAAATAATTACTCTTTGGCTTATTCTATAGCAGGAGGTAGAGTAGTAGATGGACTTGGACATACAATCAGCAATTTTAGTTTGACTAATCCATCTCAATATACGGGTGTTTTTGGAAGTGTTGCAGGAACATTAAAGAATATAGGTTTTAGCAATATAAATATTAATGCTACTAATATGGGTTATGGATCTATAGGAGCTATTTATTCTACAGGAATTGTAACTGGAGTAAAACTTTCCGGAAGTAACTCATTCAGTGGGCAACAAATGTTAGGTGGTATTGCAGGCTATAATGCGGGTACTTTAAGTGAGTTCACACTTTCCGGAACTATTACATTGAATCCTACTAGTACAAATAATGGTACTGCCGGTGGAGCAGTAGGTAATAACGGTATGTGGAATGGAACATCTTGGACTGGAGCAATGAGTAAAGGGTATAGTGAAGCTACAGTATCCACATCTAATACTGATCCTAGAATATATTTAGGAGGCTTTATCGGTAGAAATACTGCATCTGCTTCATATCTGATAAATAACGGTAGTATTAATTTGGGTGATATGAGTGTTTATAATTCTACAAATTATAAGGGTATAGGAGGTATTATCGGTGAAAATGGATATCACGGTACATATTATGCAGGAATTTTACTTAGTCATTCAGAATTTTCCGGCACAATTACTATAGGAACTAATGGAAGTTTTGTAGGTGGATTGGTAGGATATAATCATTCTTTTATTGAAAGTAGTACAAATTCCGGAACTATCACTGTAGGTAATGGTTCAGATTATGTAGGCGGTATCGCAGGTGCCAACTATGACCAATGGAGTGCTAATACACCGACGATTCAAGATGACAATTCATTTACCGGAACAATTACGGCAGGTACAAATAGTACAAAATTGGGAGGAATCAGCGGATACAATTCATCAAACGGAGTAATAACTGATTTTGAGAGTTCAGGTACATTGACGGCAGGAAGCGGTTCTACTTATATCGGCGGTATCGTAGGGCAAGATGCAAATAATGCAAACGGTATTGCAAATGGTTTTAGTGCTACATCCGTGAGTGTAGGAGGAGTTTTAGCTACTAGTGATAAAGGAGCATCTTCTCCATATATCGGGAAATTGGTAGGAAATGGTGGTACGCAAGACGGAACGATATCATATAAAACACTTCTTAGTTTTACACTTTCGGATATATTGAGCGGATATGTCTATACCGGTCAATCTCAATTACCTACAGAATGGACTGCTTCATCTATTTTTGGAAGTTCTTATGCTTCTTGGAATTTAGGGACGGACTATAAACTTACATATAATAACACCGATACGATAGGTTTTATAAATGCAGGGACATATAACGGAATAAGTGTAGAAATCCTAAATACAGGCTTTGTAAAGTCTGTTACCGGTAATACTACGGGGAGTTTTACTATAGAAAAAGCTCCTTTGAACGTTACGGCATTGAATGATACTAAAACGTACGACGGAGTAGCTTATAGCGGTGGAAACGGGGTGAGTTATAGCGGATTTGTAAACGGTGAAGGGATTAGTGAGCTTGGCGGTACGTTAGCATACGGCGGTACTTCTCAAGGTGCAGTGAATACGGGTGATTATGCTATTGTACCGAATGGTTTGACGGCTTCTAATTATGAGTTGAGTTATATTAGTGCGGCACTTAGTATTGTTGCTCCGACACCGACCCCTGAACCTACACCGACCCCTGAACCTACACCGACCCCTGAACCTACACCGACCCCTGATATTCCTACCGTAGATGATGTGGAAGTAGTTGAAACTAAAAAAATAGAACAAGTAATAGCATCTATCGTAAATACTCAACAAATTAAAGTTGAAGTACCGAAAATAAATATACCAAAAGTTGAAGCACCGAAGCAACCTGTTGTGTTGCCTACAAATTTGGCAGTTAAAATAGGAGCAAGTGAGGGTGAAAAAGTGTCACTTGTATCTTCTCCTTTGCAAAGTCAACAAACACAAAGAGTTACCATGAGTGAATTAGTTGATACGAATCAAGACGATAGTGCTGATAAAAATACAAATTCACCTACTATCAAGGATATAAAAGTAGCTATTGGTGAGAATTCAATGGTACAACTAGTAAACGGCGGAGTAACACTCCCAGAAGGTGTAGAACAAGAATTTTATGTAGTAAAAAGTAGTCAAAGAGGAACAAACTAATGAAAAAGCTAATAACACTATCACTTATAACAGCTAGTAGCTTACTAGCACAACCAACTATTACAGATGTAGAGAAATCTATATCTGTTCCAAAAGAGGTAGAAGCTAAAAAACCATCTTTGGTAGAAATAGGAGGTAAAGAAAAATATGCTCCTATTATGGCTGATGATAAAAGCGGAAAAACTATAGATGTAAAAGGTTTTACAATAGAGGGTAATACTCAAATCAAGGATGATGAGCTAAAAAAGATAATAAGTGAATATGTAGGAAAACCTCTTACATTTTCACAATTACAAGAAGCAACTTCACTTATCACGAAATACTATAGAGAAAAAGGGTACTTTGTTGCAAGGGCTTATATACCTGTTCAAGATATAAAATCTAGTGACGGTGTAGTTAAAATTGCAATCATTGAAGGTAATTACGGAGAGTTTAAACTAACAAATAATTCTAATGTAAAAGACTCTATAGTTCAAGGTATGTTTGATGATGCAAAAAATAGAGGTAATGTAGTAAGTACTTATACACTAGAGCGTTCAATGCTTATTATCAATGATACCCCAGGTGTTGTGGTAACTGGTGCAGATGTAAGACCAGGAGCTGAAGTAGGTACAAGTGATTTTATAGTAACTACAGAATCTTCTGCACCTTATAGTGGATATGTAATAGCAGATAACTATGGAAGTAAATATACAAGTACATATAGAACTATGGCAGGGGGAAGTATCAATAACCCTTTTAAAATAGGTGATAAAATAAGTCTCAGTGGATTATATGGAGCAAATGGAAATATAGATAACTATAGAGCATCATATTCATTTCCTATACTTCCAAACGGACTAAGAGGAGAAGTATCATATTCTGATACAAACTATAAGTTAGAAAAAAAATATGTAACAAACCAAGATATTAAAGGTGACTCAAAAACACTTGAAGCATCATTATCTTACCCAATACTTAGAACAAGAGCACAGAGTCTTTATACTTCACTTACATATACCTCAAAGGATATGAGAGATGAAAATGATAGTGTTCAAACCAATAAAAAATCACTAGAGTCTTTTAATCTTGGACTAAACTATACAAAAAGTTCTATGTTAGCAAATCTTGATACACAATATAATGCTAGTATAAACCTAATAAGCGGTAAACTAAATATCAAAGATGCTACAGCAAAAGCTACAGATAGTACAGGAGCAAAAACAAACGGCTCTTACCAAAAGCTATCTCTAACGCTAGGTAATACTACTATATTACACCCAAAAGTATCACTAGAGACATCACTTACTTATCAACAAGCTCTAAATAATAAAAACCTAGACGGTAGTGAAGATATGAGTATAGGTGGAAGTAACGGTGTAAGAGTATATCCAGATAGTGAAGAGAGTGCAGAAAACGGCTATATCTTAAGAACTGAAGCTTTCTATACACTTCCGTCTTACCAAGGACTTAACCATAAAGTATCATTTTTCATAGATACAGCAAAGGTAAAAGAGGAAAAAGATGTTGATGGAGAAAAAGCAAGACAATTATCAGATATCGGTATAGGATACAATACCTCATACAAAAACTTCTTCGCAAAAGCTCATTTAGCTACTATCATAGGTGGCTCAAAGGTAGAATCTGAAGCAAATGGCAAAGAATATAAAACTAAGTTCTTAGTTCAAGCTGGAATGGTGTTTTAGTTTACCATTCTCTGTGGAAAGCTAATCTCAAAACAAGCTCCAAGCCCATCAGAATCTTGGACATTGTACGCAGCAATCTGTCCTTGAAAATGGGTATGAATAATCTGCGTACTCATATAAAGTCCAAGCCCTGTACCTTGCGATTGGTGCTTAGTGGTGAAATATGGGTCAAAGATTTTATCTTTTATCCCTTCATTGATACCACCGGCATTATCTTGGATTTTCAATACAATATTACCTTTTTCATTTCTAAGTATTATTTTAACTATTTTATTTTCTATGTTATTTAATACAAGAGCATCTTTTGCATTTGCTAATATATTTAAAATCACTTGGGATAGTAGGTTGTCGCTTCCATAGTGTGAAATATCCTCTTCACAATCCATTTTAAGTAATATGAAGTGGTTATCGTAAGATGCTTTGATGATACTTACTGTATCCTTGACTGCATCGCTTACAAAAAACTTTTTATTCGGTTGGTCTTTTTTGAAGAAATTCCTAAAATTATCGATAGTATGTGATAAAAACTCTGCATTATGAACTATTGAGTCATTAGCATTGGTTATATCATTAGGTTCAAGGATACCAAAGTCCTCTTTGAGTTTAAGTCCACTTATCGTAGTTGTTATTGCACTTAGCGGTTGTCTCCATTGATGGGCAATATTTCCCATCATTTCACCTATTGCCGCAAGTCTTGTTTGTTGTTGCAATAAAATATCTTTTTGGCGATTCTTTTCTACCTCTTGGGCTACTTTTAGTTCCAGATTTTTATTTAAATCATTCAAAGCTTTAGTTTTTCGTAATACTTCATGTTCCAAATGGGTTTCATAATCTTTGATATACGAAATATCCCTAAAAACAACTACCGCATTGCCGTCACTTGTAGGAGAGATGGTTAAACTTACCGGGAAAAAAGTCCCGTCTTTTTTTACAAATGTCTCTTCACACTCCCTAGTAATTCTATCATTTACGGTTTTGTGTATAGGACAATCGTGGAATTCATAAAAGCTTCCATCCGGTCTATGGTGATGGAAAAGTTCATGTTGATTTTTGTGTAGCACTTCTTCTTCGCTAAACTGTATCATTTCTAGTGCTTTTTTGTTGATAAACATACAAGCACCTTTCGTATCTACTCCATATACTCCATCAGCTATACTATCAAGCAAAACAGCTCTTTCTTTTATTTTTGTAGATGTTGCCATAAGGTCTTTGAAAATATGTATCATATAGTTTATGTTAAATATTATGATAATAGTAAGAAAAATTGATGCTAAGATTATCAAGCTATTTGTATTTTCTATGATGTTGTTTTGTTGATTTTCTAGTTCATCTAAAATGGTTTTTAAATGATATGAGATACGCTCGTAATTTTGTTTCACATCATCTAGTAAAATCAAGCCTTGAGTATCATCTTTTTCCAAAAAAAGTGAAGATGCTTGAACGCTAAGTTTGTATAGTTCTAAATATAAAGTATAAATTTCACTCGTGTCATAACCTAGTTTTGATAGTTCATCAAGTGAAGCCTTAATATCCAAAGAGTTTCTAGCACTTGAGACTAGAAATATCATCTGTTTTGATAAGTAGCTTTGGTATAAATTGGTATTCATCATAGAGATGTCGTAATCTATTTTTTGTACGTAGTATCTTGTCTCTTTCAGATTGTTTAGGAAATCATATATAGAATAAAAAACTCCAAATACGAAAGATAAGATAAATATATTTAACACTACTATTTTTATAATAGGATTTTTATTCATCTAAAACTCCTATAAAATAGTTCTCTTCTACAGCTTTTTGAGAAGACTTAGATAACATCCAGTTTATAAAATGGACAGATTGTGGGTCGTTTTTTGAATATATTAGGTTTAATTCTCGTGTAAGAGGATAAGTTCCGTTTCTGACGTTTTCAATGCTAAATTCATAGTTTTGAATATCTATTATTTTTATTGGCATACCGTGTTTTATAGCATCTATTGCATTTCCATAAGATATGAATCCTATGGCATTTTCTAGTCCACCGACCCAAACTAACACATCACTATTTGCTCCACCGACCCAAGCTTTTTCCGTAATATATTTTGTATGATTTAGTGCTTTTGGGTTTTGTAAGCTATAAAGATCCAAAAACTCTTCAAAGATAGTCAAACTTCCTCTGCCGTAAGATTTACTGGTCATAATGATATTTTCATTTTTGCCGTTAATCTCTTTCCAGTTTGTTGTTTGTCCAGAATAAATATTGTATAACTGTTCTTTTGTAATTGTTTTGATAGGGTTTTTTTCATTGACTATTATTACAATTACGTCATAACCTATGGTTACATAAGAGTATTTTGATTTTTCCTCTTCACTCAAAGATCTTGCAATCATACCTATATGTGCAAGTTTATTATGAAAATATTGAAAACCGATACTTG
Organism: Epsilonproteobacteria bacterium UBA6211; assembly: GCA_002421845.1. Classification (GTDB taxonomy): domain Bacteria; phylum Campylobacterota; class Campylobacteria; order Campylobacterales; family Arcobacteraceae; genus UBA6211. Next base: position 20,289 of record DISL01000059.1, on the reverse strand, counting down.
TACCGCCACCTGATACTATTAGCTCAATGCCAGTTAATGCTTTATATTCATTATACAATGATTCTACAATAGGCTGTATAGTAGTACCGCCTACTATTTTCAACTTATCTGCTACAGACATGCTAACAACGAAAAATAAGACAAATACTAATCTACTTAACACAAATCCCGCTAATGTTGGTTTCCAATAGAAATACAAGTATATCTTTATAAATATCATTTATATATCATATTCAGTATTATCTATCAAAAAACCTTTATATATGTTTAAAAAAAGTATAAATTTTTAATACAATGATATTATAAAGATTAAGTTCTTTTTTGATAGAATCAAAACATATACTTAAACATCAAAGGAGTGGTAATGTCAAAAATAGTTGTACCTCTTGCAAGTGGTTTTGAAGAGATTGAAGCAGTTAGTATTATAGATGTATGCAGACGTGCCGGTATTGATGTGATAGTAGCCGGTGTTGAGGGTTGGGAAGTTTTAGGTGCAAATAAAATAGAGATAAAATGTGATAGTTTATTTGAAAATATTGATTTTGAGAGTGTTGATATGATTGTGCTTCCGGGTGGATTTGGGGGAACGGAAGTTTTATCAAAAAATCATCTAGTACAATCAACATTAAAAGATTTTAAAGCCGATGGAAAATACATCGGTGCTATTTGTGCAGCTCCTATCGCACTGGAAAAAGCAGGAGTTTTGAGTCAAAATTTTACTTGTTATCCTAGTTGTGAAGAATATATCAGGATTGATGGATACGATAAAAATAAAAAAGTTGTATTAGACGGTAAGGTTATCACTTCAAGGGGTCCATCGACTGCTATTTGTTTTGGACTGGAGATAGTCAAACTACTTGAAGGTCAAGAGATGTATGAAACCCTAAAGGGTGGATTATTAGCAGATTTTTGTTGAAAGGGTTTTGATTGCCGTATATAGTTAAATTTGCATATTATTTACAAAGTAAGAAGTCATATAATGAATTAAAAGATTTTTGTTTTAATTTGCTTGAAAATCAAAGTTTCAGATATAGAAGATTGGTTGATTTTAGTATGATTTTCTTGATTCTAAGTAGTGTTGCAATTATTATATATGATACAAAGCATGATTTACTTCCGATATTCGTACTTTATGATGATGTAGTGCTTGGTATTTTTGTTGTCGAGTATATTATAAGGCTTTGGATTTGTAGTGATTCAAAAGGTATTATCATACGAGATTACAACAAATCAGAATTTTTGGGTAAACCTTATAGTTCGTTTGTCTCTATAAAATCGGTACTTAAAGAGAAGTTTTTATATGTTATTACCCCTTTGGCAATTATAGATTTACTCTCTATTTTACCTGGTTATAGATTTTTGAAAGTATTTAGGATTTTTAGGATTTTTAAGATTTTAAGATACACAAAAAGTATAAATCAATTTACGAATATTTTAAAAGAGAGAAAATTTGAATTTATAATACTTTTTAGCCTTAGTGCTTTGATGGTTTTTATATCTTCAAGCGTCATATACGTAGCAGAAGCTATGGATGATAGAAGTAAGGTAAATACTTTTTTTGATGCTATTTATTGGTCTGTTATCACTATAGCAACGGTCGGATACGGTGATATAGTGCCTGTTACCTTTGAGGGTAAGGCTGTGGCTCTTTTGCTTGTGGTCTCTAGTTTAGGTATTATAGCTTTTTCTACATCTATTTTTACTACATCGTTTACCCAAAAGATGTTTGAGCTGAAAAAGAATAGAGATTTAGGGAAGATAAAAAATCTTAAAAACTATTGTGTAATTTGCGGTTACGGTAAAATAGGGCAAATAGTGGCTCAAAGACTGATAGAAAACGGAGATAACGTAGTGGTTGTAGATAATGACCACACAAAAATAGAACTTGCAAGATTAAAAAATATAATAGCATTACATTTGGATGCAACAAAAAGTGAAACCCTCGTCAGTATAGGTGTAGGCGGTAAAAACATATCAAGTATTTTATGTTTAACCGACAGTGAAGCGGTGAATCTTTATATATCTTTGGGTGTAAGGTATCTAAATAAAGATGTAATGGTTGTCGCAAGTATAGACAATCAAAGTACATATAAGAAGTTCCTTTTAGCCGGAGTCAATCATATTATTTATCCTTATGAAGCAATGGCAAAAATGGGTATAGAGTATATGAATCATCCTATCGCTTACGAGGCTTTATATACTACCCTTTTTGGTAAAGAAGACGCTTTCTTGGAAGAAGTATATGTCAAGAAAGGGACTTTTTTAGACGGTAAAAAGATAAGTAATATTAACTTCAAATCTTATAAATTGATAGTTTTCGGTGTTTTGAGAAACAAAGATTTTACCTTTAACCCTTCAAAAAATTTTGTTTTGGCTCATGGTGATAAGCTGATGCTTATAGGATATAAAGAGAGTATAGAATATTTTAATACATTGGTGAGAAGATGAAAGAAATAATAGTATTTGGGTGCGGAAAACTAGGTTTTGAAATATCCTTACAATTACAAAAAGCCGGAAGTAATTTTGTAATTGTTACTACTGATGCGACAGAGTTTAAACGTGCAAAATCTCAAAATCTAAATGTAGTCCTTGAAGAATCCATAGATGATGATATATTAGATAAATACGGGATAGGAAGATTTGTAAAAACGATATTTTGTCTTATGGAAGATGATATTCAAAACCTTTTTATTACCATATCGGCAAGATTTATGGATGAGAAATTAAAGATTATATCAAAAGCTGATAGTTTGGATGATTCTCAAAGATTTATAAGTGCAGGGGCTAGTAAGATATTAGACCCTTATGAATTAAGTGCAAACAAGATTTTTGATTATTTGAAAAAACCTAATATTGTACAAACAATAGAAAATACTATTTTTTCCGATGAGCCTATACAAATGGCTGAGGTATTTATAGAAGAACACAGTCATTTTAAAGATAGAGATATTAATGATATAGATTTTAAAGATGAGTTTAATCTTATTTTTTTAGGTGTTAAAGAGTCTATACATTCAGATAGTTTTATATTTTCAACATCGGGGTTAAATCATAAATTAGCTGTGGGAAATATAGTCGTAGTTGTCGGGCATAGTCAAGATATTCAAAAAATCAAAGCCTAAGGCTAGGTTACGGCAAAACCGTAACCCAACAATAATTTAATGATATATACCTAAAACTTCGTATTGTACATACCAAACAATTAAAGATACAACATAACCTATAAATACAGTCCAAGCATATTTCATATGACTTGCAAATGTATAAATACCAGGTAGTTTACCCATTACACCGACACCTGCAGCACTACCGAAGCTTATCAAACTTCCGCCGATTCCGGCTGTTAATGTTACAAGCATCCATTGGTCAAGTCCCATATCAGGATTTGCTTTAAGTACCGCAGACATTACAGGTACGTTATCTACTATTGCAGATAAGAAACCGACACCGATATTTGCCCAAGTTGGTCCAAGCATAGAAGGGTCATACACCATTACCGCAAGTCCAAGCCACCCGATAAAGTATAACGCTCCAACGGCAGAAAGGATACCGAAGAAAAATAGTAAAGTATTGTTTTCTATTTTTGCGATAGCATGGAAAATATTTAACTCACTATTATATTTTTTCTTGATTCTGATAGAGTATAGTTTAAGTAAAGATAAACCGAACAACATACCCCACATAGCAGGTAAATGAAACACTTGATGTGAAACAACGGCTAAAGCGATAGTTAGAATACCAAGTCCTATTACCACGTTAGCACCGTGCATTAAAGGTGGTTTTTTCTCCGTACTTGCATCAAAATCAGGTTTTTCTGTAGGTACGAACTGAGCCAGTAAAAACGCAGTTACTAAATATCCAAGAAGTGCTGAAGGTAATAAAAACAAGAAGTCTGTAAATACACCTTTACCTGCCGTCCATGCCATAAGCGTAGTAATATCCCCAAACGGTGACCATGCACCACCTGCATTTGCAGCAACAACTATATTGATAGCACCAGGAACTAAAAACTTTCTGTTTGTTTTATCTATAGTGATTAAAACCGTAGATAATATAAGTGCAGTTGTTAAGTTATCTGCTATTGGAGATAAAAAGAATGCAATAAATCCCGTCACCCAATAAAGTTTTCTATATGTATATCCCTTTGATACTAGATTGTATTTAAGTCTATCAAATACTCCCATATGTATCAACGTCTCTATATAAGTCATAGCGACAAATAAGAAGAAGAAAATACCGGCAATTTCCAATATTAAGTGATTTATATCATAATGTAGGATATTCAAATCCAAATCATTCATTACATAATACAAACCAATCAACATAAACATAAAAGTACCTATAAATAAAGCAGGTTTTGCTTTATCAACATGGTATTTATCCTCTGTAGCAATAAAATAATACCCTATTACAAATATTATAAGTGATGATATACCCACCCATGTCATAGTAATATCAGGGAATACAGGTACTACTTCACCTGGCATACTAGCAAAAGAACTGATGATACTTAAAAATAGTGTCAACAAAACTTTAATCATAAAAATCTCCTTTTTCTTGCATAAATCTTGCAAAAATAAATTAAACGTCTTGATTATACACTAAAAAAGCTAAAATTTAATAACCTTTTGCTGTAATTATTACTCCAATAACTATAAGACTCAGTCCTACGAGCTTATAAAGGTTGAAATTTTCACCCATAAAAAATGTAGAAAATAAAAATACTATTACAAAAGTAAGCCCCATAAAAGGGTAAGCATAACTAAGCTCAAATTTGGTCATGGCAGCCATCCAAAACATAGAAGCCAAAAATGCACTTACAAAACCGCTTAGTATAAAAGGGTCTAAAAACAGTTTCAATAAAAACACGATTTTTTCAGTAGAACCTTCAGGCAAATGACCGTAGTTAGGCATTCTCCATTTGATTATCAGCTGACCGTAAACCGTAAAAAATATTGTTCCGAAAATATAAAAGTATCCCATATCTCACTCACCGTAAAATCTATTTAAAACTTTTACTACCTCTTGTATTTTTGCGGTAGTTAGTCCGTAATACATCGGTAGTCTTATAAGTCTTTCACTCTCTTTTGTAGTGTATATATCACTCCCACAAAACTCTCCAAAAGCAATCCCTGCAGGAGATGAGTGAAGTGGTACATAATGAAACACTGCACCTATTTCCTCTTTTTTAAATTGTTCTAATACTTTGGTTCTAGTATCCAAATCTTTTACTTTTAGATAAAACATATGTGCATTATGAATACACTCCGTAGGAATAGTAGGAAGTTCTATCAAACCTTTGGACGCTAGAGGTAATAAGAGTTCGTAGTATTGTTTCCATGAGTTGAGTCTGTTTGTATTTATCATATCTGCCGTTTCTAGTTGAGCAAACAAAAATGATGCACTAAAGTCATTTAGTAGATAACTACTTCCCACGTCAACCCATGTATATTTGTCTGTCATTCCTCTAAAAAACTGACTTCTATTTGTCCCTTTTTCACGGATAATCTCGGCTCTATGGATAAAACTTTCGTCATTTATTATAAGAAGTCCACCCTCTCCGCCGCTTGTGTAGTTTTTTGTTTCGTGGAAACTATAAGCTCCCATGTGTCCTATCGTACCGAGTGTTCTATTTTTGTATTTACTCATCATCCCTTGTGCCGCATCTTCTATCACGAAAAGGTTATGTTTGAGTGCTATTTCCATAATAGTATCCATCTCACACCCTACACCTGCATAATGCACGGCTACTATTGCTTTTGTTTTCGGTGTGATAGCATTTTCTATTTTTGTTTCGTCTATATTCATGGTATCAGGTTTAATATCCACAAAAACGACCTTAGCACCCCTCAAAACAAAGGCATTAGCGGTGCTTACAAATGTAAAACTAGGCATTATTACTTCATCACCCTCTTTTATATCTATCAAGATAGCTGCCATTTCAAGGGCATGGGTACATGATGTGGTTAGTAGTGCTTTTTTGCACGGTAGATGTTCTTCAAACCATTGGTGACATCTTTTACTAAAAGAGCCGTCACCAGATATTTTTGTACTTTTCATAGATTCTAGTACATACTTCTCTTCGTTGCCTGTTAGGGGCGGTAAATTAAAATGAATCATTGTTTTGCCTTATTAAAACTTTTCATATAGTTCGGTGCTTCATCACCCACATTAAATATCAAATCCAAAATACTAACACCGTGTTCAAAAGGTGGATTTAGTTGCTCGTATTCCCTATAACCGCCGTAATTCATCCATTCTACTTTGATATTCTCTTTTTCAAACATCCCCTCATCAAGATAATCTTTTGCAGCAGGTCCGCTTAGATATATGTTTGCCCCTGCATCTTTGCATATTTGAAGGAGTCTTAGGGTTTGACCCTCTACGAGATTAAAATCTTCACATTTTGAGATTTTGGTATCTATGCCTAAAATTTTATTTATAGTGATGATAAACTTGTAGTTTATATTACTCAAAAACTCTTCTGCTTCCAACTCTTTATAAAGGTCTGCAAAAATCTTTTCGTATTGTTTGAAATGTTTTGCTTTTGAATAGTATTGAACCAAAGTTTTATAGTGTTTGTTTGCCCATAGGTGATTTGTTACTTTTGTTTCATTGATTTTTTGGCTACTTGAAGAGAAATTACATGGTATAGTAATCCACTCCGTCCCCTTTGGGGTTTTGATTTTATTTCTGTTTCGCCAGTCATTTTTGGTGTATTGTACACAATCATAAATGACAAATTCATCTACGCTACCTATAATATCAAAATACCCTTTCCATGGGATATAATTGGATTGTAAGATGGCGATACTTTTCAATTTATTACCTCGTCAACTATATATAACGGTCTGTTTTTTACTTCATCAAATATTTTACCTATGTAAATCCCCATAGTTCCCAAAATACCGAAGAGTACCCCAAAAAAGAATATATTAGATACCATTAAACTCGTCCATCCCTCAACGGTAAAGCCATATATAAAATGTGCCGCTACAAGTCCTGAAGCTATCAAAATAGAAATAATAGATAGTATTAATCCTAGTTTTATGATAAGTTTCAAAGGTTTGTTGGAGTGGGCAACTATAGAGTCCGTTGCCAAATCTATCATTTTTGATAATGTGTATGATGACTCGCCGTATTTTCTCTCAACGTGTTCTATATCTATTTTGGTACTTTTAAAACCTACTATTTTTACTAAAAGTAAGAAATCTCTACTTCTTTCTTTTAGGCTTTTTACCGCTTCTATGGTTTTTCTTGAGAAAATACCGTAGTTTCCTATAGTGTGGTCATGTTCAAAGTCTGTAAAATATTCCAAAACACTATAAAAAAGTTTTGAAGTATATGCCTTGAAAAAGCTATCTTGTCTCTCTACGCGTCTGCCGTAAACTACATCATAACCCTCTTTTGCTTTTGCATAAAACTTTTCAAGTTCTTCCGGTTTGTCTTGTAGGTCACAATCCATAATAACTACATAGTTACCGCTAGAATAATCAACCCCAGCCGTGATAGCATAGTGCTGACCGAAGTTTCTTGATAGTTTTATAGCTTTTACGCACTTGTCTTCTTTGGCTATTTTTGCTATCTCTTCCCAAGAGTTTTGCGGACAGTTGTCGTTTACGAAAATGATTTCAAAAGAATCACAAATTTTTTCCAAAGTGCTTTTTGTTCTTACATAAAGCTCTCTTAAACTTTCTTTACACCCATATACAGGTGATATTACACTTATTTCCATCATTTTTCCTAATTTAATCTGTGATAGGGTTTTGTTTAAAAATATATATTACATACGAGGATAGTTCCAATTTCTTGGAATACTCTTGCAAATGTTCAACTTTTGCTACTCTTTCAAATTCTGATATTTTGTCTTTTGGCATCAAAATAAAGGAGTTTTTATCAACATAATCACTTTCATACCATCGAGTGCTTGTTAGCCACTCACCATCTTCCCTTTTGTAATCATTACCAAGTGGTCTTATTTCCACTTTATTGTCGCTCAATACCGTAAAAATATGAGAGTGCCAATACGGTGCATACCCTTTATTTAATCCATTGTCTTTTAGAGTTTGTATCACTTCATTTCTTGAATCAAGGATGTTTTTACTCTTTTGTATATCCAACGTATTAAAAATCGAAATATATGATAAAACAACTGAAAATAGCAAGATGATTTTGATATTTTGTGAAAAATATTTCCACATAATTCCGTTTGATACTGAAATAAACATTGTAAAAGGTATTACGTACCTTATATTTTCCCTCGCAGCATAAATACCGTCTATATGTAAAGTGGTGATGCAATATATTCCAAAAACTATCAAAAAGCCCATATATCCTACACTTAAGGTATATGATTCACTAAAAGTCATGTTTGATTTGTTTTTTATTGCATAATAAATAGGTGCAAAAAAAGCTACAGGATACAAAAGAAATTTTAGTAAATAAGTGACACCCTCAAGAGATACAAAAGGTGTTTTTTCTCCCCAGTCGGCACCGTATAGATTGGTAAGTCCTATTACGGAGTACCAAATATGTTCAGGTAGCTTATCAAGAGGTATTATAAGTGTACTATCGACCCCTTTTTGCATAAGAATACTATTAGAGATAAAATATCTATAAGCAAGACCGGCAACAACACCAAGTGCAAAATATATGATAATCTTTTTGTATTCAAAATTGACATACCTGTGCAAAATAAATAGAGGTAAAAATAGGGGAACTATAAAATAAATAGCAAATCTACTAGGATTCTCGGCTACGAAAAACACCCCTATAAGGACAATCAAAATTTTTGTAATTAAGTGTTTTTCATGATTGTTTTTGTCAAGTAGTACAAACAAAAACATATATCCTATCAGTGCGGTATAATACCATATATATGCACTCTCTCCGTACATCTCCCTTGCATACATAGGTGAATATAAAGTAGATATTCCTACTAAAGCTATTAAGATACCTTCTGTAGATATTCCTATTTTGTTGAGGTACAGATATGTGAGATAAAAGGTGAAAGATGCAAAAAGAAGCACCGCAAAAACATGTATATAATATCCGTGAAAACCTAAAACGGAAAAGGGTATGATAAGGGTATGTTTAAATAAAGTCCAAATATCACCGTTTACATACCACCAAGAAGTAGGGTAGTATGATGACATAGAAGCTATTTCATCTGCTAATATATTTGCAATAGCTGCATCAGAGTTAAAAAATGCAGGATAAATACCTATTTGATAGTATGCAATTAATAAAATATTAATAACAAAAAACGATAACAATGAGACTTTGTAATTTAACTTCATGCACTTTTCTTTTTGCCTTTTAAGGGGCTGTTTAATAATGCGAATTTTATCCTAAAAATCCTAAATTTTGATAATCAAAGGATTAAAAGCTTTTGAAGAAATTACAACCTTGTCTCCTATCGATAAATTTTGTATCTCATCTTGCGTTGCAACCACCTTTACAACGTCTTGACCTATCAATATACTTACGATATAAGTAATATCACTTTTATTTATTCCGACTATTTCACCGCTAAATTTAAACTTACCGCTTATGTTGCTACCTGCAAATATTTCGTATGGTGTACCTTGCTGTTTGATTTTGCCGTTTTCTAGTTCTATGACATTATGGGCTAGTTTGAAAACTTCGCTTATATCGTGACTTACTAGTATCGTTGTGAGATTGAAATATTGTTGGACTTTGAGTAGTTCATCTTGAAGCTTTGCCCTCATAGCAAAATCAAGAGCCGAAAGTGGCTCATCAAGTAGGAGGATTTTCGGCTCTCGCACCAAAGCCCTAGCCAAAGCTACCCTTTGTCTTTGTCCACCGGATAAAGTTTCAGGTTTTATATCTGATAAGCTCATAAGTTCCGTAACTTCTAGTATCTCATTTACTTTTTTTAAGTTTTTTTTGTTATCAAGGGCATATAGCAAGTTTTCTTTTACCGTCATATTTGGAAATAGTGCATAATCTTGGAAAACAAACCCGACTTTTCTTTTTTGAGGGGGGAGATTTATTTTTCTTGCTTTGTCAAACCATATTTCGTCATTGATTATGATTTGTCCGTTTGTAGGCTCTATCAACCCTGCAATCATTTTTAGTATCGTACTTTTACCCGCACCGCTTTTACCGAAAAGAACGGTTAGTTTATCGGCTTCTAGCTTATGATTTATATCCAAGTTTATAGCACCGTCAGTACCTCTAAGCTCTTTTTGTATATTTAAGTGTGTCATTTTAGTTTCTCCAAATCTCATTTAGCAAATCTATTCCATAATTTGAGTTCACTCTCAAGATATTATCTCCCAGTATCCGCCCTTAGCACTGCCGTTTCGTTTAATAATATTTTGTTCTTTTAGTTTTTTGATATGTTTTTCTATTGCCGTTGTACTTATGTCAAGCTGGGTAGCAAGTGCAGTAATTGGGATTTTTGGATTATTCTGCATAAGCTTTATAATACTTTGTTGTGTTTCACCCAACTTTTCACCCAACTTTTCACCCAACCGATTAGGTAAACTTTTATCGGTATTAAAATAAAACTCCACCCAAAGACCATTTAGCCATCTAAACTGTGGGATAATGCCGTTGAACTTTTGTGATTCTTCTATTATCTTTTCTATTCCTCTTCCCCAAGACTCGATATAACCAGCTAAGAAAAAAGGATATGCAATAGCAGGGTTGTGAGGTTCTGAATTGTGTTTTTGCATCAGTGTATCTAGTGTCCAATGTGGTGGTAAATCTCCTGCATTCCACATAAGAAGTTTATCATTATATACACTTATTTGAATAGTTTGCTGTGAACCATAGTCTTTATGTACTACTGCATTAATAAGGGCTTCCCTAAAAGCTAGTTCTGATACTGGAAAACTCTCAATCCTTTGAACCCCTTCATAAGAAATAATAGCTTTTAGGTATTTTGTAAATATAAGCTCCATAGTTTTATCTACTTGCTCAAAAAGATTGCCCTCTATCATATCTTGATAAACCAAATCGCTATTTGATTTAAAATATCCTATTTTTATTATGCTTCCTGTTACATATTTTTGAGGTTCTTTTGCAAATAAAAGTGTCGCTGCTCTTTTTAGATAATCACCCTCTTTGAGATGAAGTTTATCTATAAGAATCTCATCACTCTCTTTTAAAAGTTCATTGTCAATTCTTTGTTTTTTTTCAGCCTTTTGGCGAAAGAGCCTAAATGCAAAAGGGTCTAAATCATCAAAACCAAAATAAGGCACAGGTACACCATCCCATTTTTTACCTTGTCTTCCAAGTAAAAACTTATCAAGTGTAGCACCTTTTAGTTCTTGTGTACTGCTTCCGCTTCTATAGTAATACGACCCTTTATAGCTTATAGGGTATGGATATTTATCAGTGATAATTTCAAGATACTCTTTATTTTCATCTTGTTTGAGATTGACATCTACCATTATGCCTAAAATATCTCTTACTTTGTTTGGTATATCTTCAAGAAGTTTTTTTGCATTATCGATACCGATAATATTGCCATTATCATTTACCCCGATGTAAAGCTTACCACCATCACTGTTTGCAAATGCACTTAATGTTTTGATGTACTCATCTTTCCAGATTTGCTTAAATTCTATATTTTGTGATTCTTTAAGATTTAGATTCATTTTAGTTTCTCCAAATTAAACTCAAAACTTACTTCGTAACATCTGTTTGTTTACCATATAAACCACAAGCAAAATAGCAAAAGATATGACAAAAAGGGTAAGTGCATATTGGTTTGCCAAAGAATAGTTGAGTGCTTCTACTTCGTCATATATAGCTATACTTGCCACCCTTGTCTCTCCTGCTATATTTCCACCCATCATAAGCACCACGCCAAACTCCCCCACAGTATGGGCAAAAGAGATAACGATACCAGTAAGAAGTGCAGTGCGGATGTTTGGCAACAACACATTAAAAAGTACGTTTAGTTTACTTTTTCCTAGTGTGTATGCAGCGTCGCTTAAGTTCTTCGGCAATGCACTAAATCCGCTTTGGATAGGGTGTACCATAAAAGGCAAACTAAAGATAACAGACGCTACCACAAGACCCTCGAAACTAAATACAAGCCTCAAATCAAACATCTCTTCAAGCCACTTTCCAAAGCCGTCTTTTGGTGAGAAAAATACAAGCATATAAAATCCAAGAACGCTAGGAGGCAAAACCAAAGGCATAGATACTATCGCTTCTATTGCAGGTTTGAATCTGTTTTTCGTGTGGGAGAGATAATACCCCAAAGGAACGCCTATAATAAGCAAAATCAAAGTGGTAATACCTGCTAGTTCAAAGGTGAGTAGCATGGTTTCTAAAAAGCTCTCTTCTATCATGACAACTCCTTTAATCTTACCGTAACTTCATTTGCTTTTACAAACCACAAAAACTCATCACCTATTTTTATATCCAAGGCTTGTAGGGAATTTGTTGTGATAATAGATTTGATGATACCTTTTTGAAAAGCAAAACTTATCTCGCTTAGTATTTCCCCTTGTTGTATCTCCAAAACTTCACCGAAGAAAGCATTTCTAGCACTTACGCATGATAATTTGGTAGCCACCAAAACTTCAGTTTCTTTAAACAAAATATCCACATTGTCGTTTGTTTTTAGATTCATACTATCGGCATCTATTAAAATAGACGAAAAAACAATTCCCCCCACATCTACGGATACTTGTGATATTTCATCACAGGTTTTTATATGGGATATTTTACCTTGTAATACGTTCATTTACAATGCCTCCATTTTGACTTTTATATCAGCAGGTTTTGCATGATACGGCGATGAGGTGACTATGAAATCTACACCGGTTTTAGCGTATTGTTCGATATTTTCTATATTTATCCCGCCCGTTGCTGATATTTTGAGATAGGGGTAAATTTCTTTTAGTTTAACGCACTCTTTAAGCTCCTCAAAACTCATCTTTTCACATTGAAGTATATCGGCTCCAAGGGAAGCAAAAAAGTTCGCTTGTGTAAGGTCATCCACTTCAACGGCTACCCTTTTTTCAAGAAATTTGTTTTTGAGTGCTTGAAATTTGTTTTCAAGTTCGTTTGGATTTTTTAAAAACTCCAAATGGTTACCGAAAATCAAAATAGAGTCATAAAGACCGAGTCTGTGTATAGTTCCGCCACCGCATACTACACCGTAAGTCATTAGCTCTTTTGTATTTGGGAAGTTTTTTCTTGTGGTTGCTATTTCGATATGTGGATTTATATTTTTTGCTTTGGTTATCAGCGTATTCGTGTATGTGGATATTCCGCTTAGATATTCAAGTATATTTTGTGATATTTTCCAAGCTTTGTGGAGTTTGTCCGCATCTGCACTGCATTGGATTAGTAGAGTTTTGCCTTGTACTTTTTCACCGTCTTTGACGAATACGGTATGCTCTATATCCAAATATTCCAAAATTTGCTTTACGTATTTTATACCGCTTATTACGCAATCATGTTTTGCACTAAAACTCATCAAACCTTGTTTTTCACCTATTTCAAGACCGATGGTAGTTAGGTCAAACAATCCGATATCTTCTTCTATCAAATTTTTTATATCCATTTTATACCTTTATAAATAAGCAAGTTTTCTAAGACCTACAAAAATAAGCATAGAAACCGTCCCCAAAATCAATGATAATACAATAGCTTTATCTATTTCTCCACCAAAGGAATAGTTATAAATAGCCAAAGATATTGTATCTGTTTTTCCTATAATATTTCCACCGAGCATTAGCGTGATACCTACTTCACCCAGTGACCTACCAAATCCCAAAAACATAGAGGCTAGTATCACTTTTTTGATATTCGGTAAGATGACAAAGAGTAAAGTGTGTAGTTTACTTTTTCCTAGTGTATAAGAAGCTTCGGCATATATTCTTGATTGTTCATCTATCGCAGATTGTATTGGCTTGACCACCAGTGGCAGACCCGCTATAAAAGATGCTATCAAAACACCAGTAGTAGTAAATATTATTTCCAGGTCAAAGCTATGTAGTACACTTCCTATTAAACCGTTTTTACCGAATAGTAGCAATAAAAACAGCCCCAAAGCAATGGGTGGGAATACTATCGGAACGGTTACCGCAATATCGATTACCGATTTGAAAAATGTTTTTTCTCCGCTTAAATAATAAGCTATACCTATCCCCAAAACCAAATGGAGTAAAATAGTTATAATCGCTATTTGTACCGATAAAAGTGATGGTTGGTATAGCCACTCCATATTATAGTCCGTGTTTTTTCAAAATTTCTTTTGCTTTTGGTGTTTGCAAAAATTCAAATAGTTTATCTATATCGCTATTTTCTTTACCGCTTATTACTACGCCTACGATTTTTATAGTGGAATACAAACTACTATCTATCTCTACCATTTGCCCTACATCTTTTGCTATTGATAGATAATCGGTTTTGTTTATAAAACCTGCATCAATATCACCGCTGATGATATATGAACTTACTTGCGGTACCGTTTGAAATACGTTTAGCTTATCTTGTAGTGAAGCTTTTAGATTTGAATTTGTCAAAAACTCTTCACTAGCAACACCGTATATTGCTTTTTTTGTATCTGGAAGCCCTATTGTTTTCACTTTATCTGATTTCAAATCATCAATAGTTGATAATTCTCCATTGTTTTTAGAATAAACTAAAACCAAAGAGCCTTTTCCCAATTCTACAGATTTTTTATACTCAATTTGTAGTTTATTGATGAACTGTTTATCTCCAAAAAATACGGCAATTTTATCACTATGCTTCATCTGCTCGGTAATTTGTTGCATATTACCAAAAATCGGGTTTAACTTGATTTTCGTATCTGCTTCAAATATAATAGCTAATTCGCTTAAAGGTCTTTTGTATCCTGCCCCACCTGCAATATATATCTCACCGGCTACCAAGCTTATGCTTAAAAGTAGCAGTAAGTATATTTTTCTCATTTTGGTACTCCAAATCCGTATTTGCTAAATATACCTTTTGAGTAATCTGAAGTGATGAACTCACCTAGTTTATGAGCTGCTTTATTCTCTTTTGCATATTTTGTCAAAACAAAAGATTGCTCCATCGGGTCATGTTTTGAAGAGTCGATAATCATATATTCATCTTCGCTATGGGTGTGTTTGATTAGAGAAAATGCTACAAGTCCCACATCGGCAGCACCGCTATCTACAAATTGAACGCTTTGAGATATGTTATCACCTTGCACTACTTTTGAAGATACTTTATCAAAAACACCGTAATTTTCAATAATCTTCACCGCTGCAACTCCGTAAGGTGCTACTTTTGGGTTTGCGATAGAGATTTTTTTTACCTTATCGCTAGTAAGTACGTTCATCCCTTCTTTGATTAACTCTTTGTTTTTAGAGTACAACGCAACAACACCCAAAGCATAAACTACCGGTTTTGATATTGCATCACCGTTGCTCTCTATGGTAGCCGGATATTTAGCATCAGCAGCCATAAAAATATCGTATTTGAAACCGTTTGTAAACTGTGCAAATGCTTTTCCCGTAGCACTGAAATATATATCTACTTCATCGCTTGGATTTTGTTTTTTAAATTCGGTTACTATCTCCTCCATCGCAAGTTTTGTACTTGAAGCTGCAAATACCGTAACCTTATCACCAAAAACAGAACTAATCAATAAACCTATCGTCAATATTAATCTTAACATAATTATCTCCTATTATATTTAATGAATAATTAATAACTAACAACTAATAATTACGGTATCACTAAAGCGATATTTATTTGTGGCTAAGCCACTCAACAATTATTAGCTATTCATTATTAGTTATTAATTTCTAAACCCCTATCATTATCGAACTTGCTTTTACTATCGCCATTACTTTATCGCCGAATTTAACGTCAAGTTCTTTAAAAGACTCCAGAGTAATATTAGATACTATTCTGTCATCACCGATTGCAACAACAATTTCACTATTTACTTTACCTTCACATAGATGTATAACTTCACCTATAAATTTATTTCTAGCACTGATTCGTAGCTCTAAATCTTTTGAGATTAAAACTGCGTTTGCCTTGAAAATAGCTATTGCTTTTGTCCCTAGATTGAGTCCTAGAGTCTCTATGCTATCGCTTGTAATTGTTGCCGTAATTACATTGTTGCTTTTTGTTTTGAGATAAACTTCGCTGTTTACTGCACCTCTTTTTATCTCTATGATTTCACCGCTGATTTGATTTCTTGCACTAAGAGTCATACCTATCCTCTCTATAGTTTGTAGATTTTGGACACCGCCTTGTCCTAAGGCATCGTTTAAAGTGTCTAAAAATTGTGTGTATTTGGATTGAAGTATTTTGTAAGTTTGTAGCACTTCTTTGCCATAATCGCTCAAAGCACTCCCTCCGCCGCTGTTTCCACCGGTAGATGATATTACCAAAGGTTTATCGCTTAAGTTGTTCATGGCATCTATTGCATCCCATGCCGCTTTGTAGCTGATTGGCACTTCTTTTGCCGCTTTGGATAGTGAGCCGTGAGTATCTATAAGTTCAAGTAGTTTGATTCTTTTATCTATAAGAAAAGTTTTGTCACCGCTATTTAAACTAAAGATACTTTCAACTTTCATTATCATCTCCCAAAACATAAAACTAGTTTGGAAAATTATAGCGTTATATACCTTAAGTTTATAGCGGTCAAACTGTATATTTTTTATACAATTTGATGGTTAATTTATATTGTGGATTCCGAATCAAGTTCGGAATGACAGACTTAGGATATCAATCATAAATAAAGTTTACAAGTGTTAAACTTTTATATGCCAAGGCTCGAAGAATACCCCGTCACGGTTACCTACGTCATATCTAAGCTCAACATAACCAAGCTCGGTCATTTTCTTAAATTCATCTGTATGGGCAAATACTTCCGTGAAGTTTTTTAGCCCAAGACCCTTTTTGCCCACGTCAAAATCTGAAATAGAGTGGTATGAGTATGCAGGGGGTGCTATGGTTTTTGAAGCTAAAGAGATATTATAATCAACAGACTCTATTTTGTTAAGATAAAGACTAAGTTGTTTTACTACGCTTCTTACACCTGATGTTAAGATTACGCTATCACCTATATCTTTTATGATGTTGTTATAGTGATTTAAAGATGTTCCTTTAAATATAAAATGCCCAGAACTTGGTACTTTATAAACATCGTTTTCATTGATTACATCTGTGAGGTTTGCACAAGTTTTATGCCCGAAGAAGCCGTATTGTGTAGGGTCATTATAAAAAATCTTCTCTATTAATGATAACTCTTCTTTTGTAAATTCACCTATATTCAAATTACGTTTTGCATAATACAAAGTATTGTCAAAAGTAATGAGATTGAAATTACCGAAACCCACGGTTTTGAGTAGATTGGTTAGTTTGTTTTTTACGCTTAGAAAAGTAGGTAAATCTTCTACACTTACAAACAAATCTTGAGGGTTGCTATCTATTGTGTCTGCTAAAATATCTAGTTTTGACGATGCTAGTACCGTAGCACCTAAAGTTAATGTTTTTAAAAAATTTCTTCTTTGCATTATAATACCATTTTAATATTTTGATGAGATTTTAAAATTTGAAAAAGTTCTACTCTTTCATCTTCATTATGAACCAAAAGCTCCAACGTAAAGCTTTCGTATTTCCCTTTTGCACTGGTTTTTGATGGTTTTAGTTTGTACTCTTTTTTTATACATTCGTTTACTGCTACTAAAACATCATTATGTGAAAAAGAGATAAGTTTGTATTCCCAAGTACAAGGGTATTGAAGTTCTAGTTTTTTACCTTCAAGTACGTTTTTCATCTATTGAAATCTCCACTTTTTCCACCGCTTTTGTGGATAAGTTTAATGTCACTTATAATCATACCTTTATCTATAGCTTTTGCCATATCGTATATTGTTAAAAGTCCTATACTTACACCCGTCAAAGCTTCCATCTCTACACCTGTTTTTCCGTCTAGTGTTACACTTACTTCAAGTTCAAAGCCTGGTAAATCATCCCTTTGCGTTACGTCACAGTTGATACCGTTTAAAACTAATGGATGGCACATAGGTATTAGGTCGCTAGTTTTCTTTACTCCCATTATGGCAGCAACTACGGCAGTTTGGATAACCGGACCTTTTTTTGTTGTTTGGGATACGATAGCATCAAATGCATTTTGACTCATTGTTATAATTCCGTTTGCTACGGCTACTCTAGTAGTAGGCTCTTTATCCCCTACATCTACCATTTTTGGTCTATTATTTTTATCTAAATGAGTTAATTCCAAATCTATCGCCTTGAATTTTTTATAATTATATCACAAAAGTTTTAAAATTTTAGATGTTTAAACTAAGTTTTAGTATGTTTTTTGTATAATCCCGTTCAATTTATAACAAGAAAGCGGGTGATTTTATATGCCAGGTACTAGAGTTAAAGAAACAGAATCTTTTGACGAAGCGTACAGAAGGTTTAAAAAGCAATGTGATAGAAGTTTAATCGTTACAGAAACTAGAGCTAGAAGATATTTCGAGCCTATGACTGAAATCAGAAAAAAACAAAAAATCAATGCTAGAAAAAAACTTCTTAAAAAGCTTTATATGCTTAGAAGATACGAATCAAGACTGTAAGTTTTGCATATTATCATTAAAAGGGGAGGGCAGTTTTGCTCTCCCCTTTTTTATTTGTCCTAAAACTGTATAGGAACATAAAAGCTTAAATCAAAAGTATTGTCATCCGATAGAAAATGGTTCTTTTTATATATAGTATATGCAGGTTTTGTGGTAGTTTCATAACCGCTTGACGGTAACCACTCATTATATACCCAGTGAATAAATTTCAAAACATCACCATATACCCCTGCAATGTCGAATTTTGCGTATATTCCGCCTGATATTATAAACTTTGGTAACCTGTTTTTTACCGTCAAAGGCTCATCTGTTACTATACAAGCTACATATTGACAAGAATCAGGTGGAGTGATGGCAGGATTGTCATGATAAAGGGCAATTTGCTTATAATTTTTAAATTCATTACCCATTACCCATGTAGAAATCTTTTGCCATGTTTTTTTGATATTTTTGTCATACCCTTGATTTCTTATATAGTAAGCGTTAAATTCCGGCATTTTTACAATGGTCGGTTCAATATTGCTAAAATCTACTTGTGAGTCTGTGAATATATCCGATTGTTCTAAAATAGATGTAGAATATATTTTGTATCCACCATTTCTCCACTCCTTTGGAGTCATATTAAACCTAGCTTTAAATACCTTGATAAAAGATGTTTGGGATGTGTATCCGCATGACGCAGCAATCTCTGAAATAGTAGATAGTTTATTTGTGACCAGTAAGTGTGAAGCTTTTTGGAGTCTTATGGCTTTTATCGCTTCGTATATATTTCTATAAAATATCTCTTTAAAAATTCGGTGCATATGAAACTTACTGATGTTTAAATCATAGCTCAACTCTTCTATATCTATATCCGTATCGATATGTGTATAGATATAAAACATTATATCATTGGCAATTTTGGTTCTTTTATCTAATGTATCTCTTTTCATAGTTGTATTATAGCACAAATAATATATAAAATAAGCAATAATGAATAATTAATTTAGCACTAAGGAATGAGAAATTAAAAATATTTTTCTCTATAATTGCAAATCGTTATAAAATTATGGAGATTGTTAGTGGAAGAAGTTAACTTAGTAGCAGAGGCTTTTAAATTTCTAATATTAGGTATGGGAGTAGTGTTCGCATTCTTGGTATTGCTAGTATTTATACTAAAGATACAAGCAAGACTGGTACAAAAGTACTTCCCTGAAAAAGAAGTTGTTGTTACGAAACAATGGCAACCGCAAGTTGTAAAGAGTAACGATAAAGTTAGCAAAATTGCTGCTGTAATAGCTGCTATACAGCACCATAGAAACAAAGAGGGGTAATTACTCTACCCCTAAAATAAATAAAATTTTAGTAGTTTTATTATAAGTTCTATCAAGGCGGAAAATTGAAGCTTATCATCGATAAGCGAAATTTGACAACGCAGAGAGGACTTATAAGAGAACTAGCATTTTAATATATTAGTTCCTCGCATTGTTTACTCATTCTTTTTGCTAAAAAAATCTTTGACATACGATGTATGCCTTCATATTTTTTTAATAAAAATTTATGGTAAAAATGCGGCTAAAATTTACTTATTTTACGGGGTGGAGTAATACGTATGTCAAAAAAATATATCGATATAATGGATACGACTTTTAGAGACGGTTTCCAATCAGTATTTGGCGGAAGAGTTTTGATGAAGGACTTTTTTCCTGCCGTAGAGGCTGCAA
>DISL01000058.1 GCA_002421845.1 Epsilonproteobacteria bacterium UBA6211 | reverse complement strand
TATTTCATCTTGATATTGTTTAAAAAGTGCGAGTCCCTCTTCACCATCTTTTGCAACATATTGCTTTTTTGTGAAACCGCTCAAACTTTTCGTAACTATATCACGAAGTAACTGTTCATCTTCAACATACAGAACAACGACATTTTTAAGTGTACTTATTGCAACTTTATCCAAACTTTACCTTAATAAAATGGTATTTTTGATATTATACCATAAAATAAATATAAATAGGTTTAGATTAAATGGATGAAGTTCTAATAATAACTTGCGGTGGCACTTTTAGTAAAGTCTATAATCCGATTGATGGGCAAATGACTGTGCCAAAAAATAATGAAATCCTTCAAAGAATAATTAAAACTTATTTTAAGTTTAATATAAATCTTATTGATATTCAAGAATTTATCTATAAAGATAGTTTAGATATGGATGATAATGATAGAAAAAGCTTAAAAAATATTATAGGCAGGTCGGAATATCAAAAAATCATCATTATACATGGAACGGATACTATACATTTAAGTGCACAAGAGATTGAAGACATAGCAAAAGAAAAAAATCTTAGTATAGTTTTTGTGGGTGCTATGGAGCCTATAAGTATAAATCCTATAGAGGGGTGTATGAACCTTGGGTGTGCTTACGGTTTTTTACAGGCTTTACAAACTAGCGGAGTTTTTATCTCCATGAACGGTATAATAAAAAACGTGCAAGAAATAGTTAAAAATAGAGAATTAGGATATTTTAAATGTCTAAAATAAATTGTTCACACTGTCATTTGGAATTTGAACAAGACCAAATGATAAAAGATATATCCACCGGTAAAGAGTTGTATTTTTGTTGTAACGGATGTCAGGGGGTTTATCATCTTTTAAGTGATGAGGGATTGAATAGTTTTTATGACAAACTCGGTAAAAACTCTCTTACTCCACCAAAAAATTTAGACTTAAACGTAGAAAAATTTGATTTAGAATCATTTGAAAAAAGATTTATCAAAACCACTCCACAAGGCTTCAAGCAAATAGACCTTATCATAGAAGGGATACATTGTGCCGCATGTGTATGGCTCAATGAAAAAATACTTTTTAATACGGACGGTATCATAGAAGCAAATATAAACTTTACTAACTATAAAGCAAGAATCGTATGGGATGATTCAAAGATTAAATTATCACAAATAATACTAAAAATACGTAGTATCGGATATGATGCTTACCCCTATGATTCAAAAATAAGTGACGAAAAAGCATCAAGTGCAAAACGTGACTATTTTAT
Organism: Epsilonproteobacteria bacterium UBA6211; assembly: GCA_002421845.1. Lineage (GTDB taxonomy): Bacteria > Campylobacterota > Campylobacteria > Campylobacterales > Arcobacteraceae > UBA6211. The sequence continues at coordinate 12,726 of DISL01000058.1, read as the reverse complement.
GAGAATGATAGTGGCTGTTTTTGGTTCTATGAATATTATGATGTTGGCTGTAGCAAAATATAGTGGATTTTTTACAGGAATGACTGAAGATGTGAAGCATATGGTACATTTCGGTGAGTTTATGGTGGCTACTCCCGTACTTTTTTATAGCGGTTGGGTGTTTTTTAGAGGTGGTTACTACGGGCTTAAAAACAAAATCGTAAATATGGACTTTTTGGTAGCGAGTGGTGCTACACTGACCTATTTTTATTCCCTTTATATTATGTTCGGTGGAGTCGGTGAGAGTTATTTTGACTCCGTGGCGATGATTATTACTTTTGTACTTGTAGGTAAATATCTTGAGGTAATAGGTAAAAAAAGTGCCGTAGATACTATAGATAAGATAAAAAGCTCACTACCGCTTGATGCCATGCTAGTAGAAGACGGAGTAAAAAAATCCATAAGCGTAGATGAGATAAAAGTAGGAGATATTTTAGAGCTAAAAACAGGTGAGATAGCTCCTGTGGACGGCATCGTGGTAAGCGGTAACGCAAACTTTGACGAATCAAGTATTACGGGTGAATCTATGCCGGTATATAAAAGTATCGATGATACTATTTATAGCGGCACTATCAATACAAACTCTCTTATAAGATATAAAGCTCAAAAAGATTTCTCAAGCTCCACAATAAGCTCTTTTGTGACACTTATAGAGGATTCTTTAGCTTCAAAATCAGATATAGAAAAAAAAGCAAACGAAATATCCAAATACTTTTCGGCTACTATTTTGTCTTTGGCTGTTTTGACATTTATCGGATGGTACTTTTTCACCCCTGAGCTTTTTTATGCTACTGAAGCAGGAAGATTTGAAAAGGCTTTTATAGTTATGATTTCAGTTATAGTTATAGCTTGTCCTTGTGCGTTGTCTTTGGCTACCCCGATAGCCTCTTTGGTAGGGATTAGTGAACTAGCTCGAAATAAACTGGTATTTAAAGAGTCAAAATTCCTAGAAACTATGGCAAAAGCAGATGTTTTGGTGCTAGATAAAACGGGTACTATTACGCAAGGTAAATTAAAAGTCGTAAAAAGTGACTTGGCAAGTGGCTTTGATGTAAATATACTCTACACGCTTGTAAGCTCATCAAACCATCTTGTAAGTGCTACGGTCAAAAAACATCTTGAAGAAAACTATCAAGAATTAAAAACATACAACCTAGAAGAGTATCAAACAATAGATGCAAAAGGGATGTATGCAAAATACAATGATATGAAGCTTATGGGTGGAAATAAAGCTATGCTTGAAGATTTTGGGATAGCTACACCTCAAAATAGCGAGTTTACTACTTTTTATTTTGCTATAAACGATACTTTGGTAGCCTCTTTTTATCTTCAAGATTTACTAAAACCTGATGCCGTAAAAAGCTTTGAAAGTCTTAGAAAATTTAATCTTGAAATAATCATGCTAACCGGTGATAACGAACAAGTTGCAAAAAATATAGCTTCTCAAGTGGGGATAACAAACTATCATTATGCACTAAACCCTATCCAAAAAGCACAATATATAGACAACCTAAAAAAAGATGGTAAAGTAGTGGTAATGGCTGGGGATGGTGTCAATGATGCTTTGGCTTTGTCAAAAAGCGATATTGCCATAGCTATGGGTAACGGTGCAGATATATCCATAGCTACTAGTGACGTGGTAATACTTGATGATTCTCTAACCGCCCTTGTAAGATGTTTTGAAATATCACACAAGACATACAAACTTATCAAACAAAATCTAGGTATATCGCTTGTTTACAACGCTTTAACCATACCGATAGCAATGGCAGGGTATGTAATCCCTCTTGTGGCTGCCGTTTCTATGAGCTTGAGTTCTTTGCTTGTGGTTGGAAACTCTTTACGGATAAAAAATGGTAAAAAATAGTGAAGCACTAATTTCTACCATTTTAGAAATAAACACTTTCAAAGAGATAAAGCAACGCTTTCCTATACACAATTTTTTGAAAAAAGTGCTTACCAAACAGATATTTGATATGATACTTTTTGCAAAGTTTAAAGAAGATGTCCTCACCATAGGAGTACATCATCCTACAGCTCAATTTGAGCTTACAAACTTTAAACCCATATTAATTCAATATGCAAAACAAATAGAAGATTTAAAAACTATAAAAGATGTGAAGATTTTCCGTTATGACAAACTCAAACCGAAATCTTTAGCGGAAATACCAACTCACAAAGTATCTTTTTTTGAAGAGAAATCTTACGGTATTTTTGAGAATAACCTCAAAGATAAAGAACTTTTCGATAGAATAGAACAAATCAGAAGTTTAATCAAAACAAAGGGGAAAAAATGGAAATAAGCGGTACTCTTTTTATGATGCTTATTGTTTCTTTGGTTGTTAGCTTTTCCGTACTAGCCGTGTTTTTATGGGGTGCAAAAAGTGGACAATTTGACGATACAAAAAGGATGATGGATGGGTTGTTGTTTGATAGTGAAGAGGATTTAAACGATGCTTACAAAAAAGAACAAAAGAAAGAACAATCTCTAAAAAAATCAAACGAAGAGAGTAAAAACTAGTATCTTACCAGTTTTTACCGTTATTCATCTCTCTGAATATCTCCATATTAATCATCTTAAACTCACCGTTTTGATATAAAAATCTAAGTCTATTTTCATCTGTATGTACTTGCTCTTTATCTCCAACATTGATAGTCAAACGTCCATGACCCGTCAGGATAAGCTGATCTCTAGTGTTATCAAGCTCAAATGTCTTAGTACTTAAATAATCTTTTTTTGAAAAATCATCTAGGTAAATAACCCCTACCCAAATTTGAACAGCAGGTGTAATTTTGATTTTCGGTAAACTTGCAACAGGTATTTTTGGAGCTTCTACCTTTGGCTCTTCTTTTACTATCGGTTGTTCAACTTTTGGTTTTTGCTCAACAACTACTTCTTGTTTTGGTTCTTGTTTGACCTCTTGCTTTATCTCTTCTTGTTTTGACTCTACCGCTACAGCATCAGGTGTTGTTTTTTGTTGTTCATCAACTTTTATTTCTTCCTGAACAACAGGCGGTACATTTTCTACAAGTTTATCTATAGCTACTTCAGGAGGATTGTTTGTAGCTTGTATCATAGTTCCAGACTCATCATTATCAGAAGAGAAACTCCCAATAATTAAAAACAACACAAGCAAAACAGATACTATTGCTATAGGGTATATAATCAATCTTTTATCTATCTCTTTTGGTTCGTTTTGAGAAGCCATTACCTTTTGTTTTTCACTCTCTTTATGGTCAAAAAACTTTTCAGCCTCTTTTTTGAAATCACTCAAATCTAGCCCAAACTCTTTTTCAAGCATGGTTATAAAACCCGTAGCTTTAAATTTGTTGTTTAGTTTTGCAAAATCCTTATCGAGTATAAACTCAATATTTTGATGAGCTATATATGTTCTTTGGTAGATAGTTTCTACACCTATGTCTTTTAACTTTTCAAAATCACCCATTAACCCCTGCCTTTAATAACTAGCTAAAATCTTATCAACACTATCCCACGAAATTTCTTTATCATTTTTTTTGCCGAATATATGATACACATATCTAGCAAACATATCTGTTTCTATATTGACCGACGTCCCTTTTTTGTACCTACCGAAAATTGTATTTTTGATAGTGTGAGGTATTATAGTAAGTCTAAAACTACTATCAAATACGTCATTTACAGTTAAGCTTACACCGTCTATTGTGATAGAGCCTTTTGGAACTACAAACTTAATATAGTTTTTCGGTAATTTTATAAAAAAATCGGTACTATTACCGTTGTTTTTAATATCTACTATCTCACCTATACAATCCACATGCCCTTGAACTATATGCCCTTCAAATCTGTCACCCATCATCATCGCGGGTTCCATATGAACTTCATCTTTATAGTTCTCTATTGCAAGTACGTTTTTTGACTCGGGAGAAAGCTCTACGCTAAAATAACAGCTACCTACTTCTACTACGGTCAAACAAGCACCGTTTATCGCTATGGAGTCTCCAAGCTTTGCATGATGCTTTGAATAAACGCTAAGTTTACTACCTTCAAAGCTTTTAACTTTCGCAATTTCTCGAATTAATCCGGTAAACATCCGACCTCTTAATTTTTTTTGGATATAATATCACAATTTATGTTAATTTTACTAATTGGAGACAAAGTGAATTATGATATTATAGTTGTCGGTGGTGGACATGCAGGTATAGAAGCATCACTTGCAAGTGCCAGAATGGGCAAAAAAACACTACTTATTACTATGCTAGTAGAACAGCTAGGTGCTGCAAGTTGTAATCCTGCTATCGGAGGACTTGCAAAAGGGCATCTAGTAAAAGAACTTGACGCTATAGGCGGAGAGATGGGAAAATGTACCGATGCTACTGGTATTCAGTTTAGGATACTAAATGCAAGTAAAGGGGCAGCCGTTCAAGGAAGTCGTGCTCAAATAGATATGGATACCTATAGACTTTATATGAGAGAGGTATGTTTCAATACACCTAATCTTGAGATTTTTCAAGATGAAGCAACGGCTCTTATCTATGATGACGCTCAAGTAACAGGCGTAAAAACCAAACTCGGTCTTAGCTTTACGGCAAAAAAAGTGGTACTAACTACGGGAACTTTTATGAAAGGGCTTGTTCATATCGGTGAACAAAAACTTAGTGCAGGACGTGCTTGGGAAGCTCCATCGGCAACATTAAGCGATAGCTTAAGGGAGCTTGGGCTAAAAGTGGGAAGACTAAAAACAGGAACACCGTCAAGACTTGATGCAAAAAGTATAGATTTTAGCGTGATGGAAGCTCACGGCGGAGATGAAAAACCGATTCCTTTTTCTTTTAGAACGGATAAAAGTACATTCAATCCAAAACAACATCCATGCTATATAACATATACAAATGAAACAACACACAAAATAATATCGGACAATTTCTATCGTGCTCCTCTTTTCACGGGGCAAATTGAGGGCTTAGGACCAAGATACTGCCCAAGTATAGAGGATAAAATCAACCGATTTAGCGATAGAGAAAGACATCAGTTATTTTTAGAGCCTCAAACGGCACAGTGCCTAGAATACTATATAAACGGTCTTAGTACATCTTTACCGATAGATGTACAATCTGCAATGATTCACTCTATCAAAGGGCTAGAAAACGCAAAAATAGTAAGATACGGATATGCAATAGAGTATGATTATGTTGATCCGACGGAACTTCACCATACACTAGAGACAAAAAAGGTAAAAAACCTATATCTAGCAGGTCAGATAAATGCTACAACAGGGTATGAAGAAGCAGCGGCTCAAGGGCTTATGGCAGGGATTAATGCCGTATTGGCAATAGATGGTAAAGAGCCTTTCGTACTTAGACGTGATGAAGCATATATCGGTGTACTTATAGATGATTTGGTTACCAAGGGTACAAGCGAACCGTATAGAATGTTTACAAGCCGTGCGGAATATAGGCTACTTCTACGAGAAGAAAATGCCGATGTAAGACTTATGGAATATGGTTACCGAATGGGGCTTATAGACCAAGATACCTTTGATAAAATGAGAGCAAAAAACGAAACCATAAATCAAGCTATGGAACTGATGGTAAATACGTGGTTTACCCCTAGCAAAGAGAATCTTGCAATGCTTGAAAATATGGGCGAAGAGAAAATAAGCGACAAAACTTTACTTGTGGATATGGTAGGAAGAAACACTATAGACTTGGCAAAGTTTGATGAGTTTGTACCGAGTTTCAAAGAGCTTGACGACTACACGAAAGAACAAGTTATCGTAGAAGCAAAATACTATCGTTATGTACAAAAACAACAAAAACAGATAGAAAAAATGAAAAAGATGTTAAATCTAAGAATACCTGATGATTTTGTTTACGACAAACTCCCAGGGCTTTCAAACGAAGTTATCGAAAAGCTCAAAAAGCACAAACCACCTACACTTTTTGCTGCTTCGCTCATATCGGGAATAACCCCGAGTGCGGTGGATATACTACATATGTACGTAAATCCTAGAGGTGTCGTAAGCAATAAAAAATGAGAATAAGAAATAAAAATTGATAATATGTATAATAAAATTTGAGAATGAAATAGAAAAAAATAGGAAAACAATAGGAAATTAGGGCATGAATCAACAAAAAAGTATCATTCCTGAGTTTATGATAAATAATCCCAATGATACTTTCAAATTTCTTTTCCCTTTAAGACTCAAATTAGACCACTCAAATTATGCAAATAGTCATTTTGAAGTTATTGTAAAGACTAATATATCCATTATACTATTTTACTCAAGAATAAATTTGATAATTAGATTTCTTAGTATAGTATTCAATTTAGTTTGTATCGCTGTTAAATATCTATTGTAACCAACATTCTTTTTCAAATTGGGATATCGTTTATTCTACATTATTTGCTTAATGAAAGATTATCTATTAGGAAATAAATTTTAGTACATTTGACTATATATTAGATATTATTTGATGCAATTTATTTTGTAGAACCTTATTATTTTCTTTTTGAATTGATTGTTTAATTAAATTAAATAAGTCAAAATCATCTTTATCTATAAAGGACAATAATTCTTTATATAAATATAACTTATTGTCATTATTATTTATTTGTTCTATAAAGCTTAAAATTAATTTAAGTTTTTTCTTCTTCATAGTGTATTTTTTTGATACCCATGATGTCTTACTTCTAGCTAAATAACTAAAAATTGAATATGTATAAAAGTCACCATCATAATAATTAGTATTATTCAATTCATCTATATAATATTTTCTATTTGCTTCAATATGTTTAATAGCATAATCTATTACTTTAGGTTCATTTAGTACTAAAGAGTCCCTAATTAATAATAGCTTTGATTTTTCATCTTGTTCGTTATCAATAATGTCAAATACCACATCTATATAATCGACTCTATATGTATTAATTTGTTGACTAAGAATAATTGCATGCAATATATCTCTTCTTAAGTTACTGTCATTTTTTGAAAGTTCTAAACTTTTTAAAACCAAATAGATATTGTTATTTATTGCAAAATATTTAAGTAGTTCAGTATTATGAATAGTGGGAGTATCATGAAAATTATTCATAAACAGTTGAGTGTATAATTTCTCATTATTATTCCTCTGATAATTAAAATCATCAGTAAATAACTGATAAACTAGTTTATGCATTATCTCTTGGTAGAATATGTCAATTTTATCTATTGTTAAACTATACTCATTAAAAACAACTTTTAATTCCTCTTGGTTTAAGTTATATGTTGCAAGTTCTTGCAAAATTAACAATATTAGTTTTCCTGAGTAAAAAACCTCATTTATATATTTCCACTGATAGTTTTCATTAGTTTCTGATAAATCTGTACTTATATTTTTAAGTATAAGTTTTGATAGTTTAATATATTTATCAAGTAATACTTGTTTGTTATTTTTGTTAATGTAGCTATTAAATATGTCAGCGAGTGTAAGAATAAAAATATCTTCTGAATCAATTAAAAAGTCCTCTCTTTTCACTACATCTTTGATATTATAACAAATCTTTTGTAAATACAATAAATCATTGCTACTTACAGGATTAATTGTATTATAATTTGAATCTCTAATATTCAATAAATCAAGAACAGGAGTTTTTTTATTTTCAATTAAAAAGATATCATGTTTAAAAAGTGTAAATAAGATGTAAAAATATATTGAATATTGTTCACTTGTATAAGATTTATAAGTAATTTCTTTTGTGAATAGAAGATATTTACTTATCTTGTCTTCTATCTTCTGTATGTTATTTGGTTTTTTACTAAGTTCACTATCTAAGTTATAGTAAGGATTATTCATATTATTAGATAATGCATTATCACTAAATAGTGATATAAACTCATTATCAATCTTATTATTTAAATATAAGGTATTAATAGTTTTGGAAAACTTATTTATATCTTTACTATGAAATAATATGTCTTCTAAAAGCCCATATTCTAAAACAACTTCTTTACATTGATTTACCAATATAAATAAGTCTTTTGTTTCATAATTATTGATATCAAATGCTTTTATTTCTCCTGTACACCACGACTTTTGATTGTCTTTTTTAGTATTAATATATATTATATAAGCAGTAGCTGTACTAGAAGTAAGTATGGACAATATCATAGAAATTATAAATAATATTCTGAATTTTATGAAATATATCATGATGTGTTTTAAACTTTTATTATCCATAGAATAACCTTATTATTTAACATGCACTAAGTATTTGTCTATATAATCCCTTATTTTTAATACCAATATTAATTAAAGGCTATTATTACACAAATCTAATTAATATAACATTGTTTTATAAAAATTCCTCGCTATACTATAGACTATGGCAATAGCTATGAAAATATAGATGGAATACCTCCCCTCAAAAAAACAATAGACAAAAATTTATTCTATTAATTTATGAGAAATGATAATAGAATTATTTCATAATTTAAAAGGCATAAAAATACCATTAGGAAAAAAGGACAAAAAGGGGACATAACAAAAAGGGGACATGTACAATTAATCAGACCCAGAGATTAAACTTTTCTTAAATCACCTTAATCTGTCGTTTCAATTTTAATTTAGTATGACATTGAAGACTAATACAACCTATTGACAAAAAGTATCTTTTGGGATACAATTTCTTTATGTATATAATTAAACAAACAAATATCTTTTCACAATGGCTATCAAAACTCAAAGATACTCAAGGTAAAGTTGCAGTATTAGGAAGAGTTGATAGAATGAAGTTTGGTAATTTTGGCGACCATAAATCAGTCGGGAACAATCTTAGTGAACTCAGAATCCCCACTGGACCTGGTTATAGAGTTTATTATACTCAAAAGAATGATGAGATAATCATTTTATTAGTTGGTGGGGATAAATCATCACAAATTGATGATATCAAGAAAGCAAAAGCTTTGCTTTCTTCAGTAAACGAAATTTTAAAGGAGCTTGATAATGAGTAAATTAGAAGTTACAAATTTTGATATAGCACAATATCTTGATAATAAAGAAGTGATAGCGGAATATCTATCTCAAATTTTGGTAGATGGTGATATGGATGAACTTCTTGAAGCTCTTGGTAATATCGCAAAAGCAAAAGGGATGAGCCAAATTGCAGAAGAAACCGGACTTGGAAGAGAAAGCCTATATAAAACTTTCCATAAAGGAACAAAACCGAAATTTGAAACTATCATGAAAGTAATGCAATCTTTTGGTGTAAAAATGCAAGTTTCAGCATAGAAGAAATGAATTAATAAGCTTTAAGACAATTTATTTTAAACATTAGTAAGATAAAATTCTATTCATACACAATACGTCAAGGCTTATACTAGTGAAAACACTACTTTTATCAATCATCGCACTTTTTATATTCACGGGATGTAGCGTCAAATACGACCATGTGATGCTTAGTGAAGATTCTAGGGTCAAATTAACCAAAGAAGATATACAAACCAAACAAAAAATAGAAACTTTGGCACAAATGATACAAAGCCTATCTCCTAAAATCAACAAAATAGAAGCCTATAATATAGCTCAAAATAGTATATATTACTCCATGCACTTGGCAAATAGTTATGATTTGGTCAAACCGCCGAGTTTTCAAAACTTTCTCGTAAACCAAAACTTACGACAAAGGGGCTTATGTCACCAGTGGGCTACCGATATACTAGACTACCTCAAAAAAGACAAATATGAAACCATAGGTATTTATAAGGTCATCTCAAATGAGGGAGACTATTTCACGGAACACCACGCTATAAGTATCACGGCTCGTGGGGAACCTTATGATAAGGGGATAGTTCTTGATGCGTGGAGAAACTCCGGCGATTTGTATTTTGCCTATGTCACGGAGGACAAAGAGTACAAATGGCATTATAGGAAAAGGGTGCAGTAAAGAAGTATCAAAATAATCAATCAACTATTCAGACGGCTGATTGATTACAAAATATAGTATCAACCAGCCATATAAATTAAATTATTATTTCCCAGTTATCCCTCTAATAAATTTCTTACCAGCACTATATCCATCTTCAGCAAAATGAATTACTTCCTCAACGGCTTTTTTACCAATATCATAACCATCACTTCCAACTCTAATAAATAGTTTAAGAGTTTTGGTAGGTAAGGAACCCAACTCTTCAATTAGTTCTTTAATAGAATCTTTTACTCCTGTATTGCCTTGATTTAAATTAATACCTGCTTGTTGTAGTTTATCAATTACAAAATCATGGTGCATTCTCGCAGCAAGATTAAAACGATAATAATGTGTAGATGCATCATTATAATTGCCATGAGCCATATTAATCCAATTATCTTGGTTATAATCAGGTGGTATGCCAATATGTACCCCATCAATAATTAGGTCTCTCAACTCTTCTTTCCATACTAATGCTCTGGCTTCAGCATCACGAGCTATACTAGGGTGTGCACTTCTTTGAATTATACGATTAATTTTTCCTACCATATCAGGTGTTGCTTCCAAAGATTCTTTTAGATTAAAACTTGTACCCATTCGGATAGACTTTAATGCCATATACATCTGTGTAAAACCCTTAATAAAATCAGATGGATTATCTTTAATAATAGGATTAGCTGACCATTTTGGTGTATATTCATAAACAATCCACGGATAATCAGGAATATGCCCCATGCGACCATGTCCTAAATAAAAAGTGGATTGAGCACAAGTAGTATTAGGAGTTGATTCTTCCACATTTACACCACTTACTGCTTTAGTTACTCCCCATGCAGTTGGTGCCCATGTTATTCTTGTTTTATTTTTATTTGTATCAATTTGATAAACATCATATCCTGCGTCATTAACCCAATATTGAGGCGTACCAGAATAATAACAGTGAGCCCATGTATCAGCTAAAACGTGCATACGAATTCCAGCTAAATATAAAGTTAGATTTGAAACAGGTTTAGTTGATATATCGTCTATCATATCCTTAACAAGAAGACTATTTGGTAAACACATTAAATTAAAGGAAGTTTTAAAATCTTCATCTCCAGAAAAATTAATGCCTATGTCACTTAACATATTGCCAATCTTACCAACAACATCAGTAGATGATTTGTTGCCTGTGTAAGGTCTAATATCTGAATTAGCACCATAATTACCAGGTAAAAAATGGAATATTGACCAAACTCTACGAAATGCATTGATATTGGATGTTGTCCATGTTGCCATAGTTTCAAAACGACCAAGTTCTGTATCTAAATGACATGTTGGTATAGGTTTAAATTTTGTGATAAGTGTTTTATACTCATCACTTGGACTCAAAAGATGCTCAACAAGTACATCATTTGCAACTAAACGCTTTATATTGGAATCATCTACATATTGAGCAGCATAAGCTATAATCCCAGCCTCTTCATGTGGAAAACCGGCTAGACGAGCTGCAGTAAACGTAGCATAATAATGAAAATCTATTTCCATAGTGTACTCCTTAATTATTTCCTTATATATTAATCACTTTCAGATTGTACTCTATATTTTCTTAATTATAATAATTTAAAAACATATACTCAAATATTAATAAAATATTATTGTGAAATATGATGTATAAGATTTCTTAACAAATAAAAAACTAACTCCATTTATATAATAAACATTAATCTTGAATATTGTAAAATCCATAAAATACTAAAAACGATAACGGAGAACTAAGAGTGAACTTATATATTTACGCAAAAAGCGGACACAACAAAAACCTAGATAGAGTTAGAAGATGTAGTGTTGTCTATAACATATTAAAAGAATTTGAGCCTATACTATGCACCTGTGACTATAGAGCAGGGATGTATGCCAAAGAGTATCTAGGGGTAAGAGATGCCGCAAGTGTGGACGTCATCACCAACCTACCGCATATGATGGAGCGTGGAGATATACTTATTTATGATACCGATGAGGTGAGTGATTTTACAAAGGCTCATATGGAGGATTTTTGTTCACAAGTGTATGAGTTTGGGGTAGATATACCAAAAGACATTGTAGATGATACTTATTTTGAAGGTAGTGATATAAAATACAAAAAAGCTATATTCTTCAGCGATGACGACTATACAAAATCTCTAGTTCAAATAACATCATCAAAGATTGATATTCCTTTGCTTATGGGGCATTATTTCTTTATGGGATATGAAAGAGAACTAAAAAACTTTTTTACTACCCTTATAGATGAAGAAGTTTACACGGAAACTATCAAAGGTACGGAATATCTACTAACAGCTAGTGTAAATGCAGCTTTAGAATCCCTAGCATGTGGTAATAAACCGGTGTTTTTTAAAAGATACGACTATGAAAGTATAGATGCTATAGAACTTATCGAAAAATACAATATCCCGACTATCCAAAAAGAGTCACTAAACGATGTGGTAGCAGAGTTTGAAAATATCATTCAAAATTACCCGTCACTTCAAAAACCACAACGTGTGGATATATCAGCTATCAAAGAAAATATAAAAAAAAGGTTTGATTTGATGAAATCTATTTCCTGAGACCTAGGTAGTGTAAAAATAACTGTCTAATATACATAAAAAACTATTATATTAGTGCTAGTGCAAGGCGGAATTTTGAAGCTTTACTGTAGTAAAGCGATAAATTCCAACGAAGCAATCGTGCCAATATGTAGTTTTTTTAGCCTATTATACAAGAGGTATAGCCTACTACTC
>DISL01000127.1:2520-2926 GCA_002421845.1 Epsilonproteobacteria bacterium UBA6211 | reverse complement strand
CATAGTTATTTGAACAATTTGTTATAACACAGTTAAGTCCAAAAGTCTCCACATAGCTTCTTACTATCATGTCCGAACTTGCTTTTGAAGCAGAATAAGGTGAATTAGGTGCATAAGGTGTTTTTTCGGTAAACAATTTATCTAAATCATCACTGAGTGTTCCATATACTTCATCTGTGCTAATATGATGGAACCTACAATCTTTGTATTTGTCTTTATATACAAATGGCTTTTCCATCCAGTGTTTTTGAGCCACATCTACTAGAGTATATGTTCCATTTANNCATTTACATTTGTTTGAACAAATACTCCTGGGTTTTTTATAGAGTTATCTACATGTGATTCAGCGGCGAAGTGAATTACCCCTTGTATGTTATATTCATTAAAAATAAACTCTACAAGTTCA